>CAYLIO010000141.1:0-1500 GCA_964383655.1 uncultured Clostridia bacterium | reverse complement strand
TTTATACAAGAAAGGAGAACGGCCGTCCCCCTTAATCTTTTTTCTGCCCGCGGCAGCCTCGGCCGGCGAGTTTTTTAAAGAAAATGCCGCGGTTCGGTATTTCGCGCGCCTCGTTCGCAATCTCATATCCGCAGGCGGAGAAAAAGCCGCAGGCGCACTCGTCGGAGAGCGTATGCAGTTCTTCCGCACCGGCCTCTTTGAGCCGCATTTCGGCGGTGAAAAGAAGGAATTTTCCGAGGCCCTTTCTTCTGTGGTCAGAGCGTATATAAATTTCGCGAATGTCGCCATTGCCGCTTCCGTCGATCCGGTATATACAGAATCCGCAGAGGACGCCGTCATCTTCTATCAGATCTATTCTCAATAGTCCTTTGAGAAGCTCGGGGATAACATGCTCGTCTGCAAGACGTGCATCGAAGCCGCGATCAAGTTCGGCGCAGCAGACGGCGAACATGTCGCAAAACGCATTTTTATACATATCGTTCAAAGGGAATACACGTATCATGATCGTTCTTTAGAAAAAGATAATAAAAACAAACGGCGGTGGCAGTAGAACTGCCCGCCCGCCGTCTCGAAACGTATGAATTTAACTCTTTTGCCGGGCCATATCCCGGTCCGGACGAAATTATTCGGCTGCGTAAACGGAAACCTGCTTCCCGTCTTTCCCGACTCTCTCGAATCTTACCGTCCCGTCGACCAGCGCGAACAGTGTGTCGTCTCTGCCGAGTCCCACATTATTGCCGGCCTTGAACTTGGTTCCGCGCTGTCTTACAAGGATGTTGCCCGCAAGCACGCGTTGTCCGTCGGAGCGCTTAACGCCCAATCTTTTTGCTTCGCTGTCTCTGCCGTTGTGGGAAGAGCCTGTACCTTTCTTATGCGCAAATAAATTTAAAAGCAACATTTTGAGTCTGTCCTCCCGTGAATTATTCAGCCTTTGCTTCGGCTGCTGTTTCCGAAGCGGCTTTTTCTGCCGCTGTCTTTCTCGTCCTAGGTTTCTTAGCGGGCTTTTCGGCCTCTTTCCCTTTGGTGCCTATCGATACTATCTTCACTTCCGTGAAGGGCTGTCTGTGTCCCTGCTTCTTGCGCTCGTTCTTCTTGGGCTTGTAGCGAAAAACTATTATCTTTTTTGCTTTGCCCTGCGCTACTACCGCAGCGGTTACTTTAGCTTCGGCTGCTTCCGCGCCTGTTTTGATGCCGTCGTCGTCTGACAGCATAACGACGGGGAACTCTACGGTGTCGCCCACGTTTGCACGGAGTTTCTCAAGCTTGACGGTGTCGCCTTCGCTTACTCTGTACTGCTTGCTGCCGTTTTCAAAAATAGCGTACATTGAAGTTTTCTTGCCTCCTTCTGGCCGGTCTCGCCGGAAAATTTTCGCCGATGGCAAATAATGCATCTTAAGGCGCAGGCGGCTTATTCGTAAAAAAATTTAAGCGCTTTGGTGCCTGTTCCGAGCGGCTCGAGAAACACTCTATCATACAGCGCGGCGCAAAGTCAAGCAAAAA
>CAYLIO010000140.1:0-1501 GCA_964383655.1 uncultured Clostridia bacterium | reverse complement strand
TCACGGTTTTTACGCCGCATTTCGATAAATCCGTGCATTGATTTCGGATAAGCACACTTTCGCGCTCTTTTGTGTTTAACCCCTTCATGCATACAATCTCTTGCATGATTATTCTGCTCATTGCTTCATAATCGTCTGACGAGAAACACCGACCGCAAACGGCCTTCTCTTCATTATCCGGTGCGCTGTGTACGTGTTCGGCTAGGCGGTACATGTCACGTAAAACCCTCGATTGAATTATTTCTTTTTGCCTTCCTACATAATCTGAAAACATCATTTCCGTATATCTCTCCCTGAAATTTTTTTCTCACACCTTATATTTTACATATAATACTTGACACGTTTAGTCATATTTATTAAAATTTTTTTAAGAAAAATAAAAAAATTTGTCGCTAAAGGCGCTGCTTTCGGCATTTTTGACTGCAAGGCGGCAGGTTTCGCTTCAGTATATATCTCAGGATTTGGTTTAAAATTGATATAAAAAAACGCAAAAGCAGTGCTTCGCGGTTTGAAATTAAAGAGTAAAACGGCCTGTTGCAGAAGGTAACGGCCAAAAGGAGACGAGTTATGAAATACAGAATAATGGTCGGAATGCTTTTTATGCTTCTGTCAAAACGAAAAGTAAGTGCCGGGTATATCGCTTCACGATATGAAATATCGATACGCAGCGTATACAGATATGTCGATGAAATGATTATAGCGGGTATACCCATAAATATCATTCGCGGCAGATACGGCGGAATAACCATCGCTGACACTTTTCGTCTTCCGGCCGGTTTTTTCTCAAAAGACGAGCACGCAGCAGCGGTACGCGCACTGACCGCGATGATGAGTCAGGTGAGCGATGAAGCACTCGAAAGCGCGTTGGAAAAGCTGCAGAGCAATATAAGGAGCGAAAACAGGGATATCTCGATAAGCGGGAGTATTATAGTAGACGGGGGAACATGGGGCGATACGAAAAGATTTTCGGACAAAATGGATATATGCGAAAAAGCTGTCAATGAAAGTCTCTCAATATACATCGAATACATATCACGGGAGGGTGAACACAGCCAACGCGTAATCGATCCTCACGTGCTGGTATACAAACAGAATGTATGGTATGTCTATGCGTTTTGTCATACCAAACAGAGCTTCCGCACTTTTAAGATAGGCAGAATAAAGAGCGCACGTTTTACAGGCGAGAAATTTTTGAAACAAAAGATAACGCGTGACATGATTCCGCTCAATTTCAGCTACCGGACAGAGGATCTTATTCAGGTCAGTCTGGAAATAGAAAAGGAGAGCCTGGCGGATGTGGAAGAATGGATAGGCGTTGATAACATCGAACCGTACAAAGATAAATTTATCGCCGATATATCGCTTCCGGATGACAATACTTTAGTCGGCAGAATCTTAAGTTTCGGCGGAGGCATCAGGGTACTCAGCCCTGCCGATCTTAAAGAAAGGGTCAAGATGACGGCAGCAAGGATATCTGAAAACGCATGAAGTCTTAGTGTTT
>CAYLIO010000139.1:0-1559 GCA_964383655.1 uncultured Clostridia bacterium | reverse complement strand
GCCTCGTTTTTTGGCGCGCGCTTTCATTATAATTCCAAACTATCCGGATTGAGCAGAAAATCTATCACGTTGATAATCAGATAGCCCTTCTCGTTTCTCCAAGGTTTTGTATGTTGCTGTAATATAATAATCTTCTTGAAAGAATCGTCTATGCGGTCAAACGACGCCTGTTCCTGTTCCATCTTCTCCTTATCGGGAATGGCAAAGGCGGACTGAATATAATATCTTCTGTTGCCTTTGTTGCATACAAAATCAACTTCGGCTCTCGTTTCGTATAGCTTGCCGTCTTTGTCGCGCTTGTGGTATTCAACAATGCCCACATCAACGTTGAATCCGCGCACCAAAAGCTCATTGTAAATAATGTTTTCGAGTATGTGCGTCTGCTCCTGCTGGCGGAAATTTAATCGCGCGTTGCGCAGGCCTATGTCGGTGAAGTAGAATTTATAGGGCGAGCCTATATATTTTTTGCCCTTTATATCGTATCTCTTCGCCTGTGAAATTATAAAAGCGTCCTTAAGATAATCTATATACGCGGCTACGGTATTCTTGTTTGTTTTAATGCCGTGTGAATTGAACGTGTCGGCAAGTTTTGTAGGATTTGTCAGCGAGCCGACCGCCGATGCAAGTATGTCAACAACATTGTCTAAAACGGTGTCGCCGCGCAGTTTATAGCGGTCAATTATGTCCTTTTTGTACGTTTCCTCAAACAAATCGCTCAGGTATTTGCTCTTTTGCTCGTCGCTGTTTCTGCTTAAAATGAGGGGCAGACCGCCGTACATGGAGTACTCGTCAAAGCCTTCATACTTGTCGCCGTCGTAGGCGGACATAAATTCGGCGAAGGAGAGGGGGTAGATTCTCACTTCGTCCCCGCGCCCTCTGAATTCGGTGAGCACGTCCGATGACAAAAATTTGGAGTTGCTGCCTGTCACATAGATGTCTGTATTTTGCCGTCTCAAAAGCCCGTTGAGTACGCCATACAGCCTTCTATCGCCGCTCTTCATCTCTTCTGGAGTGATTGCGAACTGCACCTCATCCAAAAAAATGTAATACATTTGCTTGTCGTCGGATGAAAATTCGATATTCCAAAACAGCTTCATTTTGAGGCATTTTAAGCCAAAAAATGACCGAATATTGCCCGTTTCGCCGAAATGCTTTCCCCAAACTTCCCCAAAAAACTTGATACCCTCGGTGCAGTTCCACTCTGCGCCGAGGGTATCACTTTGAATTCCATTGCCTGTGCCACTTTTTTCAGAGAAGCAGCTTTTTTACCACATCCTATTTCGCAAATTTTAATATTGCCCCAAATTGCGAAATTGGTTATACTGCTTGTGAGGTACTTTTATGAAACTTATCGAAAGAACGTTCTATCTCAAACAACTTGCCATAAGGGACGCATACCCCAAGCTGATAATCGCGCGGACAAAGCACCCCGAAAGTCAGGTAGAGGGCATAAGAATAGTAGATATAGCCGAGTGGCTTTTGAGTTCGCAAAATTAATAAATTATAAAATTTGCGAAATGAGTGGTAAGGCGTAACAGCCAAAATAATATCATAAAATA
>CAYLIO010000138.1:0-1693 GCA_964383655.1 uncultured Clostridia bacterium | reverse complement strand
TACGCAAGAACTGCACAATTCCCGCTTGGCTCGATAAAAAGGCTACGGCGCAGCATGTCAATTTTTCCGCTGTACTCCAAAAAGCCCTTATTGACATAGTGGATGGATAAGCGATTATAAAGAAACGGTGACCGGGGAAACGGCCGCCGTCTGAAAAGCGTTATCGGCGTTGGTGTATAATTGGGGGAGTAAAATAAAAATGCTTAAAAACGGGCACTTTTTCAGCCAAAACTGACAAAAAAATGCCCCGTTTTTGTACTTTTTTAAACCTTCTAGGCGGTTCAACTCCTGTTGAGTGCGCCATCATTAGCGGATAAAAATGCTGTCCACTGTAAAAACTGTCACATATTTTTATGGACACTTTTTAGTGAATATTGGCTGAAATAATGCGGTAAAAATAATTCTAACACAGAAATAAACGAATAATAGATGTAAATTCTACGTCTATTTTTTGTCATTTCCCGTTTTCTTGTTTAACTCATCTATGCAATCAAGGTATGCTTGCTCTACTTCGGAGAGCGTTCGTACCTGATATTTTTTATATTCCGATTTAGCTTTATCTATTGCCTGTTCGTGACTGACAGTTCCTGCTCCGACAAGGAGTTTTTCACCGCTCATCGTAAGTATTCTGTCTAAATGCGCTGCCCAGTCAGCCATCGTCATTGGCTGTTCTCGTTCTGCTTGTCTTTCCGCAAAATCGAGATATCCCGAAACGATTTGATTGAGGGCACGTAATTCTTTCTCATTGAGATAATTTTTTGCAACGACGGCATCTTGCAGATGTGGGCGATTGCCCTTAAAGGTGGTTAGCCCCATAAATTCTTTTTCTGCGTCGGCACGGTTATAGATGACTTCGGCAGCCGTTTGACCGTGCACAGCGTAATGAATTTTGTTCTGCACTTTTTTGAAGAACTGAATGGAAATTTCGGCGTGAGGATCGTAGTCTATGCTCGTCGCATAGATATCGAGTACTTGACGATAGAACACCTTTTCGGATGCGCGAATGTCGCGAATACGCTCCAAAAGTTCTTTGAAGTATCCGCCTCCGCCAAGTTCTTTCAGTCTGTCATCGTCAAGCGTAAATCCTTTACGGATATATTCATTGAGCCGCTTTGTAGCCCATTGGCGGAACTGTGTACCACGCAATGATTTTACACGATAGCCGACAGAAATAATAACATCAAGGTTGTAATAATCAACTTGATAGGTCTTACCGTCTGCGGCAGTTGTTGCAAAATTTGCAACAACTGTTTCGCGCACAAGTTCGCCTTCTTCAAAAATGTTTTTGATGTGGCGGGAGATAGTAGACCTATCTCTTTCAAACAGCATAGCCATTTGATCGAGCGTCAGCCATACGGTTTCTCCCTGAAAGCGAACATCTACTTCAACTTTGCTGTCATCGGTCTTAAATATGATAAAATGCTGTTTTTTATCATTGCTCATTTTTATTATCCTCTATTTCTTTGATTTTTTTAATTACAACTTGAAGTGCTAATATCTCTTATTCAAAGATTCTTTTCGCAAAATGATTCTCAAATACATATTTATCTTCGTTATTTACTCTTTTATATATGAGGGTCTTTCCTTCATATTCAAACCCTAGTGCTCTTGCAGTATTAAATGAAGCGACATTATTTCCCGCTGCTTTAACTCTTAAAAGTCTAATTTTTGGTCTTATTTCCTCCAAAACATA
>CAYLIO010000137.1:0-1725 GCA_964383655.1 uncultured Clostridia bacterium | reverse complement strand
GGATTTTCAAGCAGATCCTCTATGTCACAACCCAAAGTGCGAGCCAATTTATACAGTGTTTGTGCTTGCGCTTTATCTATATCGTTGACCTTCTGCTCATATAATTGGATCATCCGTTTTTTAACACCCGACAACTCTGCCAGCTCTGCTTGTGATAATTGCCGAGATTCCCTTATCGTCTTCAACTTAGTATCCGATTCAGCTGCATTATATCGTTTTTCCATAGATTCAACAAAATTGCTTAGATCCATCTCATGGTATATGCTATACATTCCTATAATTTCAGATAATGGCACACGCATAAAAATATCCTTAAACCGCTTTGCCGTAAACCACTGATAATACGCAAGTACCCAGCCTGCCCAATACTCCGGCGACCGCCCCTCCGTGTAACTCGGTTTAGGCAGCCTTTCGCCGGGGATAAGGCGCGACACTACTTTCGATACCAGCTCTTCCCCTGACATCCCCGATATTATTGCAGGATTCCCGATTTCAAACTGCTTTGCAATTCTCGATTGCACAAACCAGTCTGCAAATTGGTCGGGAGCAAAACGACAATCATTGACAGCATAATCAACGGCATTTGCAAGACTAATTTGCGCATCACTCAAGTATAATTCGTTGTATGCGCGGATCATTATTGCTTATCTCCTCCCTTAAGATATCCATAACAAAAATATCGTTACGATATGATTTGCTTTTTCGTATTTCCTTTTGGTAACTCTGCCTTGCAGATGTGTCGCGGGTTATAAACTTGGGATAATATATTTCTTTGCTCGCGGGTTCTGCCCCGACAAATTTTATTTGTTCGAAAGCCTTTTCCGACACAAGCACTGTTTGCTCTCCAAGTTTGCCAAGTTGCAATGCTTTGCTCAAGCTACGGAGAGGCAATGCGTTCCCGACAAATGATTGCGCATAAGAGAAATAAGAATCATCCGCCCTATAGCCCGCTATAACATCATAGGAAGCGGTATCTACCGAAAAATGGTCAATGATATAATCTCGTGCATCACGCACTATTTCGTCTTGGATGGTAAATGTCCTGTTCTTTAGCAGAAGCGCTATCCAATTCAAGACCGTATGATGACCATCCAAGAGATTTAAGATTTTCAGCCCATCTTCGTTAAAGGCGTATTCATTGGCAAATCCATCCGTATTTTCTTTGCACGCCCATTCCTTTGCCATTTCAGGCAAGCGCGTACAGTAAAACCCCTTTCCGTAGTCATTTGTTGCTTTCCCAAGTTCAATGCCGGGTCTCTTTAGAATATGGTCTGTCCCGTGATATAAGGTTATCATTTCAATTCCCCTTATTGTATCGCTACAACGATACACTTATATTATATCGCTACAACGATACAATATCAACCTTTTCAAGAAAATTTTTTGGCTTTTTGAGAATTAATTTTCTTGCTACAATTGGCATTTCAAAACAAATCGGCAAGATTTTAATTTTTCATTCGGCACAATTCGACAAAATCAAGCCGACAGATTTTACCTTTTTAGTCCGACACTTTTTAAATCGGAGCATTCCACACTTCAATTTCAGACAACGCCGATTTATGCCGACGCTTGATGGTGCTTAAACTTACGTGCAATTCACAAGCTATCGCCTCCCGCTTCATTCTGTGGAGATATCGGTACAAAAGAACCGGCCGCTCGTCTTCATTTTTTAAGCGTTCTATCGTTTCTTTTATCTCTTCACGTTTTTGTTCCGGCTCCGCAATT
>CAYLIO010000136.1:0-1733 GCA_964383655.1 uncultured Clostridia bacterium | reverse complement strand
TTAAAGACGCCGCATCCCCGCCTTGCAAATCAGCGATGATGCGACGCCTTTTCTGTTTATTGTTTTTTCTTACAGCCTCGAATCGTCCTTCTGTAAAACGTCGTGCGCTCCGCCCTCTACGATGCTCGTCGCCGACACGAGCTGCAGCGTTGCGTTCTTCTGAAGCTCGCGTATGTTATTACAGCCGCAATTGCACATCGTGGAGCGTACCTTGCTTAAAGAGAGGGACACATTGTCTTTGAGACTGCCCGCATATGGCACGAACGAATCGACGCCTTCCTCGAACGACAGCTTGCCCGTGCCGCCTAAGTCGTAGCGCTGCCAGTTGCGCGCGCGCGCACTGCCCTCGCCCCAGTACTCTTTCATATAGCTGCCGTTGATGTTAACCTTTTTAGTCGGGCTCTCATCAAATCTTGCAAAATAGCGCCCGAGCATGAGGAAGTCCGCACCCATTGCGAGAGCGAGCGTTATATGATGGTCGTGAACTATCCCGCCGTCCGAGCAGATCGGTACATATATACCTGTTTCTTTATAATACTTGTCGCGCTCTTTCGCTACCTCTATGACGGCGGTGGCCTGGCCGCGCCCTATTCCTTTGGTCTCGCGCGTTATGCATATGGCGCCGCCGCCTATTCCGACTTTCACGAAATCCGCTCCGGCCTCCGCCAAAAAACGAAAACCTGCGCCGTCCACGACGTTGCCGGCACCCACCTTTACGCTGTCGCCGTACTTTTTTCTTATGAACGCTATGGTCATCTTCTGCCATTCGCTGTAGCCTTCCGAGCTATCTATGCAAAGCACGTCCGCCCCCGCATCCACGAGTGCCGGAACACGCTTTTCGTAGTCTCTGGAATTGATGCCCGCGCCCACCATAAAGCGCTTGTGCGAGTCTAAAAGCTCGTTCTCATCCTCTTTATGCGAATTATAGTCCTTGCGGAAAACTAATGAGACGAGATTGCCGTTTTTATCCGTTATCGGCAGGCAGTTGAGCTTATGCTCCCATATTATATCGTTGGCCTCACTCAATGTTACGGGCTCGACGGCATGCACCAAGTCCGCATATCCGGTCATAAATTCACTCACCTTGGTATCCGGCGCCATCCTGCTCACGCGGTAGTCACGGCTAGTCACGAGGCCGAGCAGCTTACCATAGGCCGTGCCGTCGTCCGTTACGGCGACGGTTGAATGGCCGGTTTTCTCCTTGAGCGCGAGTACGTCCGCGAGTGTGGAAGAGGGAGTTACATTGGAGTCGCTCACTACAAACCCGGCGCGGTAGTTCTTGACGCGAGCAACCATCTCGGCCTCTTCCTCTACGGACTGGGAACAGTAAATAAACGATATGCCGCCTTCGCGCGCAAGCGCAACCGCCATTCTGTCGTCCGAAACTGACTGCATTATGGCTGAAGTCAAGGGAATATTGAGATTTATAGCCGATTTTTCGCCCTTTTTGAAACGCACGAGCGGCGTCTTGAGACTTACGTTTGCCGGAACGCATTCTTTTGACGTGTATCCGGGAATCAGAAGATACTCGCCGAAGGTATGCGAAGGTTCGTTTATATACTTTGCCATATCCAGACCCTCCTCGTCCCCCGAGGAACTTTAAGCCGTCTCGCCGGGGTATTGCCCAATTATAAACGAATTGCCGGGAGATGTCAAGAAAACGGGAAAAGCGCAGCGCGGCCAAAACTGACTTTTTTGCAAGACGGCGGCCTTCAATCCAAACCCGTGTATCG
>CAYLIO010000135.1:0-1759 GCA_964383655.1 uncultured Clostridia bacterium | reverse complement strand
GGTTGCTTACAAAAATGGTGGAGGCCGGCAAATTAAAGCGCGTCGGCGACGCGAGAAATGTAAAGTATATCAGGTAGTAGATGTGTTATGTAATTGCACCTTGCTTGAAAGCGTAAGCATACCCAACAATATAAGGTCAAATCATAGAGATATTTTTTCTCATTCACTTGACAATATGACCCGCATCAATTATACTGAATATAAATTCAGTGAAAAATATTTCAGTATGGATGTAATATGTTTATCGCCAGGAAAAACGAATTAAAGATAATAGGCGGTATGCTTGCAAAAAAAAGCGCAAGCGTGCTCGTCTACGGCAAGCGCAAGGTGGGCAAAACTACGCTCATTTTACAAGCTTTGAAGAACAGTAGCGACACAACAGTTTATTATGAATGTCTGCGCGCTCCGCTCAAAGAAAATTTAGCCGGGTTTGTCTCTGCGCTCGCTAAAGCAGGCGTGCTTCCTGTGCCTATGGCTTTTGAATCCTTTCAGGATTTATTTGCCTATATCAACACGCTAGACGGCACATTCAATATAGTTATCGATGAATATCCGTATTTAAAGAAATACGAAAAAAGCGACTACATAGACTCCGTTTTTCAGTCGGTCATAGATAATCATATCGCAAACATCAGGCTATTCATCTCTGGCTCGCATATAACCATGATGAAGGAGCTTTTAAATGAAGGCAATGCCCTGTACAGTAGGTTTGGCAGCGTCATAGTATTGCATGAACTCAATTACGCAGAGGCGGCGGCCTTTTATTCTCAAAAAACGGCCTACGAAAAAATAGGCTTCTATTCCGTGTTCGGCGGCTCGCCATTTGTAAATGAACAGCTTGATGCCTGCGCTGATTTAAGGGCAAATATAATAAATACTCTGCTCAATCCTACAAGTTCGGTGTATGTGTATGCCGATAATATGCTTATTTCCGACCTGTCCAATACGGTCAATGCCGAAAGGATATTTAGCGCGATCGGCAACGGAAAGAAGAGGTATAGCGAGATTGAGAGCAAGCTCTCGATGAGGAGCAACGGGCTTTTGAGTAAAAATCTCGAAACTCTCTTAAAAATGGAGTTGCTTTCAAAGGTCTATCCTGTAAATAAGGGCGACAACAAGAAGAGCATGTACGAACTTTCAGATAACGTTCTGCGGTTCTGGTATACTTACGTCCACAAAAATAAGAGCGCGTTGCAGATGCTCGGCGCAGAGGCATTTTACGAAAGTTATATCGCGCCGTCGTTGACGACATTTATATCGCATAGATTTGAGGAGATAGCAAAGGTGTACTTCTCGTTGCGTGTCCGTGCTGGAAAGTTGAGAGGCGTTACGAATATCGGGACATACTACTATGACGACAGTGAGAGCAAGACAAATGGAGAGTTCGATGTCGTATTGCAAAGAGCGGATGAGTACGATATTTACGAAGTTAAATACCATTCCGCACCTCTTGATATGAAA
Source organism: uncultured Clostridia bacterium (assembly GCA_964383655.1). GTDB lineage: Bacteria > Bacillota > Clostridia > Christensenellales > Borkfalkiaceae > Coproplasma. Next base: position 298 of record CAYLIO010000135.1, on the reverse strand, counting down.
GAGATGGAGGAAGAGGATAGGCAGATAAAGTCAATCAAAGGTTTTAAGATCGGAAAGGTTGGCTTTATAGCGGCAAACGGCTTTGAAGAGCTTGCGCCCAAATACGACTGTATAACGGGCGAAGAGTTGTATTTATAAAAATAATTGGGTTATAATTGAGATAGAAGATCGGATAGGGGAGAGTAAAATCTCCCCTATCCGATCTCGCTCTGTCCTGCAAATCGTTGCGGCGAGACAGCAAATTTGCCGCCCCGCCGCTTAACTCTTTTCCGTCCGTCGCGCACATATAACAAGCGGG
>CAYLIO010000134.1:0-1818 GCA_964383655.1 uncultured Clostridia bacterium | reverse complement strand
CAACATATACACGTTCGTTTTTTCTTCGTGTATAAACTCGAACACTCCGCTCTCTGCGATTTTCGCCAACCCTTTGATAGCCTCTTTATAGCTTAAAGGTTTTGTCAGGAGTTTTTCCGTGCTGTCCTCATAATCTTTTCGATAATAGTCCGTTTCTATGACTTTACGCAGCAGATACGGAATATCCATGCCGTCCTGCGCCGATACACACGTCTTGTTGCTTTTCCGATCCTTGCGGACACTCGCCACAAGCCTCTTCAACTCATCGTTCAGTTCCACTTTTGTCAACAAGCGCGACAAATCGTAGATATGGCGGGATTGCCTTGTCGTTTGTCCTCGTAACATATAATCACAGACGGCGAACACCTTATCCACCAAAGTCCTATCTAACGATTGTACTTTAATTTCAAAGTCCCGTAAACCGTATTCTTCCGCAACATCGTCGTATCCTGTAGCATGCAAAAATTCTCCGATCAGCGAATCCATTCTCTTTGTTTCATCGGGATAACTCTTTTGTATGTAGGTCATCTCTATCTTTAATTCGGATTTTAATGCTTCGGATGGAAACAATATGGGATACGCAACATTGAAACAATTATATTCCCTATGGCTCCATATCTTCTCTTCATTCGTCGGCACCAATCCTAAATCCTTACAAATTCGGATAATCGTTTTATTTGCGGTACGTTTCGGGCTTTGCGTAAAGTGTTCGGTGTCCAACGTTAGATCAATATCTTCGGAAAACCTGTCTATGATTTTATGGCACTTTGACAGTGATGTTCCACCCTTAAAAACCATGCCCGGTATCTCTTCTTTGGCTCGGCTCAAAAACAGCGTTACATAGTAATCTTTTTCAATCAGCGCAGGATCGACACCGAAATAAACCGAGGCTTGATTTATATACTCGATAAATTCTTCTCTGTCCTCATGCAATCTCATTGAACACATCGCTCCTTATTAACTTTTGTATCGTCCGTCCGGGAAAATTTACCGCAAGATTTAACAGTTGAGTCTTTGTAACGCCGCTCAGTCCGACATATTCCACTATACGTTTCGATGCATATTGATTTAATTCCGATTCATCCTTCAATTCGTTAAACAACTGCAAAACAGTATATGCCGCAGCATTTTCCCTATTGATCTCCACGCGGGATTTCTTTAGGATAAACCTTCTGTTTCTTATCGTTATTTCCCTTCCACGCGTAGCTTCGTTATTCGTCACGATCTCGATCACCGCCGGCATCTGCGTCGTCACCGAAAATGTGTTCAGTAATTTTATTCCGCTTACGACACCGTATATATCTTCTTTCCAGCCAATATACCTCTTCCGAGCAACATCGTCCGATGTTATTGTGGAAAGCCCGATTTTTGTCATTTTTGGAATGTAATAGACACCTTTCGTGAATTGTACGATTTCCTTGTTCTGCTCTGCCTTATTTATAAAGCGGAAAACCTGCATACGGGAATACGCCGGAAAAAGCTGCATGATCTCTTCCGTAAAGATAGGTTCGTTTATATTAAATTGTTCCTTCAATCTCTGCGCAAACATAAATTCGCCTCCTGTATATAGTATCCCCCATTTCCATAATAATGTTACTACTTTATACTTATTTTGTCAACTATAGTTATAGATTGCATGCAAAGTTTTTATTCCGCGTATCACTGTCTTTTTATAAGCCGAGGGTTCAAGTCCTGTTTTTTCTAAAAAAGTCAACATTAAATTCATATCGTTTTCAGCAAAGAGCAAATTACTCATTTTTGCCTATAATCGGGTAGGAGGGGTTTCCCCCTCCTCCCACACCACCGTACGTGCCGCTT
>CAYLIO010000133.1:0-1858 GCA_964383655.1 uncultured Clostridia bacterium | reverse complement strand
TTCTTTCCAAACGAACTCAGGGTATTCCGGCGTGGTGTGAAATCTGCCGTCGCTTTCAAGCCGTGTGCGCTCCTTGATCTGACCGCCTACAAAATCAAGGGATTGCCGTACTATATCAAGGATTTTTCCCTCGAACATCTTATCCTTGATGACATTCATTTCTGTGCCGACCTTTGCCTCTGTCCCGTCATAGCGGATAAACCGCACCCTTGCTCTCGGGAAGAAACGCTGCGGCTCTTTCCCGAAAAGAAGAAGCGCCGCTCCGCTCATTTCTTCTCTGCCATCGTGCCGGACAATGTAATCTTTGTTTTGCCTGATGTATTCCTCGGCGGATTTGGAATAGCCGATTTTCTTACAGTATTCGGCAACAAAATCCATATCAATATCGTCTAAAGCAGAGCGGAACACAGGCTCATCTTCATAGTAGCGGGAACCTTTGGCGTACATAAGCCGTAAGCGTTCGTCAAAGTTTAATTTCTTTGACTTATCGCCCATTCGGCAATAAACCTCGTCCTGCCGGTTGGCGTGAAGCTCGGAGCTTTGCGGAATCGTCATAATCAATAGATGATTCGGATTCCCGTCCTTGTCCCTGCAATCAATCGTTTCGGTCGTTACCATTACCGATGGAGTACAATAATCAAAAGGGACACGGAGAATGTCGTTGATATTGTCGGTATATGCGTCTATACCCGTTATATCGCCGTTGTCTTCAATACCTATGACAAGTGTGCCGCCATCTGCGTTGGCGAAAGCTACGATATGATCGGATATTCCTTTAACGTCTTTCCTTGCGCTTTTGCGGTCAAAGACCTGATCTTCCTTTTTCGTGCATAATTCTTCAAGCGTGTACTTCATATATGACAGCTCCAATCGGTTGTTTTGCTTCAAAAATCGATTGCGGCATTCCTGATGACGGAAACGATAGCCCTGTGCAATCAGAGTATCTGTTTTCAATGCGACCAAGTTTATGTTCGAGTGCATTGCCCGTGCGGTCTGCTAAGCATCAGGTCTCTCTTCGATATATCCCGGCAATTTATTTTCGGGCAGGAAAATTTTGAAAGCAAAGGCGGTTGCTCTCTTCCCCGAGCCTCGTGCGTTTTTGCGGAACTTTTGCGCAAAGGACATTTGTCGGACGATTTGTATTTCTGTCGATCTTCAAAGCCGGAATATCCGGGTGCAAGATGGCTTCGTGCAATATAAAACACTCAAGCAAATTGCGTATGTATGATGCCTGAGCTTACGAGGTTTGTCAAGGGGGTTTGGCAAAACAGCCTGAACTGTTTATACGCTGAAGGATTATACTCGAAAATAAACACCGCCTTGGGCGGGCGTTTATTAAAAAATCCTGCGTTTTTATGGTTATTCCCGGAAAATTCATGCCATAATATTCTCGATAATTCCGATTTCGGAAAACTTCTTGACTTTTTCGTTAAAAAGTCCCCGAATTTAAATGAGTTGACTCATATTTCAAAAGCGGGTATAATTGAAGCATCCGAAGAACGGGCAGCATTTTTTGAGCGGGAATAAAAAAGCTTCTGCACGGCATACGCCGATATATGCTTCGATCCGAAGAAAAACGGCACGAATTTATCGGGGTGCAGCGCACCTAGAAGAAGAGGGAGAGAATGAAAAGGAGACTGCTTTCGTTTCCGCGATGAGGCCGGGGGATGTAAACGCGGCAAAGGGTGCGAAGGAGAAAAAGTCAAACAAAGTTCGAGGCCGAACTTCAATAAGACGATCCGGAAGATTAAGGCAAGAAGCGCAAAGCATGAGGACCGACTAAACATGAAAGGACTTAACATGGCTTCGTGGCTTTGCTTTGACGAAGAAGGAGGCGAGAGGGTTTAAACTCTCGTTA
>CAYLIO010000132.1:0-1920 GCA_964383655.1 uncultured Clostridia bacterium | reverse complement strand
TTATTTTGATATAGCGGAAAAGCCCCTTTACAAGCTGCACTTCGTCAAAGATTACAGGCGGCGGATTGAGCGACATAAATATATCGGGATTTGTCTTTGCCTGTTCCTCTATGAAGGGATCATCGAAAGTGACATACTTCCTTTCCCCGAATAAATTTTTTATCATTGTAGACTTTCCCGTCTGCCTTGCTCCCGTGACGAGAACGCACTTGAACGTTTTATCTGTTTGGATAACCAAATCTTCAATACTGCGTTTGATATAGTTCATTATTATCCTACCACAAATAATGCGACTAATCTCGATTTCTTATCGAGATTAGTCGCATTATACACAGTTCCGGGTAAAAAGTCAATACATCGTCATTACATCATAGGCTTAATCATTTCCGGTCGCATTATGATTCTCTCTGAGAAAATCAACAGGCTGTCCATTTCAGATGTGAAGTTTTTTAATCCTATCGGGTAGGAGGGGTTTCCCCCTCCTACCCGATTTTACAGCCAAATGCCGCCGAAAATCGATGCAAAAATAAAAGCGATAGATAAACCACCGCTCTTATGATTTACTACTACTTCTTCTTATTACTATAAGTTTCGGACACATCTGTTTCCACGTCACCATCCGTAGTATCGGAATACTTGGCGGTACCGCCTGAAGCCGGCTTTCTCAAGTTGTCGATCCTACGCAATACCGATTTTACGATAGCACTCTTACGGGTTTCATCCATATATTCCCCTGCCTGATTCAACACGGAAACGATATCTTCTTCCACGCCGTCAAGTGCTTTGAAGTTTATCCATTCAAACGATGATACAAGTTTGATTTGGTCTTCATGCTTTTTCTTGAAAGGCTTACATTCTACGCCGGTATTGGTAATAATTTGACCTGCAATCTTATCATACCCGAGAGACGAGCCGCTATCGAATATCGGAGCAGCGGCGATCCATTCAAGTGTTTCGGCATTCCGTGTGAGGCCAAAATTGTTTTGATGTCTATCTTCGTTTGCGATGATATAATCCAAAACCAGCATCTGATCTACCGCTTTCACAATATCAGTTATGCCGAGTGCCTGACAGCAGTTGATGTAATGCTTATAGACCGAAGTATTGTTATCCTTCTTGGACATTTGCATGATACGCCATGCGCTGACAAGCTCAGTATTTACATCAATAAAGTCTTCGCAAACACTGTATGGCACACCGTCATCCCATATGATACTGTAATCCACATGGGGAATACCGAGACGAACTGCAATTTTTGATGCAATCACCTCATTGAAAGGCTGCTGCATAAACGGATTACTGCCCGACTTGAACAAACACCGCTTACCATCTACAATCTTCCAGCGCTTTTTCAAGCAACCGTCGGAAGTGTTATCAGGTGAGCTGAAATCAAAATGACCTTTTTTGTCTGCCTTCCCTAAAAGAACGTCACCGACGTCTCCGGAAAATCCGTTCTCGAAGAAGTTGATTTTGCTCCACTCCAAATTGCTGTCAGTAGGTTTAATCCAGTATTGATCTGAAAGACTCAAACCGAAACATCTCAAGAGCAACATCTTGGTTGAAGACAAGTTCAAGACTTCCAATGCCCTGACCACTCCGGAACGGCTTGCGGGAATTGACCGATCTATCCACCAAACATTTAAGGCGGCTCTATCGGCAATGCCGTTTTTGACTTTAACGCCATACGGAAGATGTTTTTCCTCGTATAACTCGTTAATCTTTTGAATAAATCCGGTCTCTTCGTCCAAATCGAGCAAAGCTACGGGAATATTCTTATGCATTAAAACATATTTCATCCGATAAACCACCCTTTTTTAGTCTATTATATTTTTTCTTTTTTTTCAACTGTTTCATTCGCTCCTTTTGCCCGCCCACAGTGGAAGTAAACTTTCCACTTCACTCTCACGAATTTTGGGATTT
>CAYLIO010000131.1:0-2218 GCA_964383655.1 uncultured Clostridia bacterium | reverse complement strand
ATAATGTAGATACTTGTATTTTATTTCGGCGTTAAGAGTGCGCCGAAATTTCTTTTGGGCGCCAGTCGCGGAATAAATGTAAAGGCGCACAAAACGGCGGGGATTTATGATTAAATCGGATTGCAATAAAATTGAATTCAAAAAGCTGACTGTGGAAGACGTTGTTAATGCGAAAGAGTACTTCAAGGCATGCGCTCTTCGTCTCAGCGAGTATTCAATGGCGTTCAAAGTCATGTGGCAGGAATATTTCACCGAATATTTTGCATATATAGAGAATTGTCTGGTCTTCAAAGAGTTTTTCCAAGGCAAGACGTATTTTCATTATCCTCTCTCGTTATGCGACAAAGACGCAGAGGATCGTGCGTTAGATGCGCTGGAGCAGTATTGCAAAAGCAACGACATAAGGATGCACTTTACGGCCGTTCCCGCCGAAAAACTGTGCAGGCTTGTCGAGCGCTATGGTTCGGATCTTACAATAAAAAACAGAAGACGCTGGCGTGACTACTTGTATAATGCGGGTGATTTTGTCACGTTTGCCGGAAGGAAGTTTTCCGGTCAGCGAAACCATATAAACAAGTTCCGTAAACTTTATCCGGATTACGAGTATTGCGTGCTTACGTCGTGTGACGGCAAGGAGATAAAGGCGTTCCTGAAGGAATACGAAGAACACCAGCTTGCCAAAGGAACTGTAACGGCCAAAGAAGAGCTTGTTTCGGTATATAAACTGGTTGATATTATAGATAAACTCGGGCTTATTGCCGGCGGGCTTAAGGTCGAAGGGAGACTCATAGCCTTTTCTGTAGGGGAGCGCTGCGGAGATCAGCTTATAATCCACGTTGAAAAGGCGCTTGTTAAGTACCAAGGAGCATATGCGACGATTGCGAATGAGTTTGCCGGGCATAATGTCGCGGATGGAATCAGGTTTATAAATAGGGAAGACGATGCCGGTGATCCCGGCCTCAGAAAGAGCAAGCTGCAATACAATCCTGTCAGACTTATCGACAAGTATATTGTATCGCCCCGAAGGGCAATAGATTCAGTAAGTCAGTTGCCGGTGATAAAAACAGAACGAACAGAATTGCGTGAAATTAAAGATATAGATGCCGTTGATCTTTTTCGGTTAGAGTATAGCGCTAAACGGAACAGATACTGGGGCTATGATTGGAGAAAACATTTTAAAAGCGAGCCGACTCCGGAATTCTTCCTTAAGGGGAAACGAGAAGATTTTCACAACAAGGCGGAAATGCCCCTCGGAATTTTTGTCGACGGGAAATTTTCGGGCGAAGTCGTGTTGCATAACTTCGGTTATAACGGCGAGTGTGAAATAGGCGTCAGGCTATTGCCTGAGTATGAAGGAAAAGGTATCGCAAAAGAAGCGGTTGAGGCGTATGCGGCATACGCTCTGTTCGAGATGGATATAGATTGTGTCATGGCTAAATGCTACAAACAAAATATGCGCAGCAGAAAGATGCTTCTTTCTGCCGGGCTTAAGGAATGCGGAGAGGATGAGACGTTTTTCTATTTTAGAAAGACAGCGGTAATGTAAAGACGCTTACGAGAGGCAGGCGGCAAGTTAATGCTATTCTAAAAGTTCGCAAGGTATATCCGCAGTAATGCGGATGAAGATGCAAAGACCTTATGTTTCTATCGAAAAAGCATAATTTCGGGTCATGGGTGAGGGGAAACATAATATATTGTGTGTGTAGCGAAGCAAACGCGCACATGTTGTATTTATATAAAGCATGGCATTTATATTTGAATTTGCCGACGAAAATTTATATAAAAAATAATAAAAAAAGACGGAAATCACTTGCAATTTGATTTCATTTTTGTTATATTGTTTAAGCGTTCGGGAGCTTAGCTCAGTTGGGAGAGCAACTGCCCTACAAGCAGTGGGTCACAGGTTCGAGCCCTGTAGCTCCCACCATTAAAGATAGTGCGGATGAATATTTATGCGGGAATGGCTCAGTGGTAGAGCGTCACCTTGCCAAGGTGAATGTCGCGGGTTCGAATCTCGTTTCCCGCTCCAGTCTATTCATCGCACTATTTTTTTATATAAATATGGCGCTATAGCCAAGTGGTAAGGCATGGGCCTGCAAAGCCCTGATCCCCGGTTCAAATCCGGGTGGCGCCTCCAGAAAAAGTGCTTTAAGCCTTACGCTTAAGGCACTTTTCCCCATAGAATAACGTATAAACGGTTTAATGCGCAGAATAGGCA
>CAYLIO010000130.1:0-2259 GCA_964383655.1 uncultured Clostridia bacterium | reverse complement strand
GGTTTTGTTTGCTTTTTCCCTTATAAAATGCAAGCTCTTTCTTTAATTTCCCTATCCGCTTTCTGCTTACGCCCGTTCTTTAAGTTTTTTCAGCGTCTCCACGACGGTTTCGGGTGCAAGCTCGAATCTCTCGAACGTCTCGATAAACTTGCCTCTGCCCTGGGTTATGGAGCGAAGCGAAGTGGCGTATGTCAAAAGCTCGGCCTTGGGCGCCTCCGCATTGATGACCTGCATATCCTCCTGCACTTCCATTCCTATAATCCTGCCGCGCCGTTTATTGAGATCCCCGAGCACGTCGCCGAGATACTGTTCCGGCACACCTATTCTGAGTTTGGAATAGGGCTCGAGCATGGCGGGTTTTGCATTTTTAAGCCCCTCTTTAAACGCAATTTCTGCCGCCGCCTTGAACGCTGCCTCTGAGCTGTCGACTTCGTGATAGCTGCCGTCCACAAGCACGGCGCGGAGACGTATTACGGGATATCCCGCCAAAACGCCGTGAGGCAGGCTCTCTATAATCCCCTTTTCGACGGCAGGGATGTACTGCTTGGGCACTGCTCCGCCTACAACCTCTTCGCCGAACTCAAAGTCGCCGTCGCAGGGCTCGAAACGTATCTTGCAATGACCGTACTGCCCGTGTCCGCCGGACTGTTTCTTATACTTGCCCTCGGCCATCGCGGTACCGAGTATCGTCTCTTTGTAGTTAATGGCGGGAGCTCTGAGGTCTGCATCCGCCCCGAATTTCGTCTTGAGTCTTTTATTTATTATATCGAGGTGTATTTCGCCCTGTCCGCCTATGAGCGTCTCGCCCGTATCCGCGTTCTTGGTTACGCAGAATGCCTTATCTTCCTCCTCAAGCCTCGCAAGACCTGAGAAAACCTTGTCCTCGGTGCCCTTCGTCTTGGCATATACCGCCATGTAGAGCACCGGCCTGGGGAATGGTATGGCGTCGAACTTCAAGGGCGTTTGTTCATCGCACAGCGTGTCGCCGGTGTTGGTGTTGGCAAGCTTTGATACTGCGCCTATATCGCCTGCCGTAAGTTCGGACACAGACTCTTGCTTTTTGCCCTTAACGAGATATATGGCGTTGATTCTTTCGCTCTGGCCGGTCGTCGAATTAAGAACGGTCATGCCCGTCTTAAGCACGCCGCGGCATACTCTCAGATAGTTCATCTTACCCACGAAAGGGTCGACCGCCGTCTTGAACACCTGCGCGGCGAACGGCTGTTTTTCATCACACTCTATTGCTATTACGTCATCTTTGGCAAGGTCTGTGGCGAGAATATCGTTTCTCTCGGACGCATCGGGCATATACTGCACGATCTCGTTCATGAGGTTTATTACGCCTCTGTTCTGAAGCGCGCTGCCCGCCATTACCGGCACCGTGTTTATATTTGCTATGCCTTTGCGTATGCCGTGTATTATTTCCTCGCGATCGAGAGCGCCGGTCTCGAAATACTTTTCGAGCAATACGTCGTCGTTTTCCGCCGCCGTCTCCGTGAGCGAATTCTGCATCGCCGCGAGCGCTTCGCGCGCTTCGTCCGGCACGGCTATCTCTTCCGGCCCGCCGCCGGTGAAGCGGTACGCCTTTTCGGTGAGCGCGTTGACCATGCCGGTCATCTTGCTGCCTTCCATGATGGGTATCTGTATGGGCGCTATCTTGCCGTGGTATTTCTCCTCTAATGCCGCCACCGTGCCGTTATAGTCGGCGTTTTCCTTGTCCATGCCGTTTATGAAGATAACCATGGGTTTTTTCGCTTTCAGACAGGCATTAATAGCCTTTTCCGCCCCGACGGTCACGGTGCCGTTGGCGCCCATGACCACGAGCGCTCCGCCGCAGGCGCGCATGGCCTCGTTGAACTCGCCCTCAAAATCATAAAATCCGGGCACGTCTAAAAGGTTTATCTTGGTTTCTTTCCATACGGTGTACGCGACGGAAAGCGATACGGACATTTTGCGCGCTATTTCCTGCTCGTCATAGTCGCTTACCGTCGTTCCCGCTTCTACCTTGCCCATACGATCTATGGACCCTCCGTTGAAAAGAATGGCCTCGCACAGCGTGGTTTTGCCCTCGCCGCTGTGTCCGATAACTGCAATATTGTGAATGTCTTTGGCTTTAATGCTCATACCTGATTCCCGTTTCCCTTATCATTTGTTTGTTTTTTCAGCCTTGCACGAGCCGAAAAGCTCGCGCATACGCTCATTATACATTATCCGCCGCAAAAAATCAATACGCAATTTCCCCCTTCCGGCGCCCCTTCC
>CAYLIO010000129.1:0-2310 GCA_964383655.1 uncultured Clostridia bacterium | reverse complement strand
TGCTGAATTATCGTCAATCACTCACACCCTCGTTGAGCTTTTCAAGCAATTTGTCAAGATCGATACCATGAACACCTACAGCCTCCTCTATAGTCTCTCCGTGAGCCAGAGCGCAGCCTATGCAGTGCATCCCGGCCTCCTGCAAAATTTCGCCGCTAGCCGGATTAATCTTGAGACAATCTATGATAAGAGTATCCTTAGTTATCTTTGCCATACAAATTCTCCTCATGAAAACTAATATTTTTTTCGCTTCCGAGTATACCATATTTAAAGATAATATACAACTTCCCGAGCGAATTTTTTTAAACGCTTGTTTTTGTAAGAGTAAATTCTACTCTTCCGCCGGTCCTACACCGGAAATAAACTTTTTACTTCACTATTTTTTTTTGAATCTGTTTTTTCTCTTCAATAATTCGAAGCCGTCCCACTTCACGCACGGACGGCTTCTATCCAAACAATAACGCTGAGATAACACCTTATCAGCCGCCTATTTTCGGCAGACTTGCAAACCCTTTCTCAAGATTCATATCCGTAGGCACGCTGTCCTTCATCGTCCCCTCGTTATAGCTCTTATACGCAGAAAGATCAAAGTAACCGGTACCCGTAAGCCCGAACAGAATAACCTTCTTTTCTCCCGTCTCTTTGCACTTTAGAGCCTCGTCCATAGCAACTTTTATCGCATGACTTGACTCAGGCGCCGGAAGTATCCCTTCACAGCGCGCAAATTTTTGCGCTGCTTCAAACACCTCGGTTTGTTTTACGGCTCTCGCCTCCATATACCCGTCATGGTAGAGTTTGGAGACTACGGGACTCATGCCGTGATATCTGAGTCCGCCGGCATGGTCCGGGGAGGGAATAAACTCGCATCCTATGGTGTACATCTTCGCAAGCGGCGTGATTTTTGCGCTATCACAGAAATCATATGCATATTTTCCGCGTGTAAGCGACGGGCAGCTTGCAGGTTCTACACCTATAAACTCTATATTGTTCTTACCCTGCAGTTTGTCGGCCATGTAGGGCGCTATAAGTCCGCCGTAGTTAGACCCTCCTCCTACGCATCCTATTATAACGTCAGGACTAACGCCATATCTATCCAACGCTGTCTTGCACTCCAGCCCTATCACAGACTGGTGCAAAAGAACATGGTCGAGTACCGAGCCTAACACGTAGCGACAGCCCGGAGTCTTTACAGCCACTTCTACGGCCTCGGCTATAGCACAACCCAGAGACCCGCCCGTTCCCGGGAACTCGGCAAGAATCTTTTTACCCGCCTCGGTCGTATCGGAAGGCGAAGGAATTATTTCTGCACCATAGGTGCGGATGACCTCTTTCCTATACGGCTTCTGCTCATATGAGGTTTTAACCATATACACCGTAAGTTTTAAGCCATAGAACGCAGCAGCCATGGCGAGTGCGGTTCCCCACTGCCCCGCACCCGTCTCGGTAGTTATCGACTTCAGCCCCTGCTGCTTTGCATAGAATGCCTGTGCCGCCGCAGAATTGAGCTTATGCGAGCCTGAGGTATTGTTTCCCTCAAACTTGTAATAAATCTCGGCAGGAGTATCCAGCATCTCCTCGAGGAAATATGCCCTCACCAGCGGCGACGGACGGAACATCTTGTAAAAGTTTCGGATTCCTTCCGGAATCTCTATCTCTTTGTCCGTATCGTTGAGCTCCTGTTCTACGCACTCCTTACAGAACACCGCTTCAAGTTCAGCAGCCGTGCAGGGCTTGCCCGTGCCCGGATTGAGGAAAGGAGCATGTTGCTCCTTCATGAACGCCTTGATGTTCAGCCATGATTTCGGTATCTCGTCCTCATGCAGATATATTTTGTATGGAATTTTTTTAGCAGACATAAATCTTTTACCTCCGTATACTCCGTATTCTTTTTATTTTCTTGCTTGGCCGCTCGATGAATCCCGAAGTTGCCGCATATAAAACCTCGTTTCTTGTCGGACAATAAAAAACACGAACAAACCCGTCTTGGGACGAACTTGTCCGTGTTGCCACCCAATTTCACAGTCTTTCGGACTGCCTCTTTACAGATACCGCGAAGATACCCTCTTTCTATAACGGGAAAGACCCGTCGGCCGTTACACAAGCTTTAAACTTAAAGCCCTTCACGCCCGCACTCAGTAACCCATTCATCTGCAGCCGCCGCTCCGCTTCCACCGTCCGGAACTCTCTTGACAGCCGGCCTTTTTCAGACTACTATTTTACCTCAACGATTTCGCTATTAAGTTTAAACACATTATAAACTCGAAGTTTGCATTTGTCAATATTTTTCTGAACCCGGGTGTTTCCGGGCTG
>CAYLIO010000128.1:0-2342 GCA_964383655.1 uncultured Clostridia bacterium | reverse complement strand
TCTTATACTCCCTCTTACCAAACTCTTTGACAATGGTAGACTTGCCGATTCGCCGCGCTCCCTCAACGAGCAGTGCCTTTTCGCCGGCTGCGGTATTCTTCCAATGCAACAGCTTATCGTAAATCTTTCTTTTAAAAATCATAGCCTTGACATCCCGTCTTTTCTATAATTATAACACCTGATTTAACAAAACGCAAGATAAATAATTAAAAATATATGACAAAACGCAGGATAAATTTATCGATTCAGCTTACAAAACGCGGTTAAAAGAGAAACTTCAACCTCTGCAACGCAAATCATAACCACCAGTTCAACTGGTGGTTTGCACACACCCTATAAGGGTTTATTGCCGGCATACCCGTAAACGGGTATTGAAATTTGGCAACGCATCACCTATCTCCGGCAGCCGCTATGTCGCGGCTGTCTCTTTTTGCCTACTTATTCTTTATACCCGTAAACGGGTCTATGTACTCGCTCATGCTTATCTGATCGTGCATATGGTCTTCCTCTAACTGTTTCTTTATGTATTCACTTATTATCCTTTCGTTTCTGCCCACCGTATCCACGTAATATCCTCTGCACCAAAAACTTCGGCTTCCGTACTTGTATTCCAAATTTGCATGCCTGTCAAATATCATTAATGTGCTTTAACAACTCAATATTCAAATGGGCTGTACTGATTATATTTATAGCTTGAAAATATATATCGCCATTATATTTCCGAATTGGTTCACGTCCGCAAGTCTGACAGCAACCTTTATACTGCTCGCAAATAAACTGCTTTTCTATATTCGACGTGCTGCTCAAATTTTAAAGTTTTTTGCGATGTACCTATTTGCACGCTGCTTTGGCCGCTTTTTCCATGTGACGGAAAGATTTACCGCCAAATGACGGAGTGAATTTCCGCCAAATGACGGGAAACACTTGCCATCGCGTAAATTTTTCGGTATAGTGTATGCGTCGATGCACGGAGGTGTCGTACATGCATTACAGGAAACGAATAGCCGATGATCTTTTGATTCGGAAATTATCGGGCAAAGGCGCGGTATTGATCGAGGGCGCAAAGTGGTGCGGAAAGACCACTACTGCCGAACAGGTTGCAAAAAGCTACCTTTACATGGATGAGCCGGGGAAAGTGAGGCAAAATCTGTCCATGGCGGAAATTGATCCTCAAAGACTTCTGCAAGGCGATGCTCCAAGGCTGATAGACGAGTGGCAACTGGCGCCAAAGCTTTGGGATGCCGTTTGTTTCGAGGTCGATCACCGCGGCAAGCTCGGTCAATTCATTCTTACCGGATCCTCAGTGCCACCAAAGACGGATGAAATGAAGCATTCCGGCACAGGCAGGTTTTCCCGCCTTAAGATGCGCACCATGAGTCTGTATGAGTCAGGGGAAAGCAACGGACAGGTAAGCTTGAAGCAACTTTTTGACGCACCTGAAAAAATAGAAGGCACGACAACCGTCGATATCGAGCGACTTGCCTTTATGGTTTGCCGCGGAGGTTGGCCCATGGCCGTCGATATGGAGAGCGAAGTCGCCTTGGATCAGGCGGTTGATTACTATGAAGGCGTGGTGCATTCCGATATTAATCGAACCGATAACGTCAACAAGGATTCTGAGCGGGTCAAACGGCTTATGCGATCGTTGGCCAGACTCCAGGGAACGCAGACGTCAAATTCCGCAATCAGCAAAGATATCAGCGTAAACGACGAGCAAACCGTTAGCGAGGAAACGGTCGGGTACTATATCGGAGCGCTGAAAAGGATCTTTGTCGTGGAAGACATGCCTGCGTGGAATCCGAACATTCGCTCCAAAACGGTAATAAGAACGTCCGACACAAGATACTATGGCGATCCGTCCATTGCCGCAGCGGCGCTCGGCATAGGACCGGACGACCTTATGGTCGACCTGAATACCTTCGAGCTGCTTTTTGAAACGCTTGCGGTGCGTGACTTGAGAGTATATGCGCAGACTCTGGACGGCGATGTCTACCATTACAGAGACAAAAACGGTCTGGAATGCGATGCCGTGGTTCACTTGAAAAACGGAACTTATGGATTGATCGAGATAAAGCTCGGCGGTGATAAATTGATCGAGGAAGGGGCAACGACTTTAAAGGCGCTCGCCGACAAGATCGATACGACCAGGATGAAGGATCCTTCTTTCCTTATGGTGTTGACGGGAGTGGGCGACTACGCTTACCGTCGTAAAGACGGGGTGTATGTCGTTCCCGTCACGACGCTGAAAAATTAATGCGTTTTCCTTTATCGGCAGCCGAACGCAGGGCGTCCTCTTCCTTAAGAGCTTATCCGAGTTAAAAAAAACGGCGTAAAATCGGCAT
>CAYLIO010000127.1:0-2342 GCA_964383655.1 uncultured Clostridia bacterium | reverse complement strand
CAGAGACGATGAGCGTACCCGAAACAAGAGAGCGGGAGCTTGCCCGTTTGCGCAAGATACGGGATAGTTATGAGAAAATCGTCATCGCTCAGGAGTGTGATTCGGCCCGGACGCAAGACGGGGTCAAAATCATCCGGGCATCGGATTTTCTTTTCGGGGTATAAAAACTTCATGCTTAAGAAAAAAAATTGCCGGGGTTTAGCGGCAATTTTCATATGAATCATTTTGCTCGCTTAGTTTTGAAGCGTATCTTCCGTATCGGGCGCTTCTTCTGCCGGGATGTTTCGGATAGATTCCTGCGTCCGTGCCTCGCCTCTTTCTATGCCCGGGCGCCCGGGTTGAAAGCGGGAGATAAAGGAAATAAAGCTTCGGGACGAGAATATGAGCACGCCTGCCGCTATGACTATTGCTATGTCGACGAAGACGAAACTGTTGTAAGCTAAGCTGTATATCCACGGGCTCATGCCGCTGCCTTGCGCATATGCGCTGAACGCGAATACACCCGAGAAGACGTGCGCCGTATAGCGCAGCACCGACGCAACTGCGGCGCCGAACGCAAATTTAAGCTGAGGCACCTTATCTAATGGGCGGACGCCTGTAAATATGCCGGAAAGGCCTATCATGGCGAAAGCTATGGGATAGTCCAAAAGGAACTGTGCGGGATGGATTATCCAAGGGTCTTGCACCGCTTGCAAAAGACCATAGACAAAGCCCGCAAAAACGCCTTTCTTCACGCCGAACATATGGCTGTACAGCATGAGCGGCAGCAGGCTTGCGGCAGTCACGCTGCCGCCCTGCGGCATATGTATTATACTTATGTACGATAACGCAAAGGAGAGCGCTATGCATACCCCGGCGTAGGCAATAGAGCGCGTGTTGAACGGCGTTTTGTCATTCCTGCCGAATATAAAGGCTGAAGCGATGACTGCGGCTGCAAGTGCGCCCGAGAGGAGATAGAGGGCTAAGTCGTTGACTTCGGAGCCTGAGTCGGAATTGTTGTAATAACCGTCATCTTTGACAACGCTGCCGTAATAGATGCCTATCATTACAGCTGCGGCTATTAAAATTACGAGCAAGACGGCACCGGATATATACGAGGCTCGTTTTAAGTTTTCGGGCTTGAATTTAGACATGCATATAAGCGCTGCGGCCGAGCAAAGAACGGCGCCGCACAAGACGGAAAGCGGGATGAGCACATAGCTTATATAGTCCGTGCTGTAGGACTTGGCAAGATTGAGCGAGAGTATGACGATTCCGAGCGCGGCTAAAAGGATTACGGCGCCGGCCAAGGCATGCTTTACGTAACTTTTGAAAAAGTCGCGTTTTATGATAAAGATCACAAGCCCTGCCGCGACCGCGGCGGCCGTGACGGCCGCAGCCGTCCACAATACGGCCGAGATGCCGGAAGACAGAAGAATGCTTCCCATAAAAAAATATTTCCTCCCTAAGATACCGCCGAAAGGAAATAAGGCCGCCTTCGTCTGTCTTTTATACATAAAAAACAGCGGAGGCGGCCTGTAATTATAAGGTCCTTGTACTATCGCTCAGGTATTACCCTGCCGATTCAAAGGGTGTAATCTCAGCACGCAAAAAAGAGTCTTTTTTGCGGCACCCCCGACGGTGTTCAGTTTTTTTGCCGGTATTCCCGACGGCTTAAATTATATTTCAAAAGGGCGGCAAAGTCAATTGAAATCGGCGGGGAAATATATTATAATTTAACGGGTAGAACCTGCAGGTAAAAGGAGCCGAACCATGTCATATAATTTTTATGCGCTCATGGACAGAATGAAGTATATAAAGAGATGGTCTTTAATGCGTTCCGTCCGCGAAGAGAATATAATGGAACATTCGCAGGAAGTGGCCTTCATTGCGCATTCCCTGGCTATAATAAACAACAAGATATACGGCGGGACGGCAGATGCGTCGAAGTGTGTGCTGTATGCGGTGTATCACGAATGCTCCGAAGTTTTAACGGGTGATCTGCCTACGCCCATAAAATATTTCAATCGTTCCATAACGGGCGCGTACAAGGACATAGAGGGAGTGGTTTGCGACAAGCTTCTGTCCACTCTCCCGGACGAGCTTCAAAGCGAGATAGGAGTCTATATCGAGCCGGATGTGACAAGTCTCGAGTGGAAACTCGTCAAGGCGGCAGACAGGCTCTCGGCATACATAAAATGTCTCGAAGAGCGTCGCTGCGGGAATACAGAATTCGAAAAGGCTGAAAAGAGTATAAAGAAAGATTTAAACTCGAGGAAGATGCTCGAGATAGACTATTTCATGCAAAACTTTATTCCGGCGTTCTCTCTTACGCTGGATGAGCTTGAACAAGGGCTTATGGA
>CAYLIO010000126.1:0-2349 GCA_964383655.1 uncultured Clostridia bacterium | reverse complement strand
TTGAAGTTATGTTGAACCGCCGTATACTTGAGCGGCACGTACGGTGGCGTGAAAGAGGAGGAAAATTCCCCTACCCGATTAAAGCTCTTTCGGGCATGTTTTCGCTTGCATGATGTGTATGAGGTTTACGATTTAAGACAAAATAAAAAATATTCGGTTTTTATTGTACCGGTGTAGTTTATACGCACATATAAATGGTTATAAGATAGGTGTTGCAATACGGAGGTTTTAATTTATGAAACGTGAAGGAAATATAAAAATTGCCAGCGAGAACATCATGCCCATCATAAAGAAGTGGCTGTATTCGGATAAAGATATCTTCCTGCGCGAGATTGTGGCAAACGGCGCGGATGCCATCACTAAATACAAAAAACTTGCGGATATGGGCGAGGTTGAAGATTTAGGCGAAGAATACTGCATCAAAGTATCCGTCGACAAGAAAGCCATGACGCTTATCGTGGAGGATAACGGTATAGGCATGACTGCGGACGAGGTGGAGAAGTATATAACCAGCATAGCGTTTTCCGGTGCGTCTGACTTCCTCGAGAAGTATGAAAAAGCGGGCGGAGACGGGATTATAGGACACTTCGGTCTCGGGTTCTATTCGGCGTATATGGTATCTGACTATGTCGAGATATTTACAAAGTCATATAAGGACGAGCCCGGCGTACACTGGGAGTCGGACGGTAATTCGGCGTACAGCATAGAGGATTTTGATATCCCCTCGCGCGGAACCAAGATAGTAATGCATATATCTAAAGGCGAGAAGGACTTTATTCAAGAAAGCACTGTAAGGAACATTCTCAAAAAATACTGCTCGTTCATGCCTTTTAACATTTATTTCGGGTACAAGGGGGACGGAAACGATAAGCCGGTCAACGATACGAAACCGCTGTATACAAAGTCGCCCAAAGAGTGTACGGACGAGGAGTATAAGAAGTTCTATACGGATACGTTCATGGATTTCAACGAACCGCTTTTCAAGGTTCATCTGAATATGGACTATCCTTTCAGACTCAAAGGAATTCTATATTTCCCCAAGACGCACAACAAGCTCGAGCTTGAGCGCGGGAAAGTAAAGCTGTACTGCAATCAAGTCTTCATCGCGGACAACATCAAGGAGGTAATTCCTGAGTACCTCATGCTTTTAAACGGCGTCATCGATTGTCCGGATATACCGCTTAACGTATCGCGCAGTTTCTTGCAAAACGACAAGCAGGTTCAGAAGATATCCAGGCACATAACCAAGAAAGTTGCTGACAAGCTTGTTTCGCTGTTTAAAAACGACAGAGAAAAATATGAGTCGTGCTGGGAAGATTTGGCGAATTTCATAAAGTTCGGTTGCATAAAAGACAACGATTTTTACGACAAAGTCAAAGATGTTATAATATATAAAGACATATACGGCAAGTATAGGAGTCTTTCCGAGTACCGCGACGGCGATAGCATAAAGGCAGATGAAGAAAAAGAGGTTGCGGCGGAGAACGAGGGTAAAAAAGAAGGCGAAAACGCCGCTGAAAAGACAGAGGAAAAATCCGAGGCAAAGACAATCTATTACGTGACGGACGAGTTGCAGCAGGCGCAGTACATAAAGATGTTCAAGGACGCAAATCTCAACGCCATGGTATGCGATAACACGTATATCGACCCGCACTTCATTTCCTATCTCGAGTATAAGATGCCGGATAAAGTCAGGTATGCAAGGATAGACGCGGACGTAGACGGCGCTCTGAAAGAGGGTGATGATGAGGACAGCGCACTTGCGGATATTTTCAAAAACGCCATAGGGGATGACAAGCTGACGGTTAAGACGCAGCGGCTTAAGGACAAGGATATTCCCGCCGTCATAAACATAGATGAGAGTATGAGACGTTATACCGAGATGGGAAGGTTGTATAACATGTTTCAAGGGAGCGATCCCGCGAAGACGCTCGTCGTCAATCTTGCAAACCCCGTGGTTGAAAAGGTGAAGGAGCTTAAGGAGGATATGCAGAAGTTCGCTGCGAACCAGATCTATCTTTTGGCGCTGCTTGCTAATAAGAAGCTCGGCACGGACGAACAGGATAAACTTATAAAGAACGACATGAAGATGCTTAGAGAGTATATAAAAAAGTAAAGGATCGCACCTTTACGGGGTTCTTTGCATCGACAATTGACAGAATATTTACATGTAGCTTATGACTTGAATACAAAACTGAAACGGTGATAAAACCTGACTTTGGTATCAGGTGTTTAAAAATAGTGTTAGTTTTCATTTTAAAGGAGCTGTTGCGTTTTAGGCGGCAGCTCTTTTTGGATTTGTGCTGAAGCGCCAAAAAAATGTTCACTGATTATCCTATTCAGTGAACA
>CAYLIO010000125.1:0-2395 GCA_964383655.1 uncultured Clostridia bacterium | reverse complement strand
ACAAACAAATGTTTGATATTAAGTAAACGAGAGGGTATATACAAAAGTCTACGGCAAAAAAATTTCTATTCGTTTTTAACTTGCGCTATTGTAGACTAATTAATATACAAAAAAATATTATTTTTGTAGACTTTTAGCATTGTCTATGTTACAATACAAGCAATCAATATATACGCGAGGGATGACGGATGAGATATTTAGCTTTTGATATAGAATGTTGTAATGGAAAACATATATGTGAATTCGGGTATGTAATAACGGATGAAAATTTTAGAGAAGTTGAGAAGTGTGTGCTTACTATAAATCCCGAAAGTGAATTTAAATTGACAGGTAGACAGGATAGTAGAGATTTGCGTTTGTGTTTCGATGCGGACGTGTATTACCAAAGTCCATTGTTTACAGAGTATTATGATAAAATTAAATCGTTGCTTGAAGCTTCTGAGCAGATTATTATTGGACATGCTGTTAGTAACGATGCTGGTTTTTTGAGAACGGCTTGTAAGCGTTATCATTTGACTCCTATCAATTTTTCATTTTTCGATTCACAACGATGCTATAGCATGTTTGCGGATATTAAAGATAAAATTTCGTTAGAGAGAGCAGAAGAAGGGTTAAAATTGCAAAAACCTGAACATTCACATAGGAGTGATGATGATGCATTGGCATCGTTGCAGCTTGTACAAGCTATGTGTCAAAAATTAAATGTAGATTTGAAACGATTAACAGAATTGTATCCCAACGCAAGCGGAAAGAGTTATAATTTTCAAGTAAGTTATACAGGAGATGGTTTACAGGAAATGATGGCTGTGATAGATTCAGAGCCAGACTCTCTGTCTAACGCAATGAAATTGAAATGTATAAAAGAGTTTGCGAAAGAAGTTGAACCGAAAGGTAAAATTATTGCTGGCTTTTTAAACAATAAGAAATGTTGTTTTAGCCGTGAATATGAGGAAGAACATACAAGGCAAGTGTTAATACTTATACAGCTTTTAAAAAATTATGGCTGTGAATATAATTCGAAGGTTTCAGATAACGATTACTATATAGCTACGGTTGATGAATTAGAAAACTGTCCCGAACCATACACGAGATATGCTTCAGCTGTACAGAAAAAAAGTAGCGGCGGACAAATTGATATAATATCTATTTCTGAGTTGTGCAATATGCTAAATGTTACAGAATCAGAGCTGAACTCAATGCCGATTCCAACCATCGGCAAGAAAAAGAGGAGTGTGGGACATATTTTTTCAACCGGAAAATTTGAAAATACGATAGGGGATTTGTTGGAATGGCAAGGCATATCCCTGTCAGATACTCAAAATTAAAAGGAGGCTATTATGATTAAAATGAAGGATAAGGAGCAAATTGGTTCCTATATAAAACAGCGTATTAAAGAATTGGGTATAACACAGAGTCAACTTGCTGAAAGAATAGCTGAACTTATGGGGGATAATTCGCTTAAAGATGTTATAAAAGATAATGTAAGCAAGTGGATAAACGGTAAAAGGTATCCGGGAACAGAATATCTTTATTATCTTGCTCAGGCAATAAAGGTGCCTATTGAAGATATACTTGTTGCCGGAGAGACGCGTGAAAGGTATGATGAAAGACCTCTTTCGTTATATGCTGTTGCGAAAAGCGGTAGTATAGAAATGCTTGGAAGCGTTATGAATACATATACTCCCGATGGTATTTGCGTCGGGCAGAATTATGATGAGTATAACAAGACAATTTTAGATTATATCGTTGAATTTGAAAGGCTCGATATGATTGAATATATGCTTAAAAATGAATATATAAAAGTCTATGATACACAGTTACAGACGGGTATTATGATAGGTAACATATATTCTGGACAAGAGCTTTTTAAGAGTATTGTAGATATTGCAATCAAAAAAGATAATTTGACTGTATTTTCGGCTTTTATAAAAAGAACACTTCCTATTTTAAAAGAGAATAGCGAGGACGGTAGATTTGTTAAGAAAACAACATGGCAGTTGGGCTATATCTTTACCGACAACATGATTTATGGTATTCTAAAAACAAGCAAAGTACTTGAATATCTCGCCAAACCTTTTGTTCCTGCCGAACCTGAATGGAACGAATGGAACGCAGGTATAGTTTATTTAAAAAAAGGTACAAAAGAAGAGCTTAAAGAATTAAAGAAGGTTCAAACACTAAGTGCGTCGTTTAATTTGTTGCTTAATACAGCAAAGAAAATAAATTCGGACAGGCTGGAATATTTACAGCAAATCGGTGAGGAGCATAACCGGAAGGTCATTCAAATGCTTAATCATTTTTATGAAAGAAACGAATACAAAGTAAGCGATGAAGGTGTTGTAACCGTCGGATTAGAAAGGGGATGCATAACCATATTGGCAGATCAAACTGTATA
>CAYLIO010000124.1:0-2415 GCA_964383655.1 uncultured Clostridia bacterium | reverse complement strand
ATGAGTTTTTCTGCGTTAATCAAACCGAGTGCCCATGTATCCATGCCGAGGATGAAAGCGTGGAACATATCTTCGTAAGTATATGACGGACGGCGGTTTTTTGCGTCAAAATTAAGGCCTCCGCTCAACCCGCCTGCATTTATAATTTCGAGCATAGCGTAAGTTGCGGTGTAGACATCGAAAGGAAATTCGTCCGTGTCCCAACCAAGGAGATAATCGCCCTGATTTGCGTCCACAGAACCGAGCATACCGTTGATTGCGGAAATGCGCAGTTCGTGCTCGAACGTATGCCCTGCGAGGGTCGCATGGTTTGCCTCTATATTCAGCTTGAAATCTTTATCCAAGCCATACTGTCTTAAAAAGCCTATCGCAGTTGCGGCGTCGAAGTCATATTGGTGCTTCATCGGCTCTTTGGGTTTTGGTTCCACATAAAAATCGCCTTTAAAGCCTATACTCCGCCCGTAAACAACCGCCATCTTCATCAGGCGGGCTATATTATCCTGTTCAAACTTAACGTCGGTATTAAGCAGCGTTTCATACCCCTCTCTTCCGCCCCAGAACACATAGCCCCTGCCGCCGAGTTTTACCGTTATATCGAGGGCTTTTTTTACCTGAGCCGCAGCGAAAGCAAACACGTCCGCACTGTTTGTGGAGCCTGCTCCGTTCATATAGCGCGGATTGCCGAACATGTTTGCCGTGCCCCAAAGGCATCTGATACCCGTTTCTGACATTTTACCGAGGATGTAGTCAGATATTTCATCTAAACGGGCATTGGTTTCTTTAATATCTTCGGCTTCGGGGACAAGATCCACGTCGTGCCAGCAGAAATACTTTACACCAAGTTTTTGCATAAATTCAAAGCCGGCGTCGGCCTTTGCCTTTGCATGTTCCATAGTCCCTGCACCGCATCCGAACGACTTATCGGCCGTGCCGCGCCCGAACATGTCTGTACCCGTTGCACACAAATTGTGCCACCAAGCCATTGCAAACGGAAGATGTTCGCTCATCTTTTTGCCGAGTATAACTTTATCCGCATCATAGAATTTAAATGCAAACGGATTATTGCTTTCAGGGCCTTCATATACGATGAACGGGATATCTTTGAATATATTTTTCATGTCAAATCTCCTGTTTGTTCCTTCCTTGATATTATAGTACAACAACTGATATGTACTTTAAAGGTTAATACGTTTGATTTTTCTGTACATTTGTGCATAATTCAAAAACTTGTATAGACAAATTACTATCCTTATATTAGAATATTGTCAAGAATGATAAGTACTTTTGATATCCAGAATCTTGATAAGTTGCTGAAGGATTTTTATACAGTCGTCGGCATACGAATTTCAATTTTCGACAACAATTTCAATGTTATTACCGAATACCCCAAATGTGCTCCGCGTTTTTGCAGTAATATAAGGAAAACGAAAGAGGGGTTAAACGCCTGCCGCGAAAGTGACAAGGCTGCCTTTCAGCGTGCACGAAAATTAAGGAAACCACACATTTATACCTGTCATGTAGGGCTTACCGAAGCTATTACCCCCATCGAAATCGGCGGAAGCATCCTCGGATATGCAATACTCGCGCACATGTTGCCTGCCGAAAATTATGAAGAAGCGACCATAAATGCCTACTCCTTGGCGAAAAAGTATAACGTATCCGAAACGGATAATTCAGACCTATATTCAGGCATTTCAATAAAGACGACAAAAGAAATTAAAGCAGCCGTTCATTTGTTGGACACCATTGCTTCGTATGTTTACATAACCAATCTCGTACAGTGGCGCAACGACGATATATCCCTGAACATAGAGCAATTTATAAAAGATAATTTAAACGAGCCGCTGAACAGTGAAGTAATCTGCAAAAGGTTTAACTGTTCCCGTTCGAGCCTGTATCAACTTTCCATTAAAGCATTCGGAATGGGAATCATGAAGTTTATTGCTTTTTGCAGAATTGAAAAGGCAAAAGAAATGCTATTATCCGGTGAAACGATTGCTCGCACGGCAGAAAGCTGCGGTTTTAAGGAATACAGCCATTTTTGCAAGATGTTTAAGAGCGCTACCAAATTTACGCCTTCGGAATTCCGCAACAAACATAAAAGGTTATCACATAAGGAGATAAAATAATGAAGCAAGTTTTTAATCCGTATCTTCCGAGCTGGGAGTACATTCCGGACGGCGAACCGCACGTATTCGGTGACAGAGTATATCTTTACGGTTCTCACGACAAGTTTAACGGTAAAACCTTTTGCATGAACGATTATGTCTGCTGGTCGGCGCCCGTCGCCGATTTAAAGGACTGGAAGTTTGAAGGTGTTATCTGGAAGAAAACCGACGATCCCACGAACATCAAGGGAATGTTCAAGGAGATGTACGCCCCTGACGTGGTGCAAGGCAACGACGGAAGGTATTA
>CAYLIO010000123.1:0-2514 GCA_964383655.1 uncultured Clostridia bacterium | reverse complement strand
TTTTGAATTTGAGCATTCGAGAGGTGACGACGATTTATACAAATCAAAATGTTGTGACGGCAGGCGTGATTGTTCACGCCTGCCGTCGCAAAGAATAGATAATGTCAAGGAAGATATTGTTTCGATGGGCAGCAGTGCTTTGTCAACGACGAGATGAAGGAAGAGTGTGTGAAATAAACCCGATTTTAAACATTTCTCTTCAAAGTTCAGGAGATAGCAGAAAGTCGATAATGTTTTTATGGATGATTCCGTTGTTTGAAAAATCGTACCTGTCACCGCTGATGACATACTTGGGATAGTTATCTCTTATAGCCAAAAGCGGACGTATCTCGCGCTCAATCACTGCTCTATCCGCAAGCAGGTAGGCGATCTGAATATATACTTTATTGCGCCCTTTGAAACAAATAAAGTCAACTTCATACTCACCCATCTTACCAACATTTATTTCATACCCGCGCGAGAGCATTTCGATAAACACAACATTCTCATACAGTTTATTGTAATCTACTATATCCGAGCTCTTAACAATATTTCTAAGGCCGAGATCTGTTGCGTAATACTTTTCAGCGGTAGTAAGGAGTGCCTTACCCTTTAAATCGTAGCGTGCGGCGACATTCACCACCATCGCATTCTTTATGGCGGAAATATAGTTTATGAGTGTGGGAACGGTAGTCTTTACGCCCTCACTCTTCAACTTATTGCATATTGCGTTTGCTGAAAATTGGTTGCCTGCGTTTTCTAAAAGAAAAGCTGTGAGACGACGCAGAAGTTCGACATCGCTTATTTTATTACGCGCGATTATATCGTTGATGACAATGGTATTGAACACGTCGTCGAGATAGGTTCGTACGGACTGTTCGTTGTCAAGCATGAATCTTTGCGGCAGGCCGCCGAAGCGGAGGTAATCGTCAAAGAAAGCCTCTTTATCCATTGACGCACCTTCTTCATGTTTGTATTGAAGATATTCTGCAAAAGTAAATGGGAAGACATCAAAATTCACATACCTGCCGGCAATATATGTGGCGAGTTCGCCGGAGAGCAGATTGGCATTTGAACCGGTAATATATACGTCACAATCGATATCCACGGTAAAGGAATTTATTATCTTCTGCCAATCCCTAACCTCATGCACCTCATCAAAAAACAAGTACAACCGTTTGCCCGATACGTTTTTGCTCTTTTGCAGAATAAAATTATACAGCGCATCCGCATTCTGATAATTGCGATTTGCAAACGATTCAAAACTCATATATATCAGGCGCTCATCCTCCACCCCGAGCGAGCGAATATGCTGATATATTTGGGAAAGCAACACCGTTTTGCCGCTGCGCCGTACACCTATAAGCACTTTTATAAGGGGTTTATCCGCAAACGGTATTATTTTCTGAAGATATTTTTCGCGCTTAATCATCACCATTGCCTTCATTTTTATTGCATTATATTAAATAAAATCATCAATGTCAATATTTTTATTAAGCACAGACACATAAAATCATGACCAAAGAGATGTTTATAAAGTAAATAGCTAAATTTTTACAAAAATCATAGCAAAATTGATAAAAATTTTGTAAAGGTTGAAAAAGGCACAGAAAAAAGACCGACGCACCAGCGCCGGTCAGAAAAAGCATTGTAAAATTATTCAGATTTTGAAAGCGATGAATAATATTCTTTCACCCGATCATGATAGATTCGTAAAAATTTATCGGCTCCGATAAAGCTTGAATCATGTCCCGCATATGATTGCGTTTTATATCTGTCGATTTACGGTGCGTACGCTTAAAGAAGATATAAAAAATTACATTGCGTTGAGCTTCTTTGCGAGACCGCTTTTTTTGTTCGCGGCGGTATTCTTCTTAAGAACGCCCTTTGCAACGGCTCCGTCTATAATCGAGCAAGTGGTGGGGAACATGGCTGCGGCGGCTTCCTTGTCTCCGGAAGCTACGGTTGCCTGAAATTTCTTTATCGCATTTTTAACGCGCGTCTTTTCAGCTTTATTCCTTTCAGTTTTCTTTTCGGTTACCAGCACACGCTTTTTTGCTGATTTTATGTTAGGCACTTTATATAACTCTCCTTATGGTTAATGCGTATTGATCAAAAATCTTGGGTAATTTTAACACAAAAAAGCGACATTGTAAACTGATTTTAAACCCCTGCTACAATAAATTTAGTTAAATTTAGTTAATGTTCCTTACAGCCGGTAAGGGATTAGTCATTTTGATGCTTAGCTTTTAGATAATAGAGCAATCGGTATAGCGGAAATCCGGTTGGACTTTTATAAGTTTTCTGCCTTTTTCGCGGGGTTATACCATATAACAACCAAATAGAAGATATCTCAAATTTTTTGCAGATCAGGCATTCTTTTTTTATATGAGTTTTTAGGTGCCCTTTAGTAAATATTCTTCAAACGAGCGCAAAATCTATCCTGTTTATTATGTCCTGTCCGCATCGGGGTGAGTGCTGTTTTTATGGGATTTCCGGCCACTTGAGATGCGACTCGGATCAAAAATAAAAAAG
>CAYLIO010000122.1:0-2527 GCA_964383655.1 uncultured Clostridia bacterium | reverse complement strand
AAAAGAAAAAGTGTTTTGGAAATTATCCAAAAGTCGGCCGAATGAAAGCGGCAACTATTGGCACTATGACGAGGACGGCGTAACTATACTTATATGGGGTTCTGATTAATATTTCGGCTTAAAAAAGTATGCAACAAAATTTAATGAAGCGGACGACTTTAATGATAAACGCGTCCGCTTAAACTATACAATCACCCAAAGACTGTTTACGGTTTTACCGGCACCGCTCGAAGGGCGGTGCTTTACTTTTTATACGACGGATATGCCGTCACTGTGGTGAAAGACCACCGGGCGTAACCTACGATAACCCGCGGGCGTGAGCGAGAAGAAGCGATGTAAAATCGTAGCCGTGCGTACAAAAAACCTGACACAAGGTACATATTGCGGACAAGAAGACAATAAACAGTGAAACCCGAAAAGTAATCGCAGCCCATACGTGTAAAGGCCGGAGACTTATCACGTGAGGTCTTACATCCAAGAGATCTATACCCCCTTCAATGTGAGAGCATTCTGTTTCATTTACCTACCATATCCTTATAACTCACCAGCGTCACACTCCCCATCTCTTTGGCAAGGTCTATACACCCTTTGGTGAAGCCGGTTTTGGCAAAAATGTAGTAGTGAATATTTTTGTAAGGGAACAGTTTGCTGCGCTTTACAAGCGTTTCCAAAACGCTGAGATCGACTTTCCCATTCGTCCATTTGCACTCCCCGAAAAGGGCGGTGTTTTTATCCTGCTCGGCGAGAATATCAATCTCCGCCTGACGTTTTTCTTTAGGATCGTTGCCCCACCAGCGTCCGAGAGAGGAAAACTCCACCGGGCATTCGTCGGAGAGCAACAGCTTCCAGAGATATTGCTTGCAGATTTCCTCAAACACCTTACCCATATAGTCGAACAGATGCGGCTCGATACGCTTGTATGCCAAATCGGCAGCGCCACGGGCAATGACCGAATTGTTTTCCGGCACAAAACGATACCAGAAGCGGAACATATTGTCCGCAATAGAGTAAATCGCTTTTCGGGACGCCTTTTCACCGTATGGCGTTTCTTTTTCGATAATACCGAGGGAAATCAGGTTTTTCACATAGGCGGAGCAAATATTTGTACTTTCCCCGACCTTGCCGGAAATCTCCGACATACGGGAAGCGCCGGTGGCAATCGCCGTGATGATGGCATTGTAGAGCGCCGGTTCCCGCACTTCCTGCTTGAGCAGGTTTTCCGGCTCTTCAAACAGGGCAGAGTTAGGATTCAGGAATGTGTTTTTGATATTGTCCTCAATGCTCAGCTTATCGCTCATCTGAAGCAGATACTGCGGCGTGCCGCCGACAATGCCGTACACATAGGCTTTCTCTTCATCGGTGAAATTTTTGAAATACCGGCAAGTCTCCTCGAAGTCAAAGGGGAGAATTTTCATCTGCGCCGTCCGTCTGCCGTAAAGCGGCGCTTTGTAGGCGAGGACATGGTCTTCCATATAGGACATGGACGAGCCGCAGAGGATCAGCATCAGCTTGGAAGTATCTTTGTATTGGTCGATCAAAAGCTGAATGGTGGAAGCGAGGCTTTTTGACGAGCGGGCAACATAAGGGTATTCGTCGATTGCAAGGACAACACGCTGCTTTTCGGACAACTTGAATACATATTCCAAAGCCGCCTGAAAGGATAGGAAAGAGGTTTCGGTATCCATGCCGGTATGATAGCTCAGAATACTTTTACTGAAATTTTCAAGATTCTGCTTGGCGTTGCTCTCGACGCCCATAAAATAAATAGCGTTTTTGTCATCAATAAACTGGCTGATCAGCGCCGTTTTGCCGACACGGCGGCGGCCATAGATTACAACAAATTCAAACTTGTCCGATGCGTACAACTTATTCAGCGTCGCAAGTTCACGCTCTCTGCCGATAAACATGACCGGTGTCCTCCCATCTGCCATAGATTCGATAAATATAGTATACCACAAAGTTAAAATTAGTCAAGTACGTTTCGGCAAATCGCACTTGACTAATTTCATATTTGTTTTTTTCTGTTATTGTTCACCGAACAGGATAATCCGCGAGCATTTTTCTTTACTTTAACAGCAGCACCCTAGTCTCTTCACCATGTCCGCTATTGTGCTCCGTAAGCGAGTGAGTATAGCAGTTAAGTGCTATATAGCGATTCTTGCGAACAAAGATAGGTACATATCGCCATAAATAACATGTAATGATATCGGGGTCAAAAGCATGTGTTTGATTGCGCCCTGTGCCTATATCGCCTAAAAACGGCATAAAAATTCATATTTTTGAGGCGTTTTAACGAATTTTTCGGATTTTTTTGCGTATATATCCGTATTTTTTATGACGTCGGGGCAAAAAATCCTCTGCAGAACCTTTTGACCCCGACATCATGTAATCAATTTATGGCAAAAACCCTTAATTTAATACAATTTATCTTTTATTATGTCTGACATAGTAGTGTGTATTTATGTTTAATTGTTATTTTCTTTGCCAAAACAATACCCCTCCCTTTTTTTATCCTTCTTTTTTGTAT
>CAYLIO010000121.1:0-2554 GCA_964383655.1 uncultured Clostridia bacterium | reverse complement strand
ACACATGCTTTTGACCCCGATATCATAAATATGACAATTGATGATAATCGCGCGCAAAAAATGTAACATTATGCACAAAACACAATGACAGAATTCCGGCAATGGCCGTCTCCGATTGCTACGGCGAACTTGCATGGGCACATCGGTTGCCTTAACTGAATAACAATATCGAATAGTATGGCATGATTTGTCGACTCAGTGAATCCGGCCTTAATGGCTTACAGAGGGAGTACATTGCATCGCTTGCGCTTCGGTTTTCTGTGTGGCAAATAAGGATATAGGGGATAATTAAGGGCTTGATTGCAAGATGCGATCTTTGCGGCCGTTTCCTTTACGGAGGCGCTATTTTCTGTTTGTGATTTGATATATTAAGGGGGGGGAAGTAAATGCTTACTGTTGCTGTTGTGGAAGACGAGTTGCGTGAAAGGAAAAAAATTGTGGAATATCTTGAAAAATATTCGCGCGATAACAATGTTGAAATTCGGGCGCATCCGTTTTCAAACGGTCTTGATTTTTTAGACAGTTTGAAAAAGAGTGTGTATGACATTGTGTTGCTGGATATAGAGATGCCGCATATAGACGGAATGCAAGTCGCGCGCAAAATGCGTGAGCAAGACCCCGGTGCGGTTCTCATATTTGTAACAAATATGGTGTCATATGCCGTAGAGGGATATGATGTAAACGCTCTCGCATTTATGGTCAAGCCGGTATCGTATGTCGCTTTTGCTTTCAATTTCGAAAAGGCCGTTTATATACATGAGCGCGACACGCGCGGCAAAAGCGTGCTGCTTACGAGCGGCAGGGCTATACAGCGGGTGGCCGTCAGCGAAATTACTTATATAGAGAGCATTAAACATTCCATTTTTTATCACACCGACCGCGGCGATTTCCCTATCTGGAACAGGACGATGAACGAAATCGAGGAGGAGATGGAGCAATATGGCTTTGGCCGCTGCAATTCCTGCTATATCGTCAATTTAAATCGCGTAAAAAAAATTTGTGGCGATATGATAGTGATGGATAGCGGCGACGATATAACGATAAGCCGCGGCCGTAAAAAGAAGTTTATAGAAAAGCTTGCATTATGGGGAGGGAGTTGAGTTGCCGAATATGAGCGTTCTTTCTGAAATACTGATGTTTTTTCTGCGGATGTGGAACCTGATTATGTTCGGCGCGCTTCTGTTTTGCCGCAGAATACAGCCAAGGAAACACATCGCCGTTACGATTTTATTGATAGTTGGCTATTTTACCATTTTTGAACTGTATAGCCTGTTTATATCGCCTGTATGGAGCTTTCCGCTGTTATTCGGCTGGCTCAATCCCGTATATTTTATTGCGGCCATTCTGTGCTTTTGTTTCTTTATTGCGGCATTCAAAGTCAGCGGCAAAGATACGCTGTTCATTATAACCGCGTCTGTTGCAATGCAGCACCTTAATCATCATGTAGGAAGAATTTTATATGTAATTACTCAGTTGCCGATTGATGGCTATTTCTATCGTCTTATATATATAGGTATCAGCGCTTTAGTGTATTTTCTGTTCGATTTCTTTCTTATACGCCGCATGGATATTGCAAACGGTGTAAACGTTAAAGAAAAGAACCTCCTTACATTTGCTTTTATTTCTGTAATTTTGTCGCTTGTGGTGAACCAGTATGCTCAAAGGGTTAATGGTTCAGATGAATCGTTTGTATATAGTATAGCCATGCTGTTCGGCTGTCTGTGCATTCTTTTACTCATGCTGCGCGCCTTTCTTGAAACACAGGCCGAGTTCGATAAAAAGATAATTGAAACCATATTGAAATCATATAAACTTAAACAGGAGTATTCAAAAGAAGCTATTGAGCTCGTCAACAGAAAGTACCACGATATCTGCCGCGAAATAGCGGCTGTGCGTGCGGCAGGGGCGAACGGTGGCGAGCTCGACAGGTTAGAGGAAGAATTGAACATATACGGAGTTGTGGTAAATACGGGCAACCGCGTATTGGACGCGCTGCTTGCCGAAAAGATATTGTTGTGCAACAAAAACGATATTATCTTCACTTATGTATTAAAAGGTGAAGATTTTTCATTTATTGCTCCCGCCGACCTCTATTGTATGCTTGGCAATGCGCTCGATAACGCGATAGAATATCTCGCCACCGTGGCGGTTGAAAACAGAATTATCGCGCTCAATTCCCGAATGAGGGGCAATATTCTTTTTATCGGCCTCGAAAATTGGATCGGGAAAGAGCTGGAATTTTATGATAATCTCCCCGTTACCACCAAATCGGATAAAAGTCTGCACGGGTATGGTGTAAAGAGCATTCGTTATATTGCCGAAAAGTATGGCGGAAGCGTAGCTATGGTTTGCCGAGGCGATCGTTTTTGTGTTGACTTGGTGTTGGGCGCTGCAGAACGGGCACCCGAAAGCATAGCAAGCACCTGAAATTAAATTTTAGGGTATTACCAATATAATATTACAAAAAAGACCGACAAATTATTGTCGGTCTTTTTTGTGGTGTGCCCGGCGGGCACACGTTTCTTAAGGGTGAAAGTCCCTGACCCGCCCGGCA
>CAYLIO010000120.1:0-2578 GCA_964383655.1 uncultured Clostridia bacterium | reverse complement strand
GCGTGATTTCGGGCTTTTTTGCTGTTTTTTTACACGAAAAAAATTTTTATCTTTTAAACTTGATTTCAATAAGATTATTTAAATTTAGGTGGTCCCGAAACAAAAATTAATTAAGTTCAATTTATATGATGTTGGTGTCAAAACCATGTGTTTGATTGCGTCCTGTGCCTATATCGCCTAAAAACGGCATAAAAATTCATATTTTTGAGGCGTTTTAACGAATTTTTCGGATTTTTTTGCGTATATATCCGTATTTTTTATGACGTTGTGGTAAAAAATCCTCTGCAGAACCTTTTGACCACAACATCATTTATATTTAATTCAGATGAATTTATTCGATTAATGCAAAGTTAGCAATAATCTACTAAATTAAAAAGTAACCTACCAGCCCAGCTGGTAGGTTACTTTTTTCGTAAAAGGAGTGCAGCGCGGGCACGGTTGCCGTATCGCCCAACGCCAACAAAAATTTCTCGAAATCCATGGAAAACATTTTCCCCCTTCCATTAAACAAGCTTATCGTATATCGTACGCTTCAAAACCATAGCCGAAACCCTTCGTCTTAATCCCATTGCAGCATACCGTTCACCGAAAGGCAAATTATAAATTTAAATATTTGCACAAAAAGGCAAAATTTCGGTCAATATATTTTCACTAAAAAGCAAAATTTTATTATAGCTAAATGTTGCAGAGCGTTGCAGTAACGGACACGCCAACAAATTCAGCTGCTCTGCCCCCTATCCTCTCATTACCGTAAAACAATGAGTATGCTGCGGTTATTTTGCCACCGTGCTGACCTGGGATATATCGGGCATAAGTTTAACGTCGCCGCATGCGGGCTCTGTAACCTTTATGTAAAGCGTCTGCCCAGATACGCACAGCTATAGACCACCATGGCAATATCCCTGTTTTTAGGCTCTGCACAATATAACTACATCACGCAGACAAACAGAACACGCCGAAATCATTGAAGCGACTTTAATATAAAAATGAAACTGTATATAATCGCAAAAAATAATGTAACAGACTCGGCGAACCGTCATCCAAGCTCATTTTCAAGAAAAGCCGCAAAATAGGGCGTCCACCAATGCAAATATCCCGCGCGCTTAGGGTGCACTGCATCCTGCATGCACCACTCATAGTAATCATCGCTTACAACTTCGTTGAACTCCTTGTCGTTAAACAGGTCTATTATTTTGACCTCATATCCCTCTGCACTATTGTATTTTTCCACAGCCTGCTTCACGAGATCGATAAGATCGGAATAATTTGTACCTGAAGGATCTGAGTTGGAACGAGCACCATCGTCGCCAAAGTTGCTGCCCGAATAGAAATATACGGGACAATCCCATGTTTGTTCGACATAATTTATAATGTATTCCACGCCGCCCATAGAGGTAGACAGATCGAAAAGCGAAAGCTCTGTGATTTGTTCGTCGGTAACGGCGCCCCAGTACGGCCTGTTAGCCTCAGTAGCGTCGTTTGTAGAAATTTGGCATATGAATGCATCAATTTTCTCATCTATGCTGAAATTATTGCCATTGAGCATGCGCATTACATAGGAGTTTGTGTTACCTTCAGGGGTACGCAACGTAGTGCGGTTTACCGCTTCTTTTACATTCACGCTTCCCGTCGACGCGCCGAGATAGTCGGCAACACTAT
This sequence comes from uncultured Clostridia bacterium, assembly GCA_964383655.1. Lineage (GTDB taxonomy): Bacteria > Bacillota > Clostridia > Christensenellales > Borkfalkiaceae > Coproplasma. Next base: position 919 of record CAYLIO010000120.1, on the reverse strand, counting down.
TCAATACCGCCGCATGGCCGAGAGTTACCGACGAACCAAGCCAATATATAGTTTTACCGGCAAGCGGGCTCTGCCGCGCGGGAATGTTTTCCGGCGCGAGAGCGCTGTCATTGGCGTCGCCGGAAATATCGGTTTCATCTACGGTATATTGCGGAGTATAAATAATCTCGTCTTCCCTGCAAGCAGAAGTTGCAATTGCCGTGCTGAGCGCTAAAACACTCAGCCCTGCAGAAATTAATCTAAAGAAAATATTCATATTATTACTCCTCAAAAAATAATTGCAGACCGTTTAAAAAACCGCTGTAATCGTACCATAAATAAACAAAAAATTTAGCACTGCTGCCCAAACTGTATAGTCGGAATACAAAATCGGTTATTTTTTGTAAAGGCGATAAAATTATATCAACGACAAAAAGCTTTTCTGCGAGAACAAAACCCGAAACTGACAATGTCCCCGCTCACTTTGACAAGTTCGCGAATCACTTCCTTTATAAGCTTTATAAAAGCAAGGAGGTAAATCTATATAGACCGATTTTGAAAAAGCTTACTGAAAATCACTACTTAAAACAGGTATATTCGGCTTCGATTTTGCGAATATTTTTTATTCTCCTTTTTAAACGATATGCCGCGGAGGGCTTAAGCCCTCCGCGGCATATCGACTATTCCATTATTTAATTTTCGCAATAAATAACTTATTGCCGCTTTGACTTTCGCTTGCTGATTTCGTACATAACTACTGACGCAACAGTCAATACACTTATTACTACAACAAGACTTATAAGCACGATCTCCCACCAAACCATTATCTCGACGATGCGCGTGGAAGCGGAGTATCCGTTCATCGCAGCAGAATAATTACAAATATTGTAAAGTATTCGATGACATGCTTCACGCATTGCCCTTGCAACTGTAGCATTAT
>CAYLIO010000119.1:0-2668 GCA_964383655.1 uncultured Clostridia bacterium | reverse complement strand
CTTTCAAACATGGATTTTACGAATAGTTATGAAAAGACGGACAAAGCAGGGGTGCTGGCGCAAATATCGGCAATTTCGGGTAAAAAGGAAGCGGGGGGGGGTATCCGCCTGTAAAACGGTGTTGACATAATGAGAGTTTTTTGATATAAGCAAATTACGAAACAGGGAAATCAGGCAACCTAAAAACCTCCGGAAAGAATAATGGCTTGTCTGATCCGTAAAAAATCCTGAGAGCCCTTGCTTTTCGGGCTGTTATATGGCATGATGTCGGGGCAAAAATTCTCCGGGGGCTGTTTGACCGCGATATCATCAACATGTCATTTGTTTTCACGGCTTAATGTGTATTACGGGAGTTAAACCATGAACAGCGAAGCGTTAAACGCACAGAAAACGACCTATAACAAAGTAAAGATCAATAAATTAGTTAATTTTGATGTGACTCACCCCCCCCCCGACATAAGGTAAAGGTTTCCGTAGTAGTGCCTGTATGCAATGTTCAGGATTATTTAAAAGAGTGTCTTGACAGTCTTGTCAATCAGACATTGAAAGAAATTGAAATAATATGCGTAAACGATGGCTCTAAGGATAATTGTGAGGCAATTCTTGAAGAGTATGCAGAAAAAGATAGCAGGGTAAAAATTATAGACAAAGAGAATGCCGGCTATGGTCATGCCATGAATATAGGTATGGATATGGCGTCCGGCGAGTACATAGGCATAGTAGAAAGCGATGATTATGTCGATGTTCATATGTATGAAGATCTCTATAATGTTGTAAAGAAGTACAAAGTTGATTATGTGAAATGTGACTTCAACAGATTTATAGATGCGAACAATGGGCGTGAATATACGTATATGCATTCGGCAGAAAATAATTATTACAATAGAGTTTTAGATGTAGAGAAAGAAAAGAGAGTATTTAAATTTAACGTTCAGACATGGACAGGATTGTACAGCAGAGACTTCATATTTAAAAAGAATATCCGCCATAATGAAACGCCGGGCGCTTCTTTTCAGGATAACGGCTTTTATTATAAAACGTTTTGTAATGCAAAGAAAATATTTTTTGTGGACAGAGCCTACTATTATTATCGTTTCGATAATCCTAATTCATCTATCCGCAACAAAGGCAAAGTTGATGCCGTTATAAAAGAATTTGATTATATTTTAGAGTACGCAAAGAAGCAAAACCTTAAAGAGGATTATATTCAGTTATATTATTGGAAGAGACATCGGTCGTTCCTGTACACGATAGAGCGTATCGGTGAAAATTTAAAAAAGAAATTTTTTTATTGGTTTGTCGATGATTTAAAAGAAATAATTGCATCGAATAAAATAAAGAAGAATACATTTAGCGATAGCGAGTGGGACACGATTTTGTGGATAACAAGCAATCCCGATGAATACTACGATATACGAGTTAAACGACAAAAAATATCTGTAATTATTTCCGTATATAATGTCGAAAAGTATGTTGAAGAATGTTTGAATAGCATAATCGGCCAGACGCTTAAAGAAATCGAAATCATATGCATCAACGACGGCTCCACGGATAAATCATTTTCAAAGCTTTTGGAATTCGAGAAGAAAGACAAGCGTATATGCGTTTATAACCAGTTAAATCTCGGTGTAGGAGCAACGCGAAATCGCGGTATCGATTTGGCCCATGGCGAATTTGTAATCTTTATGGATCCGGATGATTTTTATCCGAGCAATGATGTGTTGGAAACCTTGTATACAAACGCTAAAAAGTTTAAAGTAAAGATTTCCGGCGGTTCATTCAGTGATTTTATAAACGGAAACATTATCAATGATTACAGAGGCACATTGGTCGACTATATTTTTAAAGAAGACAAGTTGTACTATTATAAGGATTATCAGTTCGATTACGGTTTCCACAGATTTATATACGACACGCAGATGCTGAGGGATAATAAAATATATTTTCCCAGGTTAATGCGATACCAGGATCCCCCGTTCTTTATCAATGCAATGCTGTGTGCTGAAAAATTTTATGGAATAAGGAAGACGGTATATTGCTATAGAAGGAACTCTAACAGTCAAAACATATCAAGAGAAAAATTAATCGATGCTTTAAAAGGTTGTCTTTATAATCTGAATGTATCACGCGAATTAGGCTATAAAAAACTTCATTCTATTTCAGCGCAGAGGTTGTTTTTGTCTTTTGTAAAACCTACAGTTAAGTATTTTGACTTGAAAGACCGCGAACTCATTGACATGTTGGAAAAAATCAATTCGTCAATTTCTGTAGATATGATAGATAGAACGATATGTATCGAAGGCGGTAAGGATTATATCTGGCGTATTATTGCGGACGAAATGCATAAACAACTAATATCATCGCAGAAAAACAAAGCCGGCAATACTAATTCAAATACCGGCAAATTATTAAAATTATATGAAGATAGATATCAAATTGATAAGCAGATTTTAAAATTGCAAAGCGAGTTGGCAGAATCGCAGTTTGCAAAACGTGATTCTGATAAAAACAATAGTATTGCAAATTCCGCTTCGTATAAGATCGGTAGACTTGTAACATGGTTGCCGCGCAAAATACGAGGTTTTTTCAGATGTTGGGGGGAGCATGGATTTAAATATACTATGAGAAAATTGTTTTTAGGGGAAAAGAAAATGAATAAAGGGCACCT
>CAYLIO010000118.1:0-2691 GCA_964383655.1 uncultured Clostridia bacterium | reverse complement strand
GAAACGTAAATGAGCAGATTACCGCGTAAACCTACGGCGAATCCATGGAAACGGAGAGGAGGAAAACACACAAAGTGATGACGAACTACTTAGAGCGTCACGCTTTGAAGTTATGTTGAACCGCCGTATGCTTAAGCGGCACGTACGGTGGTGTGGTAGGAGGGGGAAACCCCTCCTACCCGATATTCTTTGGTGAAGCAGAAAGTTTCTTTCCGGTGTGAAGGACGGCGGAAGAAAAGTAGAATTTACTCTTACAAAAACAAGCACGCTTATATTCTTTTTCGTGCGAAAATATCGAGGCGAAAAGTGCCTTGACAAAAGCAAGTTGAAATAGGTACAATAAAATCAAAGAATTGACGAGAAAACGTCCTATGATGAAAATGCTGATAGCGCTCGACGAGGAGCGCGTGAAGTCTGACGGCATATACGACCTTGCCGATATGTGGCGTCTTATAGACGAAAGGTTCAAGAAAGCCTGTACCAAAGAGGTGCAGTCAGACGGTTCCGTGCTTTATTCGGGCGACCCGAATAAAGATTATTATACCTGTATTTCATTAGGTTATATCAAATTAAAGAATTGTTCATGGTTTGCTAATTATTGTGTGAAATGGATTTGGTACGATAATGACGACAATGAGGAATTGCCGTTTCAAGATATTGACGTGCTTACACGGCAACGGAAAAGCAATCCGCTTTTTGCAGCGGTGTAAGCTATGGAACGTCGAGTTAGAAAAGCCATCAACTTTGATTTAGATACTGTCTGAATGAGAGAGATATCTCTTTATCCTGTTGGGTATAAAAAGTTAAAGAAATCATTAAGGAAACGTGTTGACTTGACTTTCTGTGAGGCGAAGCATAGAAATATCCGGTGGAAAAAGAAAGAACGGGAGTGTAAGCATTATGGCAGATAATTGTTCTCATGATTGCGGGTCGTGCGGGGTAAAATGCCCGTCGCGTGATAGCGTAAGTTTAAAAAAAGCGCCTCATAGCATGAGCGATATAAGGAGGGTGATAGCCGTTGTGAGCGGGAAAGGAGGCGTAGGCAAGTCCATGACTTGCGCGCTTCTGGCATGTGCATCGCAGGCGAAGGGTTATGTTACGGCTGTTATGGATGCGGATATCACCGGGCCTTCAATTCCGAAGATGTTCGGGGTTCATGATAAGGCAAGAGGGGACGAGCTCGGCATATATCCATGCGTAAGCAAAGAGGGTGTGCAGATTATGAGTATGAACTTGCTGCTTGAGAACGAGAACGATCCCGTGATATGGCGCGGTTCACTCATATCCGGCACGGTGCTTCAATTTTGGACAGATGTCGTATGGCAGGGCGTGGATTTTATGTTTGTAGATATGCCGCCTGGTACAGGCGACGTGCCTCTGACTCTCTTTCAGAGCATCCCGCTCGATGGAATAATTATTGTAACCACGCCGCAGGATCTTGTGGGTATGATTGTATCAAAGGCGGTGAATATGGCTGAGATGATGAACATTCCGATTCTCGGCATAGTCGAGAATATGAGCTATCTTGCTTGTCCCGACTGCGGCAGAAAGATAAACGTGTTTGGTGACAGCATAGCCGACGCTGTGGCGCTTGAATATAACATACCGGCGGTAGCCAAGGTACCTATAGATGCGTCTCTCTCGGCCGCTGCGGATACGGGAAAAACAGAGGAAGTTAAAAATAACTATCTTTCGGCATTTTTTGATATGATTGCGGACAGGCTGAAAGGCGTACCTTCGGCCGTCGAAGCATGCGAAAAGGATAATAAAGCGAACTGACCCTAAAAAGTCCATGAATGCACTTCATTTGTCTCCCGTTTTAAAAATATAGGATAGGACTTTCCGGTGCGTTTATATTTAACGATGGGCTCGGATCGTAAGTGTAATAAAAAAAACGAATAGTATGATTTTCTCGGTAATGCCTGTGTTCTTAGTTTGAAGACCACGGGCATTTTTTAGTGGTGCGCCCGGCGGCGCACGTTTCTTAAGGGTGAAAGTGCCGAATCCGCCCGGGTACCGGGATATAGCCGAAGGCAAGGGAGTCTTTAGTACGACCGGGAAAGGAAGAATGAACACGTGGGGTGCAGGATAAGAAAAATAATGCTCATGTTGTGAAATATTTAAGTGTAAAAATTTGTTCGGTTTTATGATGATGTCATAAATAAAGCGTAAACAGGAGGAGCATTAATGAGGAAAGGAGCACTGTTTTTTGCAGCGTGCCTTGCGGCAACATTTATCGGGCTGGCGATTATGACGGCATGCGGCGGGAGGACGGATGTGGTATCCATCGCGGTAACGAAGGAACCGACAAAAACCGAGTATATGATAGGTGACGAGTTCTCTTCCGACGGTCTCGAAATCACCGCTACGCTCGAGAACGATGAGACGCGCGTGCTTGGAGCTGAAGAATATACGCTCAGCGGTTTTGATTCGGAGACTTCCGGGACAAAAACCATAACTGTTACATACACGGAGAATACGTCTATCACGACATCTTTCGATGTTACGGTAGTCGAAGCTGAAGTCGTATCCATCGCGGTAACTGCATCTCCTGACAAAACGCAGTATTTCGTCGGCGATGAATTTGACTCACAGGGACTGGTTATCACTGCAAATTTCAACGATGGCGGCACGCAGGTTATCGATTCGAATAACTATACGCTCAGCGGTTTTGATTCGGAGACTTCCGGG
>CAYLIO010000117.1:0-2703 GCA_964383655.1 uncultured Clostridia bacterium | reverse complement strand
TTAAAGTGTACAGCTAATTCGCTCTGCTTTATATATACAAACCACGTATACGCACTATTGCCATTTGAGAAAAATTACACGTTTGGGAGAAATTTATGAGGTACATGGATTGGCTCATGCAATGGTTGGGAAATTATATACGTCCGTCCGTAAAGGTGCGGACGTATGAGCGTTATGCGATTATCGTTGAAAAACACATCAATGATAAAATCGGAGACATTGAGTTGAGTAAACTTACTCCATTTGTCTTGCAACAGTTTATAACAGATCTTTTGCGTAGCGGGAATATAAAGACGGGCAAAGCGCTTTCTGCAAACAGTGTAAACGCCGTCATCTCCGTTTTGAAGAGCTCGCTTAAAATGGCGCATTTCTTGGGACTGACGGAGGAATATACTGCAAATAAACTCAAACGCCCGAAGTTCGCAGAAAAGACTGTCGAGTGTTTTACGCTGGCCGAACAAAAGCAGATAGAGCACGCCGTCTTGAATGGAAAGAAAGATAAACTGTACGGCATTTTGCTATGCTTGTACAGCGGGTTGCGCATAGGAGAACTTCTCGCCCTGCAATGGGAAGACATAGATTTCGCCAAAGGTATACTGACCGTTTCTAAATCTTGTCACGACGGGAGAGGCTGTCTTGTAATAGATGAACCGAAGACGGCTTCTTCACGGCGCGTGATACCTTTGCCAAAACAGTTACTGCCAATACTCAAAGGCACAAAGAAAAGGAGCAGCTCGCAATTCGTGGTATCTGCAAAAAGAAAGCCCGTAGGCGTCCGATCCTACCAACGAAGTTTTGAATTGCTCCTTAGAAAGTTGAATCTTTCGCACAGGGGTTTTCATTCCCTGCGGCATACATTCGCCACTCGTGCATTAGAGTGCGGCATGGACGTAAAGACGCTTTCCGAGATCCTCGGCCACAAGAACCCAAACGTCACTCTCAATCGTTATGCTCACTCCTTTATGGAGCATAAGCAGAATATGATGAATCGCCTTGGAAAACTGTTGTAATTCGTTCATCAATTAGTATCATTAAAAAGCAGTTAAAAATTATTGGTCGACCAAAGAAAAACATCAAAGCCCCGATTTTTTCGAGTTTTTTTATTTGTCGAGCAGGAATTTAACGATATTGAAATGTTTAATGCCGTTTCTGGAAAAATCCGGTATATCACCGGAGATAACGTATTTCGGATAATTGTCTCTGATTTTTTCAAGATTACCGAACTCACGGTTTATCGTTTCCTGTGAAGCGAGGAGATAGCTGACCTGTATATATATCCGATCTTTACCCTTATAAGCGATAAAATCGATCTCATAATCATCGGTTTTTCCGACCTTTACGTCATAGCCGCGGGAAAGAAGTTCGAGATAAACAACGTTCTCGTACAGCTTATTGAAGTCAATTTCATCGCTTGATTTGATGACGTTACGCAGTCCTAAATCGACGGCATAATACTTTTCGTTTGTTGTCAGAAGTTTCTTGCCTTTAATGTCGTAGCGTTGCGCGGAATTTATAATCATCGCGTTTTTGATATATCCGATGTAAGCAAGGACGGTATCGACAGAGGTTTTTATGCCGTTTGCAGCAAATGCAGAGACGATGGAACGTGCGGAGAAGGGGTTGCCGATATTATCCATTAAGAAGCTGAGAAGAAGATTTAAGATGTTCGTATCTTTCAATTGATTTCGCTGTAAGATGTCCTTTACCACGATGGCGTCATATGTGTCCGAAAGATAGGGTTCAACGGAAATTTCTTCGAGCGAAAAACGAAGAGGCAAACCTCCGTAACGCAGGTAATCGAGGAACAAATCATTGTCCGAAACGAATTTATCGTTCTGAACGGCAATCTCTTTTGCTTCCGATAGGGTAAACGAATAAATGTGTATCTGGATATACCGCCCGGCAATCAGTGTGGCAAGCTCGCCGGAAAGCAGTTTCGAGTTCGAGCCTGTAATGTAAATATCGCAGTCTATATCTACGAGCAGGGAGGAAACGACCTCTTCCCAAGCGGGAACGGCCTGGATCTCGTCGAGAAAGATATAGATTTTATCCGAAAGATTTTTGGCTGCATCCAATATATGGCGATAGAGCGCGTCGGAGTTTTTTAAGTGTGCGTTGGCTTTGGATTCAAAATTGATATATACGATACAACTGTTATTCCGTCCGTTTTCAAGCAGATATTCCTGAATTTGCTGCAACAGCACGGTTTTACCGGAGCGGCGGACGCCTGTGAGAACTTTAATGAGGTTTTTATCGATCAGCGGAATGATTTGGTTGAGATATGACCGGCGTCTGATCATGCGAGATTGCCTCCTGTCTGGTGCTTTATTTAATTATACTCGACAAAATAGAATAAGTCAACAATTTTGTCTATCTGAAATCGACAAAATATGTAGAAACAATAAAAATATCGAAAAAAAGATCAAAAATTTATTATATCTTCTTCTAAAAGGAACTGTTCAACTCCTATATAGAGTATGCCGTTGTCGTCGTGCCACGGGATAATGTCGTCGCGCACGATTACTATCTTCTTAAAACTATCAGCAATGCGCGTAAGCGAATTTATCTCCTGTTTCCGCTTGTTCTCGTCGGCGATGGACAGGGCGGACTGAATATAGTATCTCTGACTGCCCTTGTTTGCCACAAAGTCAACTTCAAGCTGTATTCGCTTGCTCTTGTTGTTTTCGTCCTTGCAGTTATATT
>CAYLIO010000116.1:0-2727 GCA_964383655.1 uncultured Clostridia bacterium | reverse complement strand
GGGCACAATGCGTACAAAAAAATTTATGCACCCCGGGGAAGCTCGGTGCCATGACCTGCGGGATGCATTGTTTGCATTGTTTTATTCGATATTTCTTCAGGAAAGCTTTTCAAGCAGTTTGAGGTCTATACCCTTGTCGCCTATCTTGATTACTTCCACCTTGACTACATCGCCGATGTTTATGACATCCTCGACTTTATCCACGCGCTTTGTCGACAGCTTGGAGATATGGATCATGCCGTCCTTGCCGGGCGCAAACTCGACAAACGCGCCGAAGGTAAGTATTCTCACAACCGTACCGACAAACATATCGCCAACCTCGGGATCGTGCGCGATTGAGAATATGATCTGCTTTGCGCGCTCGGCGTTCTCGACGGGGCCTATGGTTGAGATATAACCGCGTCCGGAGTCGTCGTCGTTGAAGTCTATCTCCGTGTTTGTCTCCTCCATTATCTTCTTTATGACGCAGCCCTGTTTTCCGATGACGTCGCCTATCTTTTCGGGATCTATTTCGAAGCTTATTATCTTAGGCGCATATACCGAGAGGTTAGGCGCAACCTCGGGCACGCACTCGAGCATCTTGGAAAGAATATATTGTCTGCCCTCGTTGGCCTGGTCTATGGCGGTGTGCATGATCTCTTCCGAGATACCCTTTATCTTTATATCCATCTGTATAGCCGTTATGCCTTTAACCGTTCCGGCTACCTTGAAGTCCATATCGCCTAAGAAGTCCTCGAGACCCTGGATATCCGTAAGCACCTTAAACTCACCCGTCTCTTGGTTCTTTATAAGCCCCATCGCGACGCCGGCAACCGGATTCTTGACGGGTACGCCTGCGTCCATGAGCGCCATCGTGGAACCGCATACGGATGCCATGGACGATGATCCGTTGGATGAGAGTATGTCGTTTACCACCCTTATAGCGTAAGGGAACTCATCCTCGGACGGAAGAACGGGAATGAGTGCACGTTCCGCCAAAGCTCCGTGACCTATCTCGCGCCTGCCCGGTCCGCGAAGCGCCTTTGCCTCGCCCGTGCAATAGCCGGGGAAGTTGTACTGGTGCATATATCTCTTCGACGACTCGTCGTCCAGACCCTCGAGACGCTGTGCCTCGGAGAGCATGGCCAAGGTGCACGTGGTAAGCGTCTGTGTCTGGCCGCGTGTAAATACGGCTGAGCCGTGTGCGCGCGGAAGAACGGAGCGTTCACACCAAATGGGGCGAACGTCTTTCAAGCCTCTTCCGTCCGGACGAATACCCTTGTCGAATATCTTGGAGCGCACCTTTTCCTTGGTCAGGTAATAGAGGCTGTCTTTTATCTCTCGCGTACTGTCGGGATATATGTCGGCAAAATGCTCCAAAACTTCGGCCTCTACCTTGTTTTGACGCTCCTCTCTCTCCTCTCTGTCCGTCGTATCGATGGCATGCTCTATCTTGTCCGCCGCATATTCGCGAACGGCGGCATCCAAATCCTCGGGAATGTGATAAAGCTCGATATCCCTCTTGGGCTTGCCTACAGCGGGAACGACTTCATCCTCTATAAACGCACATATTTTTTTAATCTCTTCATGGCCGTACATGATAGCTCCGACCATTTCCTCATTGGTAACCTCGTCCGCACCCGCTTCTATCATTAAAATGGCGTCCTTCGTGCCGGCAAGGTTCAGATGAATTTTGCTCTCATGACGCTGCGCAAGGTCCGGGTTGATGACATACTTTCCGTCCACCTCGCCTACCACCACCGATCCGGTAGGGCCTGACCAGGGAATGTCGGATATGGAAAGCGCAACCGACGAACCTATCATGGCAAGAGGTTCGGGCGAGATATCCGGCTCGACGGATACCGCCTGCGCAACCACTACAACGTCGTTGTAAAGCCCCTTGGGGAAAAGCGGACGCAGAGGCCTGTCTATAAGCCTTGCGGTCAGAACAGCCTTGTCGCTCGCTCTGCCCTCGCGCTTTTTGAAACCGCCTGGAATTTTGCCCACAGAATACATCTTCTCGTCATAATCGACCTGAAGCGGGAAGAAATCCATCCCCTCTCTGGGTGACTCCGACATGCATACCGTCACTAATACGGCTGTTTCGCCGCAGCGTACGAGGCATGCTCCGTTTGCCTGTTCAGCATATTTGCCCGTCTCGATTATGATCTCGCGGCCGCCGACTACCGTCTTAAACTTTTTTTCTTGTGTCTTCATTTTGTTCCTTCTTTTTAACTCCTTTTCTGTCTCGTTCTTGTCTGTTCTTTGCGCCTTCGGCTCATGCCTTAAGCTGCGGTTCTGTGGCTATATGAAAAAAAAGAGAGACGTAGAAACAGACGCTCTCTTTTCTTGCGTTGGAATTACTTTCTTAAATTCAAAGCAGCGACAATTGCACGATATCTCTCTATATCCTTGTTTTTGAGGTAGTCGAGAAGACCGCGCCTGCGGCCTACCATTTTAAGAAGTCCCCTGCGCGAATGATTGTCGTGGATGTGGACTTTAAGATGTTCATTGAGATGATTGATTCTCTCGGTAAGGAGAGCTATCTGCACCTCGGGTGAGCCGGTGTCGCCTTCCTTTGTCGCGTACTTTGCGATAATAGCCTGCTTGTCCATTTCAAATTATCCTCCTTTAATGGAACTTAAATACGCGGAACACAAAGTCGGCCGCGGAGTCGTCGAACCGCTTTGTATCCGTAACAACGATGATTCTACCATACACTGATTTAAATGGCAAGTTTTTTTACGG
>CAYLIO010000115.1:0-2774 GCA_964383655.1 uncultured Clostridia bacterium | reverse complement strand
AGCATGGAAACGCTTGAAGCGATGCTTAAGCGTGTTCATAGACGCATACAACAAATTCGGCGAGGCGAAGGAACGATACAAAATTCCTGTTGAACATCGCAGAGCAAACACGAAGCATTTACATAAATACCGCGAACGTCCTTTCAAGGTGCAGGATTTTCTATAAAGTTAAACGCGGCCCGGCAACACCTCGAGTTCTTGCCTGTTTGACAAAAAAATTGCCTCATGATAGAATAACTTAATCACTAGACGTCCATCGCACTGCGACATAAAAAAGGAACACTGAGCAAAGATGAAGACAGCTTTTAAAAGTAAGCTAAGGGAATCGGCATCATCGATACTTCCCATCGCTTTAATCATTTTTATTTTGGCATTGATACTCGACCTTAGTACATATTCCCTTTTCCTTTTTTTAGTCGGTGTCGCGTTTCTTGTAGTAGGCCTTGCGGGATTTAATATGGGTGCCGACATGTCAATGCTTGTGATAGGCGAAAAGGTGGGCGCAACACTCACTCATTCGCGCAAGATTTGGATTATCGCACTCATTTCTTTAGTCATCGGTATAATTGTTACCGTGGCTGAACCTGATTTAAATATTCTTGCCGACTATGTCAACGGATCTATTGATAAACCCGTGCTTATAATAATTGTGGCTGTCGGGGTAGGAGTTTTCCTTTCCATAGCCATGTTGAGAATTGTATTTAAAATCAGACTTTCATTGCTCCTCATAATATTTTACATTATAGCTTTTGCTCTTGCGTTTTTATTCGTGGATAACAGTTTCTGGGCTATAGCATTCGATTCCGGCGGCGTAACCACGGGACCCATGACCGTTCCGTTTATAATGTCGCTCGGTGTCGGCGTTGCGTCCATACGAAGCGATAAAGAGGGTAAAGACGACTCGTTCGGTCTCGTTGCGCTTTCATCCATAGGCCCCATAATAGCCGTCCTGGTACTCGGAATAGTATACGGTTCGGCCGGTATAGCCTATCCTTTGGAAGAGGCGGTAGATACGAGTTTGAACGGACTACACGACGGGTGCCTGGAATATCTGATCGGTCTCGGCGATTACGCGCTCGAAGTAATCCTGGCGCTTTCGCCCATCATTGTCTTCTTTATACTGTTTCAGTTGGTGACACGCTCATTTACAAAGCGTCAGATAGTACGTATAGTTGTGGGGCTTGCCATAACGTTTACAGGGCTCACTTTATTTTTAACCGGCGCAAATGTAGGTTTTGCTCCTATAGGAACGTCGATAGGAGAAGTGCTTGCAGGGGCTGATGACAGCCGGTACAGCTGGCTGCTCGTTCCGGTAGGTATGATAATCGGATACTTCATGATAGCAGCCGAGCCCGCGGTGCACGTATTGAATAAGCAAGTTGAGCGCATGAGTGCGGGAACGATAAAGGCTCGTGCGATGAAAATTGTCCTTGGCATATCCGTGAGTGTGGCTGTAGGGCTTGCAATGCTGAGGGTGATAACCGGCATAAACATAATGTTTATGCTTGTTCCCGGATATATAGTAGCGCTGGTGCTTACGTTCTTTTCGCCTAAGATGTTTACCGGTATAGCGTTTGACTCGGGTGGCGTTGCCTCTGGTGCGATGGTATCGGCATTTATACTTCCTATGGCCATAGGCGCATGCACGGTTATTTCATCTGATAACGCTGCGACTGCTATAATGACGAATGCGTTCGGCTGTGTTGCGTTTGTTGCGATGATGCCGCTTATTGTCATACAGGTGTTCGGCATAATCCATAAGCGAAAAGCCAACAAAATAAAAAGGACATTCCTTACTATAGATGACAGAATAATTGAGTATGAGGTGGACTGATATGGCAAAGATAGATGAAGCGGTAAGAAACGTTGCAAAGCGTTCGCTTGCTTTGGCCAAGTCGGTCTCAAAATCGAGGACGGGGACGAATAGAGCTAAACTGCTCATAAGCATTGTAAATCGCGGCGATGACGAGGCTCTGTCCGAAATTCTGAACGACTTTTCCGTAGCTCTTACATTCTCATGCATGGGTATGGGTACGGCGCGTGCGGCGGTTTTAAGATACCTCGGAATAGGTACGAGCGAAAAGGATATAATGATTTCGCTTATCCCCGAAAGTGACGAGGATGCCATTTTGAACGAGATTCGCATGAAGATGTCGCTCCATCTTGTAGGTCGCGGTATAGCATTTACCGTACCGCTGTCTGCAATATCTGAAATTGTGGCAAACGGACTGGTGTCGGCTGCCGCTTTAAAAACCGTTAACAGGAGAAAGACAATGAAAGATAAAGACCGTAATTACGACCTTATAGTTGCCGCAGTTGCAGAAGGATATGTGGACGACGCTATGGAGGCCGCAAGGAGGGCAGGTGCGGCGGGCGGAACAATTCTCCGTGCACGATCAATCAATAACGAAAAGGTAGAGCAGTTTGTAGGAATCTCTATAAACGAAGAGTGTGAACTTTTACTGATAGTCGCTCAAAGAGACGAGAAGATATCGATCATGAACGCGCTCTCCGAAAGCGTGGGGTTAAAGTCGGATGCCGGCGGCATTCTTTTCTCCGTACCTATTGACAAAACCGTCGGAATAGGCGCTGTTTCCTCGTTCGGCACCGCGCCGGCAGAAAAAGAGAAGGAAAATACATCTTCAGAGAATGGTCAGGGCGAAAGTAAAGATAAGTAAACGGACACATCCTCGAGAGGCTTGTCTGAACCCCGGGAGACGGAGCAGACAGGCAGCAGATAGGAACGTTTAAAGGTTTATAAAAAATTAAAATTC
>CAYLIO010000114.1:0-2789 GCA_964383655.1 uncultured Clostridia bacterium | reverse complement strand
GTTAAGACATGACAAGATTAAGAAGAATAATTGCTGCAGCCGTAGCTGCGGCTGCATGCATCGCAACGACGGCCGGCGTCGTCGCATGTGCGGATACGGATGCGGATACGGATTATTACATCTATATGCCGGACGGTGCGCCGGCGCTCGCTATGGCGCAGCTTATGGCGGAGGATATGGGGTTCGGTTATGACGTGTACTATGAAGCAGTCGATTCATCGACCATCTCTACTTACGTAACGGGCACCGATCCCGAGGCGGATATATGTATTCTGCCCGTAAATCTGGCGGCGCAGCTTTTAGGACGCGGCGAGACGTACCGGATGCTGGGCACGGTAACGCACGGCAATCTCTATATTTTAACCAAGACGGGTGAGGACTACCTGACTGCGGATAATATCGATAGTCTTACGGGAAAGACGGTAGGCGTTATAAACATATCCGCCGTTCCCGGGCTTACTTTTGAGGTTGTGCTCAATCAATATGATCTTGAGTGGCAGGTGGTTGATACGGGCGATGAGGATGACGAGAACAAGGTAAATCTCCACGCGCTTTCCAGCGCGTCGGACGTGGGCGCGACAGAATACGATTACTATGTGCTTGCCGAGCCTGCGGCGGCAACATTGTCGAGCAATCAAAACCTCGGGCTTAGCTATGCGGGAAGTCTGCAGGAGCTGTACGGCTCCCAAGACGGGTATCCGCAGGCGGTGATGGTTGCCAAAAAATCGCTTATAGAGGAAAATCCGGAATTTGTGAAGAATGTAATCAGCGCAGTAGAGGCAAACGCAGAGTGGATTAAAAATGAAACAACGGATATAGAAGCCGTAGTCTCCGCCATAGCCGGACATCTCACAGACGGTATGGCGCCTACTTTCAGCGCCTCGAATTTAAGTGCTAAGGTGATAGAAAACTGTGCCGTTTATTTTACCGAGGCAGCGAAGTGCAAAGAGGAAGTCGTGACATTTCTCGATAATCTTTCTGAAGTTTCTTTAGTAGAGTATACCGTGTATGACGTTTTTTTCTACGGGTATGACGGCGACTGATACAAAAGGGGTAAAAGGCGGATATGGCGGAGGGTAGAAAGAAAACGCACCGCAAGGTCTACAACTTAATATTCACCATGCTTGCCGTGGTTGTCATGTGGGCGGTATGGCTGATTGCGTATTTTGCCGAGGGCAACGATTACGTCATTCCGTCTTTTTCGACTACTGCCGCGAAGGTGTGGGAGCTTCTCGGCGACGCTGAGTTTTGGGGCGCGTTCGGCAACACGCTTTTAAGAACGCTGGAGGCGTTTGTTCTTGCCTATGCGTCAGCCGTGCTTTTTGCGGTGCTGTCCTGTTTTTCGGCTGCGCTCGGTGCGGTGATACGTCCGATTGTGGC
The DNA here is from genome assembly GCA_964383655.1 of uncultured Clostridia bacterium. GTDB lineage: Bacteria > Bacillota > Clostridia > Christensenellales > Borkfalkiaceae > Coproplasma. The sequence continues at coordinate 1,409 of CAYLIO010000114.1, read as the reverse complement.
AGTGCTGAGGACTATTCCCACGATGGCGATAATCCTCATACTGCTTCTGTGGACGACACCGCTGATCGCACCTATAGCCGTCGCTTTTTTGGTGACATTCCCGCTTGTATACACGCAACTATGCGCGGCTTTTTCGGGCGTAGATAAAAAAGTTGTCGAGATGGCTGCGTTTTACGGCGTGCCGAGACTTAAGCGCGTGTTCAAAATCTATGTCCCTGCGGTGCTTCCCAACGTCTTATCTCAGGCAGGAGCGGCTTTTTCGCTTACGCTTAAAGTTATTGTTTCCGCCGAGGTCATGTCTCGTACATACAGGAGCGTCGGCGGGCTTATGCAAGACGCGAGGAACTATCTCGAGATATCTGAACTATTTGCTTTGACTCTTATAACCGTCGTTGCGGGAGCGATGATCGAATGGGGCCTCGGAAAGCTCACGCTTATTACGAGGAAGTGGACGGACGGCTCTTGCGGTGCTCCGAATAAGGGGACGGCTGAATTAAATCTTGCGAGAAAGCGTGTAAGCTATAACGGGAAAGAACGCATCCTTGCCAATGTCAAGCGAAAAAAATACGGTTTACGCAGGAGACGCTTTTCATGATATGCATCAGAAACGTTACTAAAAAATACGGAAATCTTTCGGTGTACTCCGGGTTTTCGCTTGACATAAAAGAGGGTGAGATAACCTGTATTCTCGGTGAGAGCGGAAGCGGAAAGACCACGCTGTTAAACATGATGGCACGACTTACGGAATACACGGGCGAAATCACGCCCGTGCGGAAGTATTCGTATGTATTCCAAGAACCGAGACTTGTACAAAACCTCACCGTGCGCGGTAATTTAAAGCTTGTATGCAGCGACGACGATAAGATTTCGAGGATGATTTCGGCTGTCGAACTTAGCGATAAAGCCGATGCGTATCCGGTCACGCTGTCAGGAGGACAGGCGCGGCGCGTGTCGCTTGCACGTGCTTTTTTATACCCGTCCGATGCCATTCTGATGGATGAGCCGTTCTCATCGCTCGATTTAAGGATTAAGCTTAAAATCGCGCGGCTTTTTTTGGATTTGTGGAAGGCAGAAAGACGCACGGCAGTCTTTGTTACGCACGATACAGACGAAGCGTTGATGCTCGCAAACAGAATCGTGGTAATAAGTAAAGGCGCGGTGCGCGGTGATTTCAGGCAGGAAGACGAGCCGAACGCCGACCTTTTCGCGAGGAACGGGATGCGCACACGATTGATTGAGGCAGTCCTGAAAAACTAAAAAAGAGGCTTGTAAAATCAATCCTGTGCATAAACAGATTAAAAAAATCCGGTGAGACTTTTGATTTAATGGCAAAAGTTTATCCGGTTTTGTAATGAGGTGTTCCCGAAAGTGTTTAATTTTATAAAATCTTATAAAAAATCCGGTACGCT
>CAYLIO010000113.1:1818-2884 GCA_964383655.1 uncultured Clostridia bacterium | reverse complement strand
ATGACGGGAAATTATTCTTATACAGCGGATATTCCGCCAACGAAGATTTAAGAAGGATACTTCGTATGCGCGGAATAAAAAACTGTGACGGTACAGGCGGTCAGGTCGTCGAACTAGAACAAGATATGGTTACGATAAAAAGTGAGCCAAAAATGCTGATACCCGGCTATAAAAACAGCCGGGGTACAGGGTTTGAAGGGCACGAAATGTACGAGGGCTCCTCAATACGAAAATTTAACGACAGGTACTATTTTATATATTCGTCAAGGCTAAGTCATGAGCTTGCGTATGCAGTAAGCGACAGGCCGGACGGCGGTTTCAAGTTTGGCGGAGCACTTATTTCCAACGGCGATATAGGTTACGCCGGCTTAACCGAAAAGCAGGCATTGTATTATTGGGGAAACATACACGGTTCGATCGAGTGTATAAACGGAAAGTACTATGTGTTCTATCATCGTCAGACAAATAAAAATGAGCAAACAAGACAGGGCTGTGCGCAGGAGATAAGGATTGAAGCGGATGGGAGAATAAAGCAGGTTGAAATGACGTCGTGCGGCCTTAACGGCGGCGCTCTCAAAGGCAAAGGAATTTATCCTGCATACATTGCCTGCAACCTGTTCTCAAAAGAAGGAGCCGTCAAATGTGCATACGGGCCGTTTTCGAGAAGCAAGTATTCATCGCACCCCTACATAGGCGAGTACAAAAATGGTAAGCAGTGCATCAGAAAAATGAGTGACGGCGCAACGGCAGGGTTTAAATATTTTGATATTGACGATCATACTCGCGTTTCGGTTACCGTCAAGGGCGCGGGAGGAATCATAGAGATTAAAACCAATCTTCACGAAAGGCCGATAGGAATTATAAAAACAGAGAGCTCTTCGCATTGGAGTAAATTTTCGGCGGATTCGGCTCTTCGCAAGGGAAAAACAGCGCTGTATTTTATTTACAGAGGCGTCGGCAAAATTGATTTGTTGAACTTTGAACTGAGTGATGATTGATATGAACGTGAAAACAAATCAAATACTTTCTCCAAAGTTTGAGAAAGAAATATTTTTACACTGAATGC
>CAYLIO010000113.1:0-1718 GCA_964383655.1 uncultured Clostridia bacterium | reverse complement strand
AGAAAAGTGATATAAGGAATGATTGTGAGCGGGCGGATTTTGTCTGTCCGCTCACAAATATCCGGTGGTGGAATAATGATTTCAGAAAAGATTAAAAGCGCAAAAAAATGTGAGATGATATCGCTGGCGGGTGTAATTTTATTCGGGTGCGTTTCGCTCTGGGTTCTGATAGATGCGGCCGTGCTGGGCGAGGCTGTATCGTTTATATGCGTGGCGGTCATCGTCGCGCTGTTCACGCTGTTTGCGGTGTTTGCATGGCGCAGCCGCATATCGCTGCTGTGGGTTCCCGTCGCCGTCGGAAGTTTCGTGCTTTTCAGTTGCAGTAATTTTTTTCCGTTTATAGAGAATCCGGCGTATATCGTATGGGCCATAATAGCCTCGTTGTGCGCCGCGGCATGCACGGTGTTTCAGATACTTGAAAAGGTAAAGCCTGAAAAAAGGGTATGCTGCTCTGCAATAGCCTTTCTGCTCGCGGCCATATTCGGCATAAGCGTATGGGGCGGCAATACGGCATATGTCAACGCAAAGACCGGCGCGGCGCAAAACGAAGTATGGGCGGTGCCTGATAAATATGACGCCGTCGAATGCCCGGAGCCCGGTACCGTAGAGACGATTTGGTACGAAACCAAGGCCTATTCTACCGACGAACACGCGGTAACCAAGCGGGCGTATGTATATCTGCCGTACGGCTACGATGAAAACGGGCAGTACGATATACTCTATCTCATGCACGGCACGGGCGATGATGAGGCGTATTGGCTGATAACTTACGAGTATAACAAAATCATGCTCGATAATCTGATATACTACGGCGATATCCGGCCCGTGATAGTGGTTACTCCCTCATGGTATGTGGAAGGTGTAAGCGAGGATGACCCGGACCTGCTTACTTATACGTTTAAAGACGAGCTCAAGAATGACCTCATATCCGCCGTGGAAGGCAAGTATGCGACTTACGCGGAAAGTGTGTCGGCGGAAGATCTCATAGCTTCGCGCGATCACCGCGCGTTTGCAGGGCTTTCGCGCGGAGCGTCTACGATGTGGCACTCGGCTTACTGCGGGGCGTTGGAATATTTTTCGATGTTCGGCGCATTCAGCGGTTGTCTGACAACCGAGGATGAATTTGCCGAGACACGGGCGGGCGATTTGGCGGAATACGACATACAGTATATATACAATACTTCCGGCAGCTTCGATTTTCTTCTGCAGGAGCATTGGCAAAGCTTTAAATCGCTGCTTGAAAACGATTCGCGTCTGGTATTGGGAAAAAATTGTTCGTTCGACGTGTTCCCCATGGTGTATCATCACATCAATTCCTGGCACATAGCCTTATACAACGCTCTGCAGCTGTTCTTTCCCGTGACCTGATTTTACAAATATTTGACAACGCTACCCTTCATTTCGCAATTTTTAACATTGACAAAAATTGCGGAACGTATCATACTGTTTTATGAAAATTATCGAAAGAACTTCCTATCTAAAGTAAGTAGAGTAGTTGGGGGGGGGAGCGGTCATGCTTTTGGCGGGACATTCGTTTGACAAAGACATAAAGTCTTCCGCCGTGGACAGAGGTTATACGGACTACTCGCAAGAGTATCTCGTGCAGGAAGCGCAGAAAATCAATTATATCCTATAAAGGAATTCCTTTTCACCCTCGCAATTACCCCACTTTAACCCTACTTAAAAGTTGTCACTCATTTATCGAGTTAAAGTATTTA
>CAYLIO010000112.1:0-2903 GCA_964383655.1 uncultured Clostridia bacterium | reverse complement strand
GAATTATCAATATATGAGAACAAAGATTTTTGTCATAATGTATTCTGTCTTTCTTGCTTGTTGCACAAGTAAAGAGGCAAGTGAAGTTAGACTGACCGATGATTTTGACATTATTGAAAGCGTTCAGCCAAAACATGCATTTTCTCCAGCTATAGCAGATGAAATCACTGACATGACATTTATAAACGGCAAGCTCGTTTTCTGCAAGGTTAATTCGGCCCCTCTATTCGAATTCTTTGATACAGATACATATAAAAACGACGGCAGTTTTGGCAGAAAAGGGCGCGGCAAGGGGGAATTTGTGATGCCACATTTATTTAGTGGCGATGATGATACGGTATGCATAATTGACAACGGGAGAAAAGAATTGTCGTATATCTACAACGGAGAGATATCAAAGAAACAGAAAACAAGACTGACGGTTCCTACGAATGGTGTGCAGACACTGTCATTCCCCTATGTCGGGCTTTATGGCTATGTAAACAACGCTATAGAATGGAACGTATATGACGTTTCAAAAAACAAAGTAATAGGTTCTGTGATGTTTTCAGAACAAAAAGCAAAAGAGAAAGTGTTTTTCAACGCCTTCTCATGGGATTCATATAATGACTATGTTGTTTTTGCAAGCATGTATTTTGATAAATTCAGAATTATAAGACTGACTTCAGACATGTCTGTTGGAAATGACATAACATACGTGTGGAGTAACAATACGCCCACAGAGACCCGATGCTATTACAGTGATGTATGCTGTAATAAATATATATATTTGCTTTCTCAGAAAAATGTCGAAGACGGTGGTAAATACGGAAATTCAGAAATAGAGGTTTACGATTATTCGGGAGAGCCTGTGAGAAAAATAAAGCTGGACGATTTCTATTTATATATGACGATTGATAAAGCCAAAGGTGATTTGTATCTGTACAATTACCGCAATGAGAGCGTGATGGTTATAAATGGTATTTAATCGAAGCGGCAACATTTACATGGAACAACAAATCTATTGCCGGCCACGACGTTTAATGAGTAATAAAAAATAATGTTTTGAAATGGCATCTGCGGAGTTCCTCATCGGCAATATGCGGCTGCACGGCAGCAAGACGAGCGCGGCGGTCGACTCGTTCGCCGCGCGTATGCTGGTGGCCGACACCCTGATCACGCGCGGGCTTGAAAAGTGGTGGAAGGAGCTTTCTGGCAATGACCGCGCTGAATACGTCTACGATGCCCGCACTCTGACGGCAGAACTCCGACGACTCCCGCTACTTCGGCCCCGTGCCTGAGGAATACATCGTGGGGATAGTGAGCAAGGTAATTAAGAGTTAAGAATTAAGAAAATATGCGGGTGGTAGGAATACTTTAACTTTTAAAAAGAAACCCCCTTTTGAAAAGACAAGAAAACTATTCTGCTCAAATTTAATGCAGAAAGTTTTGCTATTTTGGAAAAATAAACTTATGTTTGCAACAAGATTATATTTTCCAATAACTAGAACATAAATATTCATGAAAAGTACAGAAAAATTCAATTACAGCTATAGCTGCAGTAGTGCTTGGGTCGGCTGCTTATGTCGGTTATCGTGAGGTTGCGAATGATGAAACATCAGATTTGCTTATGGCAAATGTTGAGGCATTGACTCGGGGAGATACTCCTTCTGATACAGGTCCTGGTGATACTTTTACCTGTAAGAAGTGTGGCGTGGAGGTTAAGATTTGTAAGAGTAAAAACTATCATCCTTGTTCTCCCAACTTGTGCGGCTGTTATAAATAATGTTAGCATTAGTCACAATGTTTTATGTTTAACAATTAAAAACAACTTATATGAAGTATATATTTTTTGTGGTGCTATGCTTGTCGTTTTTTGTTTCCTGCAAAAAGGATAAATCAGTTTGTTTTTATAGTGTTCCGCAAACAAAAATTGACGTGCCCCTGGAAATTGTGCCAGACATTAGCTCCACTTTTATTGATACGGTTATTTATGTGAAATTACAAGAACCTCAAAATACATTTAGAAATATCGATAAACTAAAGATAATTAATGATACAATATACATACTTGATGAAAGATTGTCAAGAATGCTGTCATTTGATAAATATGGAAATTATTTAGCACAGTATGGCGAACGGGGGAGATCGGAATCTGAGTATGTGAGAATAAATTCTTTTGACGTAGATGGGCGTTATGTATATATTTATGACGATTCAAGTGAGAAAATGCTTTTGTTTACTCATGATGGACAATTTGTAAAAAAAGTAAAAACGCCTTTTTGGGGAGAGGATTTCATGGTTCTTAATGATGGTTCATTCTTGTTCTCGTTGAAGCCATTGGAATCGGACGTTAAGCTCTGTATAACCGATTCTTTATTTAACCTAAAAAAGGTTTTGTTTAAGTTTGACAAACACGACCAAGACAATTTTTCTAGTTATTCATTGTTCCAAAAAATTGGCGATAGTATTTATTATACGGATGATATGTTCGATACTACATATGTGTTCACATCAGCAGGTGAGTTGGCGCACTCTTATATGTTCAATTTAGGCAAAGACACGCCCCCATTGGAGGCTCGTTATGACGCTGAAAAACTGCAAAAAGATAAATTTGTTTATATGTGTACTTGTCCTTTGGTATACGGCACCAAGATGATTATGCTCCTGACAAACCGAAAGATAAGGACGGTTATGTATTATGATATGAACAAGCGTGCCGGAGGGAATAAGGATATTGATAACAACCTTTCTCCTACGGACATAATAATTCCACTATGTGTTTATAACGGCTATGTCGTTGGGTATTTAGAGGATTATTGCCTTGACAGATTTGCAGACAAGGGGTCTTTGCCGCAGGAAGTCGTGCAACATTTGGAAAATGGCAATCGTGTAATAGTGTTTTATAGGCTAAAGCATTGAAA
>CAYLIO010000111.1:0-2947 GCA_964383655.1 uncultured Clostridia bacterium | reverse complement strand
GCTGATTATATGGTCCGTCAAAGCGGATGTGCGCGTCTCGCGAAGTGATTTTTATAAGCGATGATACTCTTTTGCACGATTTCAACTGCGCTTTCTCTGCCCATAATTTCTTTTACGGTCGTCTTCTTGTGCTCAAGCGCCTTATATACCTCAAAGAAATGCATCATTTCTTGAAAGATATGTTTCGGAAGTTCGGAGATCTCGGTATATGAATTGTATGTCGGTTCCTTGAACGGGATTGCGATTATTTTTTCATCGCTTGCACCCTCGTCCGTCATGTTGATCACGCCTATCGGATAGCATCTGACCATAGTGGCGGGGAGGATTGGCTGGCTGCACAATACAAGCGCATCCAACGGGTCTCCGTCATCCGCAAGCGTGCGCGGTATAAAGCCGTAGCTTGCAGGATATACAGTGGATGTGTACAGTACGCGGTCCAGCAAAAGTATGCCTGTCTCCTTGTCCAGTTCGTACTTTGAGCGTGAACCTTGCATTATTTCTATGTAACACATAAAATCGTCTTTTTTTATGCGGTTCGGCGAGATGTCGTGCCATATATTCATTTTAAAAACCTCGCAATTCTTTTGTTTGAATATTCTATCACATGGACAGGTTTTTGGCAATATTCACGCTTTTCTTTGGTTCGAAAGTGGAAGGATTAACGCCCGATAAGCATCTTTTGCGGGCGCCTGCAGCGTATGATTTCGGGGCAATTCTAGTTGACATCAAGACGGAATTTTTGATAAAATTACATTGCTGATTTCGGCAAACTGCGACAAGGAGAATTTCATGAACTGGTTTTCATCGCTCAGCGTGGCGGAACAGATATATTTTATAATAGCCGTCGTAGCCAGCGTATTTCTTGTAATTCAAATAGTAATGCTGCTGTTTTCGCTGGGTGGCGGCGATATCGACATGGACGGCTGTGCTGACAGCGTAGATGCGATGGACGACGCCGACGGCGGGCTCTCTTTTTTCTCAGTGAAGAGTCTTACGGCATTCTTTGCTCTTGGCGGCTGGTGTGGTTTTGCGGCGCAGAATTCGCTGGGCGATAATCTGTGGGCACCCGTACTTATTGCTTTAGCAACGGGCACGGCTGCGCTATTGGGTGTGGCGTTTGCTATGCACGGGATTGCCAAGTTGCAAAATTCAGGCAATATCGTAAAGAGTAAGCTCGTCGGCTCCACTGCTACCGTCTATGTGAGCATACCCGGCGCAAGATCGGGACGCGGCAAGGTAACGCTTTCGGCGCAGGGGCGGTTTATGGAGATAGACGCCATGACGGACGAAGAGGAGCGTATACCTGTTGACTGTTTGGTAGAGATAGCTGAATATTCGGGCGATTTTGTGCTTGTAAAAAAGACAGCTAAATCTGCATATAAAGATTAGGAGAATATGATATTTATGGAAACACAGACTATTATACCTGTAGTAATTGCATGCGTCGTGGTGTTGCTGCTCTTCTTGATTATACTCACCGTTGCGGTGCGCTACAGGACCTGTCCGCCCGACAAGATAATGATTATCTATGGTAAACTGAGAGCGTCTTCCGACGGGACATATCGTTCGGCAAAGTGTTTGCACGGCGGTGCGGCATTCGTATGGCCGTTTTTCCAGAAGTATACCTTTATGGATTTAACTCCGCTATCCATTTCGGTAGACCTCAAAAACACGCTCTCCAAGCAGAACATAAGGATAGACGTGCCCTCGATATTCACCGTTGGTATATCCACCGATCCCGATATAATGCAGAATGCGGCCGAGAGATTGGGCATGTTAAATCTTAACGAGATAAGCGATCTTGCTCGTGACATTATATTCGGACAGCTGAGGTTGGTTATAGCCACCATGAATATAGAGGAGATAAATTCCGACAGGGACAAATTCCTCGAAGCCATTTCACGTAACGTAGAGGGCGAGCTCAAAAAAGTAGGTCTCAGGCTGATTAACGTGAACGTGACCGACATATCGGACGAGTCCGGCTACATTATAGCGCTCGGCCAGGAAGCCGCAGCAAAGGCTATAAACGATGCGCGTATATCCGTTGCCGAAGAGGACAAAAAGGGCGCGATAGGACAAGCAAACGCAAAGATGGAAGAGCGCATACGCGTGGCACAGGCGGAATCTGCCGCGATAGAAGGCGAAAACAAGGCCAAAGCAGAGATTGCACGCTCGCAGGCGACGCTGCGCGAGAAGGAGGCCGAGGCGCTCAAACTTGCCGTTGCTGCCGAAAAGGTACAGGCGGCAAAAGCACTTGAAGAGAGTTATAGCGCCGAGCAGTCGGCAGAAATTGCCCGTGCCGCTCGTGAAAAGGCGACCAAAGAGGCAGACGTTATAGTCGCCGCCGACATTGAAAAACGCAAGTTGGAGATCGAAGCGGAAGCCATTGCGGAACAGACGCGCAGAAAAGCACAGGGCGAGGCGGATGCTATATTCGTAAAGATGGACGCTGAGGCGCGCGGCGTGCGCGAGAAGCTGACCAAACAGGCCGAGGGTATGGACTCGCTGGTAAAGAGCGCAGGCACGGCGGACGAAGCCGTGAGGCTGTTGATTGCGGACAAATTGGAAGAGATTGTTTCCGAACAAGTAAAGGCAATTTCCGGCGTGAAGATAGACAAAGTGACGGTTTGGGACGGCGGTGTAAATACCGATGGCAAGACGGCTACCGCCAACTTTTTATCAGGACTTTTAAAGTCATTGCCTCCGCTTGAAGAGGTGTACAACATGGCGGGATTATCGTTGCCCAAGGCGGTGTCACCCGTGAAGGCGTCCGAAAAGGCAGCGAAGGTCGAAGTAAAGAAAGCAGCAGACTCCGTTTCCGACGATAAGGATAAAGGGAAAAAGTAAAAACGGACGAGTGCGAGATTTTCTCCGTCAAAAAATGTAGAGGAAGATCGCTGAAAGAGTATGCAAGTATATAAATAAGCGTGAAAAAAGAAGACATTCT
>CAYLIO010000110.1:1275-2986 GCA_964383655.1 uncultured Clostridia bacterium | reverse complement strand
TGGTGCAGATAACAGGAGTTGAACCTGCACGGTTTCCCACAGGATTCTAAGTCCTGCGCGTCTGCCAGTTCCGCCATATCTGCACAAAAAATATGTATAATTTTAACGAACGCTGTACATATTGTCAACACAAACCGTGGAGCGATTTGCAATTCAATAGATTCAATAGATTCTCCTCTTTCCTCACGTTGTTTCATAAAAACAGGTTTTTTCTACATATTTTACCGATTTTGGACAAACAAAAACATATTGGGATTGCAAAAGGCGGAGTTATTTGTACTCACGAAAATCTTTTGCTTCTCGGCAAAAACAATAAAATTATTCCTGTCAATCTTATCTGACTTTTGGTTATCAGAAAATTTTTACCACACCAAAAACGGACAGAGCCGAGAACTCAAACATAAGTCTTGTCAGGCAGAAAATCATACTGCTTATTTATAGCATAAAGCTTATTTTTGAAAAACCCATCCCTTACCGGATCATCTTTTACATCGCACCATTTAAGCGTTTCGATTGTTTCTCAAAATAAAAGAGCGCTTTCCTAATTTATCTTACAACCTTGTCCAAAAGTGTCGTAAGAGGCAAAAAAAACAGACTTACGGTTACGATCGTGCAAACCGTCTGCGGAACCATCGCAAGAAAAGAGGTGTAAAAATAAGTAGCCGCAGCAACCGAATCAAAACCCCAACCGTAAAATAACGGAGTTATTACATCGTCTATAAGCGAAAAACAGATCGTGCACATCGCGGCGACAGCGGTAATCACCACTGTTTTCATTAACTCGTCTCTCTTGAGTCTGCCGCTCTTTTTTAGTATGAAAAGCACGTTCAGTATAACAAACAAGACTGCGGACAAAGCAAAGATTACCCATAAAAGATTTTTTACCATTACCTCGGCTAAAGCGGAGATTTTCAGAAAATCACTTATCGCACAGTACCCTGCCCCCGCCATTACTGCGGCAAGAATAACATCTGCGAGAATAAGCCCCCATACGGGGAAATTTGACCATCCCTCTTTCTTTATCCTGCCCAGACATCCGAACAAAACGGCAAACAGAGGATAATATATGAGATACAGCACGATGACAGACGGATAAAATCCCCAGATGAAACATCTCAAAAGAGAAAAAGCTATGCCGATCAACACACCGGCGCGCGGTCCCGTCTTCCACGCGAAGCACAGAAGGAGCACCGTCACTACCTCTACCCCCGCAACATTTGCAAGCACAAACTGACCGCCTGTTAAAATGGCGGTCATTAAGGCAATATATGCTATCTCCTTTGCAGGGGTAGACTCATTTCTGCCGTTGCGCAAGTTTTTCATCGTCGTTAAAATTTACATAAATTTAAAAATTGCCGCGCCTGAAATAAACCGGAGCGAATGAGCAAAATTAAGACGTATAACTCCACGCCTCATATACAAGCGCATAGCTATACCCTTCCACGCAGGGCAGATAGGACACGCCGTATGAGGCACATGCAAGTTCTCTGCCGTTATAATCAAACGTGCCGTACGAAGAGTCCGCATATGTAACACCGTCCGCCTCGGTAAAATCCGTATAAAGCATCCAACAGTAGCCGAATGAATACCCTTCGCCGTAGGTCGTTGACTCCTCTATCCCGTTAACGGAAGTTATATAATACCCGTAACTGCCGTCATACCCTTCAAAGGCAATCTCACCGGCGCTTTGGAGCGCGTCGAGATAGTCCTT
>CAYLIO010000110.1:0-1175 GCA_964383655.1 uncultured Clostridia bacterium | reverse complement strand
ATGTTAAAAGGCCTTGTCGAGGCTGAAGTGAAAAGTTTATTTCCATTTCAGCTCCGGCAATGAATAAGAGTTACGCTTTGGCGCATTTGACATGTATCCCTCAGTATGCTAAAATTTTCATATGAGCTTAACGCAAGGTATCCGGCAATCGATACACGCCTGAATATCCGCCTAAAAATAACGATTATGGATGAAAATATGCAAGAGGACAGGCCTCAGAAAAACAGCGCACGGCGACAAGGGCTGAAGCCGGAAGATCTTAAATATATAAACGGAAAACAGCTATTAAAGGGCGGAGTTTGCGGTCTTTATATCGGCATTGCCGTAATAGTTCCGGGAGTGAGCGGTTCAACCATAAGCATAGTCACCAAACTGTATGAAAAAATATTATTCGCGCTGAGCAATCTTTTCAAAAGTTTTAAGTACTGCTTTTTATTCTTGCTTCCCATATTGACAGGCATTGCGATCGGTGCCATGCTCGGGCTTATCGGCATACATTATCTCCTCAACCTGATGTTCTTTGCCGTCGTCGCATTTTTTGCCGGCCTTATGACAGGCTCCTATCCCGCCGTCTATGAGGAAATCAAAAACGAAAAAGTGACACCTGTTCGTATTATATTGTTTGTGACCGGCATACTGGTTCCCATTGCCATCTCGGCGACAGCCGTTTTCGCGGCAAAGGGGAATATCCTTGTACTTGAAGACCCTGATATCTGGCAGTACTTCGCATATCTTGCCCTAGGCTATATTGCGGCAATAACACAGCTTGTGCCGGGACTCAGCGCCACGTCGCTCCTGATGACCGCCGGAGTCTACAGTCTGCTTGTCGACTCTGCAGACGTAAGCTATTGGGGTTCAAACCCCGGAGTGTTTATCATATACGCTTGTCTTATCATCGGTTTTGTAATAGGCCTTCTTACATTTTCCAAACTTCTCACCACGATTTTGACAAAAAACAGAGCTGTCATGTTTTTTACCGCAGCAGGACTTTCGCTCGGATCAATCATCGGGATGTTTTTCAACCCGGATATTTACAAAATATACTTAAGCTGGGCTTCCGGCGAAAGCTACTTTTTGGACCTTGTAATCGGATTCGTCCTGTTTGCCGCAGGTTTCGCCTTAACATTTCTGCTGATACGCGCACAGAAAAAGAGAGCAAAAAAGAAGACGAAAAT
>CAYLIO010000109.1:0-3012 GCA_964383655.1 uncultured Clostridia bacterium | reverse complement strand
TGGTATGCAATTATGGGAAAACAAAGAGAAGCCCGCATTTTTGAGCATAAAGCCGTAGTTCGTGCATGACTTGCGAAACTTTTTTGAGATTGGCCGAGCATACGCGTTCCGGATACTCCGTACACCCGAAGCGTCAATCCGCATATTTTTGCTTGCTTAAAATGCCTCTTTCCATCAGGACATCGACGGGTGCCGCATAGCCGCGACTTTGACATTGCCGACGCATTGCGGAATGTATATCGTCGATCAATTTTTCATCCATTTGTATCTGCTACTTGATTTTTTTTGTTTCGCGGTCGGAATATTACTCTTTATCAGAGCGCGGCGAGCTGCTGTTCTATACGCTCCTTCATTTCAAGATACTTTTCCAATTTCTCGCGCTCATCCTCAATAAGCTTCTTAGGCGCCTTTTTTATGAAACCGGCATTGTTGAGCTTACCGTCGGCGCGTCTGATTTCGGCAAGTACCTTATCCAGCTCCGCGCCCAGCCTCTCGCGCTCCTTTTCAATGTCTACAAGCTCGCCCATGGGCACGAATATCGTAGCACAACTCACAACTTTTGCTACGGCGTTTTCGCCGGCCTCTTCGGCAAGGGAGACAAATTTTATGTCCTGTACTCCGGCAAGACGCATGATGCTGTCTTCGTTGGCAGATACAAGGCGCTTATGGTCAGTCAGTATATACAGCGTCACCTTTTTAGAAGGCGGGCACCCTGTCTCTGTCTTGAGTGCCCTCACAGCCCTTATTATATCCATAATACCGACAAATGCGGTACTTTCTTTCCTGTATGTAAGACGTGAGTTGTATCTCGGATAGGACGCCGTCATTATTCTGCCGCAGCCGATAGGAAGTTCGGAATATATCTTCTCGGTTACGAACGGGATGAACGGATGCAAAAGTTTCAGCGCTTCACCGAGGACATGCACCAAAACGGCAAGCGTCGTTTCCTTTCTCGTCTCATCTTCCGACCATAGAGCGGATTTGGTAAGTTCTATATACCAGTCGCAGAAGTCGTCCCACATAAAGTCGTATGCCGTCTGACACGCGATCCCGAGCTCAAACTTATTAAGCGCGAGGGTGACATCGCGTATGACGGACTGAAGCCGCGAAATAATCCACTTGTCGGCATACCCAGGCCTGACCTCGGATAAAGCTTTTATGTTTTTTCCTTCTAAGTTGGTTATGACAAAGCGCGCGGCATTCCATATCTTGTTCATGAACGCCGCAGCCGACTGCACCTTTGCCTCTGAATACCTTATATCGTTTCCGGTGGCCACACCTTGTATGAGCGAAAACCGCAGAGCGTCTGCGCCGTATTTATCTATTATATCCAAAGGGTCTACGCCGTTACCGAGCGATTTTGACATCTTTCGCCCTTGCTCGTCGCGCACTATGCCGTGCAGAAGCACATATCTGAACGGCACTTTGCGCATATGCTCTATGCCGGAGAATATCATGCGCGCAACCCAGAAGAAAATTATGTCGTAACCGGTTACGAGCACATCCGTGGGATAAAAATATTCGAGGTCGGACGTATCATCCGGGAATCCGAGCGTGGAGAACGGCCATAATGCGGATGAAAACCAAGTATCCAGCACATCCTCGTCTTGGCGTATGTTTTTCGAACCGCATTCAATGCATTCGGAAGGATCCTCTTTGGCGCAGATTGCCGCGCCGCAGTCATCGCAGTACCAGATAGGTATGCGATGTCCCCACCACAGCTGTCTTGATATGCACCAGTCTTTGACGTTCTCCATCCAGTTATAATAAATTTTTGCGAACCTTTCCGGGATGAATGTCGTCTTTTTGTCCATGACCGCGCTTATTGCGGGACGAGCGAGCGGTTTCATCTTTACGAACCACTGCTTGGACAGCATCGGCTCTATTGTCGCATTGCATCTGTAACAGTGTCCTACGCTATGCGTGTGCGGCTCCGTTTTTACGAGGTTGCCAAGCTTTTTGAGTTCCTCTACCGTCGCCTTGCGGCATTCGAATCGGTCCATTCCGCAGAATTTGCCCGCATTCTCATTCATCGTTCCGTCTTCGTTTATGACGCGCACACGCTCTAAGTTATGTCGAAGTCCCACTTCAAAGTCATTGGGATCGTGCGCAGGCGTTATCTTTACGCATCCGGTCCCGAACTGCATGTCGGCATGCTCATCGGCGACGACAGGTATAGCCTTCCCAATTATGGGCAGTATTACGTTTTTGCCTATGTACGCCTTATATCTTTCATCGGCAGGGTTTACGGCCACCGCAGTATCGCCGAACATCGTCTCCGGCCTTGTTGTGGCAACGACGACGCCCTCTGTGTCCGACCCCTCGAGGAAATATTTTATATGCCAGAAGAACGAAGCCTCGTCCTCATATTCAACCTCTGCATCCGATATGGCAGTACGGCACTGCGGACACCAGTTTATTATACGGTCACCGTGATATATGAGACCCTTGTTATACAGATTGACGAACGCCTCCCGAACGGCGCGCGAGCACTTTTCATCCATTGTGAATGAAAGCCGCGACCAATCACAAGACGAACCCAGTTTTTTCAGTTGCGTGACAATCCTTCCGCCGTACTTTTCCTTCCATTTCCATGCATAATCCAAAAACTCATCACGCGTGAGATCCTTCTTATGTATACCCCTGTTTTCGAGGTCCTCGACTATCTTTACTTCGGTGGCAATGGAAGCGTGGTCCGTTCCCGGCAGCCAAAGGGCGCAATATCCCTGCATCCTTTTAAATCTTATGAATGTATCCTGGTATGTCTCGTCCAGCGCGTGACCCATGTGAAGCTGACCCGTTATGTTGGGCGGCGGCATGACAATGGTAAAAGGAACTTTATCGTCATCCCTCTCCGCACGGAAACAACCCTCTTCTTCCCATTCTCTGTAAATTTCGTCTTCAAAAGATCCGGGATTGTAAGTTTTATCCATAAATAACCTCGTTTATGTGTGCGTTTCAAATTATAAAACAAAACGAGGTTCGTTGTCAAACAGAACAAAAGCCGGCCAT
>CAYLIO010000108.1:0-3027 GCA_964383655.1 uncultured Clostridia bacterium | reverse complement strand
CTTCTTTCAATCAGATTGTTCCTATTCTTGCTGTATGCATCCAGCTGCTCGATATATCTGTATAACTGATCATCGTGGTTATCGGTAAAAACCTTATTTTCTATCACGACGGCCGTTTTCGTCGCCGCCGATTCTATGTAAATATCTATGCGACTTTCTCTGTCTGCGAGAACCCGCTCACGAAAAACCTCAAGTTTTGCGTCGTTAAAAAAATTACTCAAATCATTGACGGAATATATTCCCCCCATCGCGAGAGCATTAAGATTGCGCTGTTGAGTGCTTACGCTGTCGCTGACAAATAGCCGACTGCAAAACCCCGTCAAAAACCTGTTCCCCAGCCCGTGAGGCTTACCGGGATCGAGGAGCCAGCCAATAAATGCAGAGTGTTTGACCTCTTGCCGCTCCATGCCTACGGCATCGAATATATTTGCCTGTATATTTTCAATCGATCTGATTTTATCGAGCTCTGCGCATAAGTTTTCAAGTCTTTGCAAAGTATCCATTTCAAGTTAAACCATAATCATGATGTCGCAGTCTCAGCCACACGTTTGATTGTACTTTTTTACGGAAGACCTTTTGATCCCAACATCATCTAATATCTACGCCGATGATCTATGTTTGTAAATAAATAGCACGCGGCGCTATGAAACCGGCTATTTTTTTGCAGACGTTCAGAATCGCAACAGGAATAATACCGCTTTGATTTTATCTCAAAAAGCGGAATGGCTTTTCATAAATTCAAGTAGATTCAAGTGCTTAATCCCATTCCTGTTTTGCAACAGATAATCTGTAGTAAGAACGTATTTGGGATAATTATCACGAATACACTCCAAAGGTTCATACTCTCTATCCTCCGTTGCCTTGCTTTCGCCAATAGTGTATGCCACCTGCGCATAGCTGTAATTCAAATTGCTGTCTCTTAAAATAAAATCACATTCCGACTTACCGATCCGCCCCACACTTACGGCGTAATCTAAACTTCTCGCATAGATATACACCATATTTTCCAAAGCGGATCCGTAATTTATACGATTATCGGTATTCGCTGCAAAATAGAAAGAGATATCCGCTAAATAATACTTCTTTTTTCCGCTAAGCGCCCTTTTGGATTTCATATCAAAACGATCGCATTGATACAAAATTTTACTTTGCGTCAGCGCCTCAATATACCGCGCCAAAGTCGCTCGCTTTATCGCTATTCCGTTTTTCGCCAAAGTCTCCTGTAAACTTTTGACGCTGATCGTCGCACCGAAATTATTGATAATAAAATTCCTTACGTTATTAAAGCTCTCGACATTCCGCACTCTTACGCGCTTTTTAATGTCTTTTTCAAAGATCTCGTCTATAACGGATTTGACGTATGTGCGCTTGTCTGCAAAATTGTCGTATTGCACGGATTTTGGGAAACCGCCTTCGCTCAGATAATGATTCAATTCTATCAGCAAATTGGCATCGATTTTCTTGCTGTAGAACGCTTTCATATCGAGGTATTCGTCAAAGCTGAGCGGAAAAAGCTCAAATTCCACATATCTCCCGGTGAGCTTGGTGACCAACTCGCCGCTCAATAAATAGGAATTCGAACCGGTTATAAAAATAGAATAATTTCCGTCGGTGCGATAGGCGTTTACAACCTCTTCAAAATCTTTTACATTCTGAACTTCGTCGATAAAAAGATACTTTACCCCGGCCGTCTTTATAAAGGACTCGATCAGCGCATCCAGTCGATCCGCTGTCTTTATCTTTCTGTAGGCCCTGCTGTCCAGATCCAAAAAGATGACGTTTTCCTGCCGCACACCGCCGCGGATTAATTCCTCCCTGACCATCTGCATAAGACATGACTTACCGGAGCGTCTGACTCCGGTAATGACCTTTATAACCTCGGTGTCGTGATAAAAACCTCGAATCTTTTTCAGATACTTTTCACGGATATATAATCCCATATATCGCTCTCCCTTTTTGTTGCCTATATTGTAACGCGCACCTGCTTAAAAATCAAGTTAAAGGGACAATTTTTTGCGATTTGTTAAAATATGACCCTTTAATTTGCGAATCAGAAATCTGAAGCCTGTTTGCAGGAGAAGGAATTACACAACCGTGGTAAATGAAAAGCTAATGAACCTTACTCTCGACTTTACTCACATTGCTTAGTCGACAATGTGTTTTCGGTAATCGAAAACTGCTCTTTGCAAATAAGTTTAAAACTTAGGCTTTTAGCTATTGTTGCGGGAAGTATCGAACATAAGGATCCTCGCTGTTTTTACTCTCCTAAAAAGGGACGTCGGACACGCGATGATCAAAGTATCATTGTATCTTAGTAAAACATAAAAGAATCATGCTGATAACTGATGAAATACTTTCTTGCCTGCACATATACTATTGCGGTGTAGACATAGGCCAATTTTGTCGATGTTTTAGTGTGAGTACTTAACTAATCTCCTTACGGAAAGAGAGATTGTGACAGTTTTGGTACTGACGTTCATTTTTGTATCTTATCGGATTTGAATATGCTTTTTCCTCAACAAGACAAGCGTATCGCGAAGCAGCCAAATTGTCTTTGCGTCAGTAACCCGATCTTCGGGGCCGAGCCCGAGAAATCGCATAAAGCTCATTCGGTCATTGATCTGATATTCCGTCTGATCATCCGAAAGCCCGTTGAGCCTTTTTCCCTCACCCAAAAATCCGATCTGCATCATAGGTTGTTTCCCTCTGTTTCCGGCTACATATATTACATAACAGCAAAAAAGAGAAGGCTTTCCCAAGACTTTTGCAGATCAGGCATGCTTTTTTTCATGATTTTTCAGATAATTTTCCAAGGGTTTTTTCAGGAGTTTTAAGAGATTCCCTTTAGTAAATTCAATAAGGTGTTGACTTTTTATCGGTTTCGGTGTAAACTGATACAAAAGAAGGGCTTTGACATACAGAAAATCGCAGCCGGCTGTATCTTAGTATGGTGGGGTGCTCCCTTTGAGGAGTTATGCGTCCACCCAAAGTCCATAACCGCCGCTTTATTGCGGCGGTTTCTTTTTA
>CAYLIO010000107.1:0-3146 GCA_964383655.1 uncultured Clostridia bacterium | reverse complement strand
TAAGTTTTAAATTAGCCGACATCAAAAAGCAAGCTTTCGCGATGTCAGCTAATTTTATATAAAAAATTTATCCCGCCCATAACTTCTTTGTCCTGCCTGCATCATCTCAAATATTTGTCATTGCAAAGCTATCAGTTTGCCCGTTATTTCCTTTTGTTCGTTATATATTCATCTATAGCTTTTGCGGCAGTCTTCCCCGCACCCATTGCAAGGATTACGGTCGCCGCGCCGGTTACCGCATCCCCGCCGGCATAAACACCTTCTTTACTCGTTAATCCCGTATCTTCATCCACAATTATTCCGCCATGGCGGTTGACTTCCAGACCGGCTGTAGTATTTTTTATGAGCGGATTAGGGCTTGTGCCGATTGCCATGATTACGCAGTCGACATCCA
Organism: uncultured Clostridia bacterium; assembly: GCA_964383655.1. Classification (GTDB taxonomy): domain Bacteria; phylum Bacillota; class Clostridia; order Christensenellales; family Borkfalkiaceae; genus Coproplasma. The sequence goes on along the minus strand of CAYLIO010000107.1, from coordinate 2,752 downwards.
TTACATATTCACTGCCCATAACCTCAACGGGGCGGCGTCTGCCTTTTTCGTCAGGCTCGCCGAGCTCGCATTTAATAACCTTGAGCCCCGTAACAAAGCCGTTTTTCGGATCGCGCTTATCGTTCGGATTACGGTATCCTAAAATCTCAACCGGGTTTCTTAAGATGTCAAAGACTATACCTTCTTCCATGGCATGTTCCACCTCTTCGCGCCGAGCGGGGATTTCTTCCATGGAGCGTCTGTACACTATATGCACACTCTCCGCGCCAAGTCTCAGTGCCGTACGTGCCGCATCCATTGCAACATTGCCTCCGCCTATGACCGCGACATTTTTGGCGCGCATAACGGGCGTATCAGAATCGCTTTTATATGCTTTCATGAGGTTATTTCTCGTCAAAAATTCGTTTGCCGAGTAAACGCCTTTCAAACTCTCGCCGGGGATCCCCATAAAACGAGGAAGCCCTGCTCCGGATCCTATAAAAACCGCCTCGAAACCTGCATCGAAGAGCTCATCGATGGTCAGCGTCTTGCCGATGACCACATTGGTCTCTATATCCACGCCATATTCTTTTAAAGCATCCACTTCCTTTTTAACGATACTTTTTGGCAGCCTGAATTCGGGTATGCCGTATACCAGTACGCCGCCGGCCATATGAAGCGCTTCAAAAACAGTCACCTTATACCCTTTCTTTGCAAGGTCTCCCGCACAGGTAAGTCCTGAAGGGCCTGACCCGATTACAGCCACCTTATGTCCGTTGGACTCCGGCTTTTTAATTTCCCCTTTGAAATTTTTGTTGTGGTAGTCAGCGACAAACCTCTCGAGCCGTCCTATGCCAACAGGCTCAAATTTAATTCCCAGAGTACACTTTTGTTCGCACTGAGTTTCCTGCGGGCACACTCTGCCGCATACGGCAGGAAGCGAAGAACTACATGAAATTATGTCATAAGCCTCTTCAAAGTCGCCAACTTTTACCTTTTCGATAAATTTGGGAATATCTATATTTACCGGGCAACCTGCAACGCAAGGCATGTTTTTGCAGTTTAAGCACCTTTGAGCTTCGGCAACGGCAACGATATCTGTATATCCGAGCGCAACCTCGTCGAAATTATGTGCCCTGGTCTTCGCATCCCGGACAGGCATCTCATGTTTTTTAGGAATAATCGCCATTTTACTTTAACTCCTTGAAAAGATTGCATCCCTTTTCACGTTTAAGACTTTCGAAATCTCGATACATCGCAGAACGCTCCATCGCCTCGTCGAAGTTAACTTCATAGCCATCGAAGTCAGGCCCGTCTACACACGCAAATTTTGTCTTCCCACCGACAGTAAGGCGACATCCGCCGCACATTCCGGTACCGTCTATCATGATAGGATTCATGGACACCGTCACGGGTACGCCGAACGGTCTTGCAGTTTCAACGACAAACTTCATCATGATAACAGGCCCGATGGCAATAATCTTATCATATTTCTCGCCACGATCAAGCGCCTCTTTGAGCGGAGCGGTTACCACCCCTCCCCGGCCGTAGCTTCCGTCATCCGTCATGACAGTCAGTATGTCCGAACAGGCCCTGAACTCGTCTTCGAGAATAACTAAGTCGTTGTTTCTGAACCCGACTATAGAGTGCACCTCAACGCCGAGCTCATGCAAGCGCTGTGCGACAGGCAACGCAATGGCGCACCCGACACCGCCGCCGACGATACACACCTTTTTCAGACCTTCCACCTCCGTGGCACAGCCAAGCGGACCGCAGAAGTCGCTTATGTATTCACCCTCTTCTTTTTGGTTAAGCTTGATTGTCGTGCCGCCCACAATCTGAAATATAATTTTAAGGGTTCCCGCAGCTCTGTCATATCCTGCTATGGTTAGCGGAATTCTCTCCCCGTCTTCATCCACTCTCAAAATTATGAACTGGCCCGCCTGTGCCTTTCGGGCAACCAAGGGGGCCTCAATATCCATCATCGTGACCGTAGGATTTAAAACACGCTTTTTTATAATCTTATACATCTCTCAATCCTCACATATGCCATACATAATCCGAAGATTACTGTACGGCATCTCTTACCGCACCCTCAAGTTCAGCACGGACAAGATAAAAGTAAGCTTATTGAAGAGTATTATAGCAAAAAAAATATATGCTTACAAGCAATAAGGCTTGCAATTTCAACTTGCATAAGGCTATCGCAAAATTGTTCTACCTTTTTCAACGAACATTTTTGGGCTTTTTAGGCAGAGTTTTTAAAGAACCATTTAACTATGAATTGTACTTTCAATCGATGCAAATGGGCAGACGTGTAAGGTGCGCGGCATATTGCCGCGCACCGCGCATAAATTTTACTGCAAAATCTTATAGCAAGTGTCATTGACCGTCTGCATTCCCGGCAGCTACTGTGTACACCCAAACGATAATTTCGCCATCATCACCATAATACCAATGGTTGCCGTCGTATGCGGTTCCTTCATCATTCATGTCGGGCTCATTTTCGCTGTAATAGTATATCGTAGCGTTATTGAGGGGATCGTTGGACGACCCTATTGAAATGTTTCCCCATTCTTCCGCCGATGTACCGGCATAGTAAACGCTTTCAAGCAAAGTGCATCTAAAGAACGCGAAATCGCCGATTGTGATTACGCCGTCCGGTATGATTATGCTTTCAAGCGAAGTACAATTATAGAACGTCTGTTCACCGATAGAGGTTACACCTTCACCTATTGTTATGCTTTTAAGTGAGGTGCAATTATAGAACGTC
>CAYLIO010000106.1:0-3162 GCA_964383655.1 uncultured Clostridia bacterium | reverse complement strand
CATTACCTGCAGTTTTCAAATCGCACGTGATAGCGTCGGCAGATAAATCATTCACGGAAGTAAATTTTGCATCTGCACCATCAGGCCACTTGGCTCTACTAATCATGCGTATAAAATATCCCATTTAAACAATCTCTTTAAGTAGTTCATCTAATTCTTGCTGTAAAAAAACATTACTTATTTTTAAGTTGCTCAATTTTTTTAATAGATTGATGTTACCCCAGTTCACAACTGCGTTTAACGCTACTTCTTGCATTTCCGGATTTCCACTATTCATCAAAGATAATATATATTCTTCTTCACATCCGAAAATAGTATTATATTGAAGTTGAGATAATTCGTACGCTAAGAATAACTTGCCTTTAAATGATAACTCACTTGTAAAATCAATAAATTCTTTTTCGTAACTTTCAATATTACGTAACGCCTTTAAGAAAGCAAGATTAACGGGCATTCCAAATTCGATATCCCGCTCAATATACTGTTGCTCGTATTGCTTAGCCAACTGACTTATATATTTTTCTGAAATCAGCCTGCCCATAATACCTGTTCTCCAAATCAATCCGGTACTAATACTTAACCGAGAAAGTTGTAAAACTGTACTTGGTTAATACAAAAATGGTTCAAAGTTAGTTCAAAGTTAGTTCAAAGTTAGTTCAAAGTTTGGTTTAATGTCTTTAGATTATTCGTTGATATACCATCTCGCAGCACTTGTCTTCCCTACGGAAAAAACCTTACCGTCATTCTGTAATTGTCTCATCAAGACACGAACTTGATTTCGGCTATGCCCTGGCAAAACTTGTTGCAATTCTTTAAATGGAGTGCCTACCGCGTTATTTTGTCGAATATGTTTTAAGAGCAATTCCTTATTGGTAGCCATATCTAATCCGACTCTTCTCGTATGTACACCTGACTTGCCTGTTGCAGCATATAGACCTCTTGCAAGGACGTATTTTTTTCTGCCAATATGTTCAACAATTCCCATTTCTATCAGCCTATTCAAGCGAGAGTTCATTTTTTCTGTAAGCGCTTTCCCATGATAAAGCGCATCAATCGTCAAAAAGTCCTCCGTGGATAGTAACTCTGCACATTTTTCACTGATTCGATTGATGACGGTAAGCATAGCCTTGTCAATTATCAATCCGTTCAATGTAACACAAACAAAAAAATCATCTGTACCTGAGAAATCAGGTAGCGGCTTTGCCTCCTGAACGCTCAATTCAAACATTAAGTTCATCCCTTGCCCTGATCGTTCAACCATGCCGCACCGAGAAAGTATTTCCGCAATCCGACGATTGCGTGGAAGTTGACGATCCAATATGTTATCAAGCGTAATACCAAAAGGAAGTCCGCCGGGGCTCTCAACGACCAGCCTATCCCTGTACTGACGAATAAAAATACTGCCGCCCAGCTGATAGTTTCTATGGCATACCGCATTAAGAATAGCTTCCCTAACGACACGTTCGTTGAAAGTGGAGATATCAAACACAAAAAAACCTTCTTGATAATGTTGCTTATCATTCCGCAAATTAATAATCTCCCAAATACGGTCATAACAATCAAAGAAGCCTTCTTTAAACTCCTCTCTTTGATTTGCCGGACCGGAAGCTTCCGAGGAACGGTATTCAAAAATAATTTCTGCTTGCGGCAAAAACCTGACGAGCGATGTATTTTTCCCAAATAAAATCAAAGCCGCATACGTTAACCCCTGCTCGGTAATCGCCCCGCAATCAAGAAGAAGTTGCTCATTGGAAAGCGTTCTCAGCTGTTTATTACCACTCTTTTCAATCCAATTAGTGCGAAAGTTTTCAATGGCATGTTCGTCCAAGTCTTCAATAGTTGCCCCCTTGCAAAGCATTCCGGAAAAATCCGATCCGGCTTCTTCATAGATACGGCGGCGCATATCTTCAGGCATGGGCTTTAGTGCATCACCTTCATAGATCCATGCTATGCCATCACATTGAACCGGTGAACCTATCGGACGACTTTTTACATCAAAAATCAAAACACGCTTTTCGTTATATGACAGTAGTTGAAAATCAATATTGATCTTTAGTTTTTCAATCAACGCCATACGTGTACGCTTCGGTTGAGCAAAAGCCTGGCTGCCAACCACAGTACGAGGTCTTTTATCAGTAATACCGAATACCAATTTACCGCCACCGTTGTTTGCCAAAGCACAGCAACATTTAGTAGCTTCCTCAAAATCAAATCGATGTTTCGCTTCTTTGAATTGCATCTGTTCTCCTTCCTTGGCTTCTAACAAGGCTTGAATACTATCTGTGTTTGACATAAATATGGCTCCTCAAATAAACCATTTATGAAGTCATAGACAAGACTTGAGTTTTTCATCATTGCATATAAACATATCTGTTTTGCGACCTCGGCAGGTTGCGACGCAACAGCCGCCACAAGAGTTTCGTCCTGCATAGACTTCAACCTTCTGATACAGCCGCCCAATACGTTTTTTAACGATTTTTCGGTCGGATACTGGAAGAGATTATCCTTTATAATCGCTTCGGCAATCTGTTTATCATCTAAACCGCTGTTCATAAGTTTAGCCGTAATGCGCATTTCGTGAAATAAAAATTGTTCGCGCGTTAATCCACCTAAGCCACTCTATCTGATGTTTTTTAATTGTTATTTCGACTGTGCCATAGTACCTCTGCAACTATTTTATCACAAATTAATCGTCTTTGCCGGATCCGACAGGAAATCCTGCAACGAAAGCATTAATATTCCGTTTTCATTGTAGCCCGAAAGTATCGGACTGTTCACTATTATAATCTTTCTGAATGCGTCGTTAATGGAAAGGAGCGAGGCCTGTTCCTGCTTCATCTTCTTTTCCGTAGGAATATTTGCGGTTGCCGAGATTGGCTACAAAGTCTACTTCAAGCCTCTTCCTCACAGACACGCCGTTCTCTCTCCACGCATTGTCTACTCACAAAAACATCGCCATATACACGGGCAGATGCAGTATGCCATCCTTTTCCATGACGTCCTTGGTGTATAAAATACACGGCCTGTTATATCTGCCCTTGAACTTTTTCATAAACTTATCGAGAGAGGTATGTCGCTGATAGCTCGCCGACTTCACCTCTATCGGAGTTATCTTTTTATTTTGAGAGATGAGAAAATCTATCTCCATATGGTTTTCCCTAT
>CAYLIO010000105.1:0-3422 GCA_964383655.1 uncultured Clostridia bacterium | reverse complement strand
CTTTAAAATGAAAACTAACACCATATTTGAATGTCTGATACCAAAGTCAGGTTTTATATCCAAACCGCCTGCGTTAGTCAATAGATTTTCAGCCTTTCCTTTTTTTCTCCCTACATCCCTAACCAACTACTTTGTCATAAATGTATTGTAAACCTACAAGATTTATCGAAAAAAAGAGAATAAGGTGTGTCATTTAATAAATTTGCAGTATTTTAGCGAAGAAATTTGCGATGAGATGTCATAACAATTTGTGAAAAAAAATAGAAATGAAAGATAAGACAAAAACAATTTCCGAAATTGTAATCCCCGAGGGGTATTTGATTGAAGGAATACTCGATATGGATATCAGAATTATCGACATTGAAATGAACGCATAGATAGAACGCTTGACAAAACAGCTCGGTTATGAGAGCGCCAACAAAGTTATTAACGACGCACTCTATTACGGATTGCCGATTCATACCGAAAAAATTTTCGGCGAGACTGTGACGGAAGAAGAGAGGATAGTGCTTACAATGCCGCGCGAAAGTGGGAGCAGGGAAGAGGAGTTTTATGCTATTGCCACAAGGCTCTTAAAGGAAACCGCGTTGAACACCCAATCAATAAATCAATTCTCTCATCAATTATCTATTTTTTAGAAACAGATTTCAAAAAGGTTACTAGATGTGAGGTTTGATTGCAGAGCTTTTTCAGGAGTTTTTAGAGGTGACCTTAATAACACAAAGAGGCTGCTTCCATTTCGCTTACAGTCTTTTTTTCGCCAAAGCACTTTCAAAATAGTATCAAAATTATATAGTAGACCTATTGACACTAACGCAAAATTTTTTTAAAATAGTGCAAAAGGAGGCATGTATGAGGGATTTTTCTAAATATAAAATAGATGAAGACGTCTTTTATTCTGGTGCCGAGCGAAAGGGGCAGATAACCATAAACGGAAACAGATATATAATTAAGTATCAGAAAAATTCTGAAATCGGGTTAATCTACAACCATGTCTCCGAATATCTGGGAAGTCATATATTTGAACTTTTGGGCATTCCCGTTCAGGATACAGAACTCGGCGTTTACAAGGGCGAAAATATTGTTTTGCTAAGGAATTTCTGTGAAGCTGGTGAAGTGCTTGTGCATTTCAACGAAGTTGGTGAAAGTTATTTGGAAGAGGATAAGGAGTTGTTTCAATACTCCTATGACGATATACAGAAGATGCTTGAAGAAAACAGAAAGCTTACTGACGTTCAGGAAACAGTGCAAAGGTTCTGGGATATTTTTATAGTCGATGCCTTGAACGGCAACTTCGACAGGCACGGAGGTAACTGGGGTTTTATAAAAAAAAATAATAAGTATTCAATGGCTCCCGTTTATGACAACGGTTCAAGTATGTATCCTAGACTCAATATCGATGGGAGAATATCGGAAGTGTTAAATTGTCAGGAGGAGTTGGATAAGCGCATTTATCAATTCCCGACTTCACACATAAAGCTTGACGGCAGAAAGAGTTCATATTACGAAGTAATAAGCAGTTTACAGTTCGAAGAGTGCAATAACGCATTGAAAAGAATTGTGCCTAAAATTGATTTTGACAAAATAGATAAGTTGATTGATTCAATAGAAGATATTAGCGATATAAGAAGAGAATTTTATAAGACAATGTATCGCTGTCGATATGAAAAGATATTAAAGGCGGCATTCAATAAATTAAAAGACAGGTGATGGTATGTACTACAATGAATATAATCGCCCGCTTAGCGGTCGTCCATATTTCAGAAATGTCGGTCTTATAAAGGTCTATGACAGGGATAATAACAGGTATTCCGTCGGGGAAGTGACTTTTGAAAGATTTGATGATCAGAATTACCAGTATATTATCAAGCCGTATTGGGAATGTATAGATAGTCTTCCTGAGGGATTGTTTCAGGGAATTCCGGGCATCAACATGGATTTGAGAAGACAGGAGTATTTCAGGGTAAACATGACTCCGTCATTTATAAGTATGCGTACGCCGAGTGAATCTAGAGAGGACGTCAGGCATTTGATGGAGTCTGTCGGGTTGGATTATTACGACAGATTTGAGTGGCTTTTAAGAAGCGAAATGAAGTGCGGGGACGACAATCTTTTGGTTGTGAGAAAGCCTGCACAACCGCAGAAAATCAGAGGGTTTGAAAACATCAATGATTACAGGCTTACTCCGAACGACATTCTGTCGATCGATAGTTTGAGCGACTTTGAAAGTACTAATACAAGTATGGTCAGAAATATGTACCAACTATTGCAGACGGGGGTAAATATTTATTTTGAAAGCGAAGACAGATATCTTCAACCACAGGAAAGAAAAGCAATGCTGTATCTGCTTAGGAATATGCTCGTGAGCATGAGCAGGAACAACAAAACTAACCGAGAGAGAGGGCGCGAAAAGGCAAAAGCATCGGGACGATATGTCGGCAGAAGACCGATAGAAGTAAACTATCGCTTGTTAAAACAGGTTGCTTATGAATTCGAGAATAATATTATTTCAGAGCAAGAGGCAATGCGCAGGCTATCCATAAACTCGCGCTCAACCTTTTACAGAAAACTAAGGCAGCTAAAAAGCGAGTGACGGCAAAAGAAGTTATAGTGTAACACACACAACCTTTGACGATATGTGCTTGGGTTTAGCATATTAAAGGCGAAAGACTAAAAGGTTTAACCCGACTATGCAACTTGTAAAAATGAAAAAACCTTTCGTAGAGGCCTTTTTGTTAAGGTAACCTCGAAAAATTCGAGTTATTGATGTAATTTTTCGGTTCGTCCGATTTTTAGAGGTTACCTTAATAACTTTAAGTTCATTCGAATCTCCGCACATAATAAGGATTTACCGTACAACAACCAAAAGAGAGGATATATCACCAATCTACAGTATCCAAAAACAGTATAGCATGTAGACCTTGGGAAGGTCTATGAACTCTGCTGCTATATAATACGAGAAGATCTCAGGTTTTTTGCAGAGCATACATGTTTTTTAGTCTGAGTTTTTAGGTGCCCATAATTAGATTTTGCATAATCACGTTTCTACAAGATGGTTGTTTAATCTTTCAGACAGCCTATGGGGATTATACAAACGCCGTCATTCCGGCGATAGGCAAGTTCGCCGCCCGTTACTACTATCAGTAAATCAGGTTCGCGTAAATGTTGTTGAGGCATTTCCTCATTATGCTTGCGGATCAGATTGCGCAGTTCGCATAGATGTTTTGCGCCCTCTTCAATGCCTCGACTGCCGAGTTTGAATTCGATTAGCGCGTATTTGTCGTTATCGAGGTGCAAAACGCAATCTGCTTCCAAACCATAGCGGTCGTGATAGTAAGACACATTGCCGTTAAATTTATTTGAATAGACTTTCAAATCTCTTATGCAAAGTGTTTCAAAGATAAAACCGAACGTATGCAAAT
>CAYLIO010000104.1:0-3587 GCA_964383655.1 uncultured Clostridia bacterium | reverse complement strand
GTTGTAAACTCTCCAATCTTTCAAATGTATTGCAATTATTAATCGTTTGTAATATAATTACTTTGGCGCATATAAAAAAAGTTATGCGACAATCCGGCATTAGACCTGTCCGGAGAGAGCGGGTTTTAAAAAATGCAGTTTAATATTATAGTCAATTCATTGCGTATAAAACCGAAGCAAATCAAAATTATCGAAGATGTGTTTAAATCGGCAGGGCACGATTGTAAATTTTACATGACCGATCATAAAGGCCATGCGGGCGAAATTGCCGAAAAGCTCTCCTCTTCAGGCAACGAATGCTCAATAGTGGCAATGGGTGGCGACGGAACTTTACACGAAGTGCTTAACGGAATAAAAGATTTTGAAAACTGCTCCTTGGGACTAATCCCTTCCGGCACGGGCAACGACTTTGCCGTTGCAGCGCACATTCCGAAGGACATAAGGCAAGCATCACAAATAATTGCGTTCAAAGAGCCCAAGCGTATAGATTATATAGAACTTTCCGGCGGGCTTAAAAGCATAAATGCCGTAGGTATGGGCATAGACGTAGATGTACTGAAACATGTATACACTCGCGGGAAAAAAAGCAATTACTTCACCGCGCTCGTCCACTGCCTCAGACACTTCAAAAGCTATAACTTCACCGTAACGTACGACGGCAAACAAGAACAGCATTATGGCCTCATTGCAGCACTGGGCAACGGAACTCAGATAGGCGGCGGAATAAAACTTTTCCCCGACGCAGAGCTTGACGACGGCTATATGAACATCCTTATGGTTGACTACCTCTCACGCCTTAGGACGATTTCTGCTTTTATAAAACTTATAACGGGCAAAATAAACACACTGAAGGAAGTTACGGCCGCACGCGTAAAGTCTGCAAGCTTCACCACGGAAAAGCCTTGCAGCATCCAGGCAGAGGGCGAATTATACGACGACATGAAGCTGGATGCACATATAGTAGAAGGCGGATTAAAATTCTATCTGCCGTAAAATTATACTTTTAACGATAAATAACCGATTAATCTGATGATAGAAAAATTCTACAGACGCATCTTGGACGGCATCCCTACCGCCATTGTCGTAGTCAATGAAAAATTAAAAGCCGTCTTTTCCAACTCAAAATTCAAGGAGCTGTTTCCCTCCCCGTATCGTCGCGTCAGCCTCGGCCGCATGTTTTGCTGCGCTGACTGCGAGGAATACGGCGAGAGAGCTTTAAACGATGCGTTCGAGGATTGTATTTACTCCGGAACCGAAATTGACCGCAGACTTTACCTGAAGATCAAAACTCGCGAAGGAACCCGGGACGTCGCCTTTAACATAAGCATAAAACCGCTCGGCGACAACATGTATATGGGTGTTATAGACAACGCTTTTGAACTTGAAATCGCGCGCGAACTTAACACGGCAAAGGATATTCAGCAGCGTCTTCTCCCGGCAGGAACATGGGCAGGAAAACACCGCTATGCATACATGTACATTCCCTGCCGCGGTATAGGCGGGGATCTTCCCGACGTGTATACCATAGGCGATTCCGCCTTCGGCGTAATAGCTGACGTATCGGGGAAAGGAATCTCCGCAGGCATGCTCTCGGCTTTCGTCAAGGCGGCATACGACAAAACAGAATTTTCGCCCGCACAATCCATTCGCAATCTGTGCATTAAATTCAATGAGCTCGGACTCGATGAACGCAGTTATGTCACCATTGCCGCAGTGAGGATAGACGAAGACAGCATAACCTATTCCATGGCCGGACACAATGTGCCGATTCTTTTAAAGAGCGCGGGCGGCATAACACGCATAACATTAAACTCTCCCCCCGTCTCAAACTGGTTTGACAATCCCGCCTTTTTCGAGGATACCATCAATTATTCAAAAGGAGATATACTCGTTCTGCTTACCGACGGCGTAACCGAGAGTAAAAGCCCGCGCGGAGAGATGTTCGGCAGCGAACGCGCCGTAAAGACATTGTCTGTATCACGTTCTTCAGACGAGTTCGTAAAAAAACTCCACCAGAACCTGAGAACTTTTTGCAGCGAATTTAACGACGATATAACCGCTATAGCTTTTGACCTTTAAGCAATGGCTTGACAAATTATACGGTGTAAACATATAAACGAGGCAGATCGGTTTACGAACCATTCTGCCTCCGATTTTTTTCTATGAACCCGGGTATTTGGCTTTGTCACAGTCTCTTGAACCCGGGCGTTTTGCTTAAAGATGAATAAAGCTACAACCGATTTTAAAGTGTTTGGCACATCATACCGTCATTATATACCGCCTTCGTCGAAATTTTTTCGCAATTTACATGCTCTCTCTTAAAATTTCAAGAACATCCTCAGGCGTAAGAATTTTATACCCTCCGTCCAATATAAATGTGCTCTTCACTATACCATCCAGCATATCATCGGTCACGCCTAGAGTTTTCAGATCCATGACAAGACCTATTTCCCTCATCCAGCTCTCCATGGCATCAAGTCCCGCGCATGCCGTTTCCTCGTCCGTTTTACCCTCCGGACGTATCCCCCAGACATTGACAGCAAATTGTTTGAACTTTTTGAGCCCGTATTTCATTATATGACGATAGTAAGCCATTGACACGGCTGAAAGGGTCATTCCGTGCGTCGCATCGGTATACGCACCCACAGCTTGGCCTATCATATGCACCTCCCAGTCGGTTGTCTTACCCTTTGCAATGAGCGTGTTGAGCGCCCATGTGGCCGCCCACATTATATTTGACCGCGCCTCATAATCACGCGCATTTTTCACCGCCGCTCGTGTGCTTGTTATAAGCGAACGCATAAGCCCTTCGGAAATATAGTCGGATGTGTTGTCATCCTCACCCGAAAAGTACTGCTCCATTATATGCGACATTGCATCAAAAAATCCGGCCTTCATTTGGTAATCAGGCAGGGTATAGGTGTATTCGGGATTGAGGATTGCAAACTTGGGGAATACGTTCTCACCGAAAACGTGCCCTATCTTCAACTTCTGCTCGTGGTTTGTTATTACGGCTCCACCGTTCATCTCACTGCCTGTTCCCACCATGGTGAGGACGCAACCCAAGGGGACTATTTTACAATCCGGCTCAACATCTTCAAATCGAATATAATATTTCTCCCACGGATCCTCTTTACAATTTATCGAAACGGATACGGCCTTGGCATAGTCGCATACCGACCCGCCGCCTACGGCAAGAATGAAGTCTGCTTCTGCTTTTCTTGCACGTTCGACACCCTCATACAATTTTTCTACGGTCGGATTAGGCATAACGCCTGCATCCTCATATATATTCTTATTGCATTCTTTAAGAATTTTAACCACGCTATCATATATGCCGTTCTTCTTTATAGAACCGCCGCCGTATACCAAAAGCACGTTTTTCCCGTACTTGGAGAGCTCATCTTTAAGCCCGTCGAGCGCGTCCTTGCCAAAATAAATCTTTGTCGGATTACAATAAGTAAAATTGCCTAACATAATAAAACTTTCTCCTGCTTTTTTCTACTCTCACATTATACAAGTTAAACTTAACTTTAAGTCAACACTTTTTTCGATTTTTTTTGGTTAAGCGTCATTTTCCGGTGCCG
>CAYLIO010000103.1:0-4101 GCA_964383655.1 uncultured Clostridia bacterium | reverse complement strand
TTGCCGCACAGGATGCGTCAAGTCTTAGGAATTAAACAGTATTTCTTTTCGCATGGCTTCCGTGCGTTTTTTTCGGGCATGCTTTCCGTTTATCGTCCATACATCCTTTATAAGTGTCTGCGCTGAATTTTTGTATGAGATATTCTTCGCTTCTACGATAGATGTGATCTATTCAATCATGTTCACCACAATCGATGCCGGGAGATGATTTTTCGTATGGCTGTCGGCGATTTGCGGGAAGATGAGCCGATCAAGGCGATGAATGTGAGAATACGGTTTGAGCGAAGAAAGGACTTAACTTCGCAGAGCAAACTTTTGTACGACGCCATAAAGAGATGAGTTGAATAGATGTGATGGTGAGCGGTGAAGGCGGCGTTCCTTGCAGCCCAAGTTATAGAAAAAAAATGTGGCGGTATACAAAACAGACCGTTAGGGTGAGGAGCAAGGTTTATTTGCGCTTTATGTGAAAAAATTTTTATAAATTTTTTATATGTCTAAGCATATAAAGTGAGGCTGCTTTGTTGACGCCGCGCCTTTTTTGAGTGTATAATTTCGTTGATTTGAAAGGCGGACACCATGAATAATGATATAGAAAACCAGCAGGACATTCTTGACAGATATATTTGCGGATTCAGAAAATATATAATTGAGGATACGGTAAGGCTTGTCTTCGTCAGTACAAATCTCTGCGAAATGACGGGATATACCAAGGACGAACTTTGCAGCGGCGACGATATGTATGCCGCTATAGTTCATCCCGCAGACAGGCGTGTCTATGAGGAGTTTAAGGAGCAGATCTTAAGGAGAAGACAGACGCGCAGCGCGGAATACAGGCTGATAAAAAAAGACGGTGGTATAATTTACGTTAAAGACACTGCGGCTGTAAAGGACGAGAACGGGAAGGCGTATGCATACGCCGCGCTCTCTGATATATCTGCCGTCAAACAGGAAAACGAGAATCTGCGGTTTTTAAACGATACCGTTCCTTGCGGTATGCTTAAATACACATGTGAAAAGACACCCAGAATCACCTTTATAAACGACAAGATGAAGGAGATAATGCACATTCCCGAGCCCCATCCCGGCGAGCTTGACTATAGTGTGATATATAGAGAAAATATTCTTTTTGCCATTCCCATGGAATACAGGCGTCTTTTCAGCCGTTTTCTCCGTCAGGTCTATGTGAGCGACAAACCGCTCTCGGGTGAAGTTACGGCGATTCGTTGCGACGGAACGCGCGTTCGTCTTCTCGGCTGGATAACAAAGACGATCGACGAAGAAGGGAACGAGGAGTTTCAGAGCGTATGCATGGACGTCACGGACAAGTACCGTATACGCAGAAACAGCGAGACTCAGCGTTACGTCAAGGCCATATCCAATGTATACGACAAGATTTACGAATACGATCTCCTGAACAGGACGGTGCGCTATGTATGGGGCGACACTGCGACGTTCGAGCATATGAAAAATTATAATATGCACATGGAGGATGCGACGGAGGAGTGGATCTCGAGGCGTGTTCTGAGCGAGGACAGAGACGCGCTCAGAAAGTTTTTCTCTTCTATTTTCACGCGCGGACGCAGGAGAAAGTATATGCCGCCGCAGATAAGTTATGGCGTCATGTACCCTGACGGCATAAAGAGATTTACCGGCACGATTTTAAAAATCGATACGGATCTTTTGCTCTTTTGCTGTAAGATCGAGCGCGCGGAGAATGAGGACGAGCTTGATATTCTCCGCACCGAGAATATGTCGCTGCAGAACAGAAACGAGACCATGCGCGAGGTGTTCATGCGCTATACGGACGGTGCGGCTGCCTTTGAGGTGTTGGACGACATGGTCACTCCGCTCTATGCCAGCGACAACGTGTGTGAGTTTTTCGGGTATACCAAGGATGAGTGGCTTGCGCTCATGAACGAGAGGACAACGCTTTCAGAGTTTGTCAGTCGCTGCGGCGTGGGTTATGAGCGTTTCCGTCAGCTTTTGGACAGCGGCGAGGCGGAATTTATCTATTACGACATAGGCAGTAAGGAAGAAAAGCGGATCAAAGCCATATGCTCACAGCGTCATTCAGAGGATGGTACGCCGATACACGTTCTTTTATACAAATTGTCGCAAGACACCAGCGCGGCGTATGACACGCCCAAAGTCAGCATACGCACGTTCGGTTATTTCGATGTCTTCATAGACGGCAGGCCGGTTGTATTTCGCAACAAAAAGGCCAAAGAGCTATTGGCGCTTCTCGTCGACAGACGCGGCGGGTTCGTTACATCCGAAGAGGCCATAGGATATCTTTGGGAGAACGAAACGGCTAACACCGTAACGATGGCGCGCTACAGAAAAGAGGCGCTTCGGCTCAAAAATACACTTGAAGAATACGGCATCGATGATATAATAGAATCGGTTGACGGGAAGAGGCGCATAGTTCCCGAACGCGTGGAGTGTGATCTCTTCGACTATGTCGCAAATAAAGAAGGCGCAGCCGAACTGTTCAAAGGCAGCTATCTCACCAATTATTCCTGGGGTGAGCTGACGCTGGCCGATCTCATGTACAACAAAGAAAAAGCTGCCGGGCGCGGCAAATAAGAAAAAAACGTGCGTAAAATAAAGTGTTATCAAAAAACGGCACTTGCCGATAAAAAAGGCCGGATGAAGGCAAACTATAATATTTTTGCAGGAGACAAAAAATGAAGAAGCTTTACTTTTTGACGGGCAGTCAGGATCTGTACGGCGAGGAAACGCTTAAACAGGTAGCGAAAGACAGTAAGGAGATGGCGGCGTATCTGAACAAAAGGCTTTCACCTCGCGTTTCTGTCGAATGGTGTCCCACGGTCAGCAGCTCGGACGAGGCAGAGGATGTATGTATAAAGGCGAGTTCTGATAAGGACTGCGTAGGCGTAATTACTTGGATGCACACCTTCTCGCCGGCAAAGATGTGGATAAGGGG
The DNA here is from genome assembly GCA_964383655.1 of uncultured Clostridia bacterium. Taxonomy (GTDB): domain Bacteria; phylum Bacillota; class Clostridia; order Christensenellales; family Borkfalkiaceae; genus Coproplasma. Next base: position 1,154 of record CAYLIO010000103.1, on the reverse strand, counting down.
ACTGCAGACTCTCACGAAACCCATGTTGCACTTGCACACGCAGGCAAACGAAAAATTGCCGTACGATACGATAGACATGGATTTCATGAACCTTAATCAATCTGCGCACGGTGACAGGGAATTCGGTTTTATCTGCACCAGACTGAAAGTAAAGAGAGAGGTTGTAGTCGGCTATTATAAGCACGACGAGGTTGTAGAAAAGATCAGAAAATTTGCAGATGTTGCCATTGCCTTAAATTATTCGCATGGCATGCGGGTGGCGATGTTCGGCAACAACATGCGCGATGTTGCCGTCACAGACGGCGACAGAGTGGAGAGCGAGATCCGCTACGGCTGGAACGTGAATTACTACGCGATCGGAGATCTTGCGGATATCGTCAATTCAGTCACCGAGAGCGAAATTGACAAAAAAATGAAAGAATACGCCTCTAAATACGAGATGGCGACGGACGATATTCAGTCAGTAAGAGAACAGGCCAAATACCAGTCGGCAATAGAAAAATTTATTAAAAAAGAGAGAATCGGCGCGTTTACCGACACCTTCCAGGATCTTCATGGTTTCAAACAGCTCCCCGGTCTTGCCGCTCAGGATATAATGGCGCATGGCGTGGGTTTCGGTCCCGAAGGCGACTACAAAACAAGTGCGCTCATGGCTGTGATGTGCAAAATGGCTGAGGGAAGGGATGGCGCTACTGCCTTCATGGAAGACTACACATACGATTTGACTCACGGCGAGGAGAAGGAACTCGCGGCGCATATGCTTGAGGTTTCTCCGGTATTTGCAGCCGACAAGCCTAAAATTGAGGTTCATCCCTTAGGCATAGGCGGTAAGGAGGCGCCGGCGCGTCTCGTATTCGATGGAATCGAGGGTGACGCAATAGCCGTGTCCATGATAGACATGGGTACGCACTTCAGACTCATCTGTGCAAAGATTAAACTGATCAAGCAGCCCGAGCCGATGCCTAAACTTCCCGTAGCAAGACTTATGTGGACGCTTGTACCTGACTTTAAGACCGGTGCGGCGGCGTGGATTTATGCCGGCGGAGCACACCATGCGGTTGTTTCCACCGCACTTAAGGTCGAGGACATGAAGATGTTTGCCAAGTTTACGGATACCGAGATTATAGTGATAGACGAAAACACAGTGGTATAAC
>CAYLIO010000102.1:0-4281 GCA_964383655.1 uncultured Clostridia bacterium | reverse complement strand
GGCCGGATACCGATTTCGACAAGCTTTTACAGGATTTGGAGAGTTTAAAATCCTCGGCGAAAAGAGTTAAGGATTTGTCCGGGCTCTTAAAGACGGCGCCGGATAAATTCGCGGACGAGGGCCTCAAGTTTTGCGCGCTCGCACAAAAATATGCGAGCGCGCTAGAAAAAAACAAAAAGGCATCGGAGCGTCTCGCGATAAATTTCAACGCAGAAACGTTCGATGTTTTAAAGACGCCCATAACCGATCTGAAAGCAAGGCTTTGCAGTTGTCTGGAAAACATGCATGCCCTCGATAACTGGCGCGATTTCTTAAAACTTTTGGACGTGCTTCGCAAAAATGATCTTCTGGAATTTATCGACCTTACCATCTCAAAGGGCATAGAGCCGGATCAAATAGTCGGCACGTATAAGCGCGCTTTCTATATCCAGCGCGTATCTGCAATCCTTAGCGAGACGCCCGTACTTACGGGGCTCTCACGCGTGCCGCATGACGAAATGATAGCATGCTTTAGGGAAAAGGATGTTTTGCAGTTTGAGATAAACCAAGCAAAGATCAGGGCTGAGTTATCCTCGCGCAGGCCGACGCTCGACATGGTCGCGCAGGGAAGCGCCGTCTCCGTGCTCCTTCGCGAGGGTGAGAAGAAGCGCAAGAAAAAAGGGATAAGAGCGCTCCTGTCCGAAATAGGCGATCTCGTACAGACATTGAAACCCTGTCTCCTGATGTCGCCGCTGAGCGTCAGTACTTTTTTAAGTCCGGACATTAAATTCGATATCGTAATCTTCGACGAGGCGTCGCAGATATTCCCGCAAGACGCCATAGGCGCTATTTACAGGGGCAGACAGCTTGTCGTCGTCGGTGACTCGAAACAGATGCCGCCGAGCAACTTCTTCAACGCCGCCATAGATGCCGGCGACGAGGACGAAGACGGGGCGGAAAATATAACCGACTTCGAGTCCATACTCGATCTCTGTTCCGTATCTTTCATCCGGCGCAGGCTCAGATGGCACTACAGAAGCAGATTTGAACAGCTTATTTCGTTCTCCAATAAAAATTTCTACGACAATGAACTCATAACCTTCCCCTCATCCAAGGCGGACGCGAAGTGGAGAGGCGTCGATTTTTACTACGTGAACGGCACGTTTGACCGCAAAAGCAGGACAAACAGGGTCGAGGCCGAGAGAATAGTCGATCTCGTTTTCGAAAACTTAAAGAAATTTCCGGACAGAAGTTTAGGCGTGGTTGCGTTCAGCATATCGCAGCAGAGCCTCATAGAACGCCTTTTATATAAGCGCAGACAACAGAATGCGGAGTATGAGGAATATTTCAGATCGGACAGGCCGGAGCCCTTCTTCGTAAAGAATCTGGAGACCGTCCAGGGCGATGAGCGGGATACCATCATATTCAGCATTGCGTACGCAAAAGATGCACAGGGCAGGCTGATTTTCAATTTCGGGCCTATCAACCGCGAGGGCGGGGAGAGAAGGCTTAACGTAGCGATAACCCGCGCTAAAATCAATGTGCAGGTCGTCTCGTCCATGCGCGGGCGCGACATAGACACGACGCGCACGAAATCGGTCGGGGCGAGACTTCTCGGAGAATATCTTGACTATGCCGAAAACGGCGCCGAAGCTTTAAAAAGCAAGGCAAGCACGAATGCGGAAACGGGCGCGTCAACGGTTAATCGTTTCGACAGGCATGACTCTGAATTCGAAAGAGAGGTGTGTGAATTTTTGCGCGAACGCGGATTTTTCGTGGATACTCAGGTCGGCTGCTCGTCTTTCAGAATAGATATGGCTGTAAAGCGGCCGGACTCGTCAGATTATGTGCTTGCCATAGAATGCGACGGCGCAACATACCATTCATCCAAAACGGCACGTGACAGAGACAGGCTGCGCCAGGATATATTGGAGCAAATGGGCTGGAAGTTCTACAGGATATGGTCAACCGATTGGTTCCGCAATAAGCAAATAGAAAAAGAAAGGCTCATAGACGCCGTAAAAAAGGCGTTGGATGATTTTCCGGAGGGGCTTGAGGAGAAGATAGAGACGGACGATGGTCCGGGTTTCACCGAACCGCTTAAAGAGACGCGCTTCGAGTTTCCGAAGTATGAAATGGTGGACGCATATGCCGCCGCAAAGGCGTTCAATAACAATATTTTGTCGGTTATTCGTGCCATAACGTACGTCGAATCGCCCATCGCCACGGAGTGGCTGTTAAAGCGTATAGTCTTTTTGTTTGACGGGAGGACTAAGGTTACAAATCTCGTAAGAGAGCGATTTGATATAAAAATGATGAACTGTTCGCGTATGGGAATAGAGCGCAGGGACGGGTTTTTATATATGACCGGCAAGGACATACCCATGCTCAGAGTCCCGAATAGCGCCTATGCTCCCAGGGAAATAAAGTATATAGAACTTAAGGAACTTGCATCCGGGCTTAAGGAGATCATAAAACGAAATGTGACCGCCGAAAAGCAGGCTCTTTTCAGATTTTTGGCTAAAACACTCGGTTTTAATCGTTTGGGCGATGCGATAACGGACAGAATGGAGGCGGCGCTTAAACTTCTGTCGGAAGAGATAGAGGTGAACGGAAACACCGTTTCGCTTAAAAAATAAAAAAATGAGGAAGGGCAGAAATCCTTACGACGACAGGTTTCTGCCCTTCCTCGTTGCTGTATCAGGAGGGATCACAAGAGTCGTGTGTTTCGATATCAGAGTATTTTTAAACGTTCCAAAGCAGAGGATTCATCGGATGTCCTTTTAAGCCGTTTTGCGCTGCTGTTTACTATCTCGTCTGCAAACATCTGCTCGGCAAGCGAGATGGAGTTGGAAAGACTGAATTTTTTTGCGAATGCGGCATACCGTCCGCTGAAAATGCTGCGCTCTGACGGGTGCTCGTACCAATAGTCTATTTTTCTTGCGAGGCCGGACTCGTCGTAACAGTCGTACAGCGATTTTTCGGTTAGCGCAAACTGCTTGGATGCGGAAAGCGTGCTGTCTGCTATGACGGGGACAAGACCGCATGCAATTGCCTCGATAACGGCGATGGATTCTATTTCAACAACCGCAGAATGGACATAGAGGTCGCTTTTTTGCAGTTTGGCGATGAGTTTATCCTTAGGCAGGAAATCGAACGTAACATCCACGCCGAGGTTTTTTGCAAGTCTTTCGAGCTTGCGTTTTTTGGGTCCGTTGCCAAGCAATGACAGGTGTATATTTGCTTTGTGTTTTGACATTGCTATGGCTTTTATCAGTGCCTGTTGGTTCTTTTCGGGCGCAAGTCTGCCCGTCATGACTATCTCAAATTTCTCATTCTCGGGTTTTACGTCGGGCGGCACGAATGCGGGGTCATATCCGTTGGATATGACATACAGCTCCTGCTTATATCCGTGATCTGCCAGCTGTTGAGCTATGAAGGCGGACGGGCAATGTATTCTGTCGAACTTGTCATAAAATGTTTTTCTGAAGTAATAATATATAAAATTATTGAGCGGTTTGCATCTGCCCAGGTGGATGTTGTAAGATACGTTCTCCGGCTGGACGTGGAAGGCGGCGGTGGTCGGGATACCCATCTCGTCCGCAAGCTCTTTGCATTTTTTCTCCAGCTTGAACGGGAAAATAAAGTGTACAATGTCCGAGTCTTCAAAAACTTTACTTATTTTTTCCCGGTTGAATTTCCCGTACTTTATCTGATTCTTTGCCGAAATCTCTGTAAGCACGGGTGTGTATCTCTCTTTCAGATTGCAGTCGTCCTCGTCGTCGGCGCCCACGGCTACAATATGTACCTTATGTCCCTTTTCGCGCAGTCCGTCTGCAAATCTCCGTGCGGTCATTACTGAGCCGTTGGTCAGACTGTCGATAAGGTCTATTACTATGGATATCGTCATCGTCTCTCCTCATTGCATGGCAGAACTCTTTTTACCGATATGCGTCTGCCTGACTATTCGATTGCAGGGGTATGTTGAACTTCTACAGCTAAAAGTCCCGCAAATATTTCGCTGCATTTTACCGCCTCGATTGTACAGTTTTTTTATAAATCTTCTATAAAAGCAACATAAACTTAAGATCAACTTTTATGGGGCGGTGCAAATCGGCAGTTTTCATTTTAAAGGATCGTCGTGCGATAATGTGACTAAATCAGAAAGACCTTGAAAAATCAAGGGAATCCGGCTTAGTCCCTTCTTTCCCGCAACCGCGTTGTTCTTGTCCCTGCATAGGATGATGCCGATAGTCGGGTTTTCCTCCGGCAGCTTTACCTTGCGGTCGTAGTAATGCACAT
>CAYLIO010000101.1:0-4405 GCA_964383655.1 uncultured Clostridia bacterium | reverse complement strand
GGCAATAAAAAAAGGGCCGCCACACTTTTACATCGAAAGCGCACCCGAATAATTCGCCTGCCGCATCTCAAGAGATTAAAATCTACAGCCCGCGCCTGTATCCGACATAAAATTTCCCGCCCGGCAAGCATGTATTGAACATGCTCTGCCTAGGACGGGAAATAATTATAATTTACGTTATCTCACTCACTCGAGCTCAAATGCACCGGTATAGAGCTGGAAATATACTCCCTTTTGCTCAATCAGCTGGTCGTGCGTACCGCGTTCTATTATACTTCCGTGGTCAAGCACCATTATTGCCTGACTGTTGCGGACGGTCGACAGTCTGTGCGCTATGACAAACACCGTTCTCCCCTCCATGAGCTTGTCCATACCCTGTTCTATGAGCCTTTCCGTGCGCGTGTCAATGGATGAAGTCGCCTCATCGAGAATTATGACGGGGCAATCCGAAACCATGGCTCTCGCAATCGCAAGCAACTGGCGCTGACCCTGCGAGAGATTCCCTCCGTCTCCCTTTACCATTGTTTGGTACCCATAGGGAAGGTGCGAGATGAAATAGTCGGCGTTTGCAAGCTTTGCCGCCGCAACGCATTCCTCGTCCGATGCACTCGTCCTGCCGTAACGGATATTGTCCATTACCGTTCCCGTGAATAAATGCGTATCCTGCAGCACCACGCCGAGCGAACGACGCAGATCGTCTTTTCTAAGGCTCTTTATATCAAGGCCGTCATAGGTTATCGAACCGGATTGTATGTCATAGAACCTGTTTATGAGGTTGGTTATCGTCGTCTTGCCGGCACCCGTCGCGCCTACAAACGCTATCTTCTGTCCGGGCTTTGCATACAGCGATATATCATTGAGAATTATCTTGTCCGGCGTGTAGCCGAAGACTACGTCATGAAAGCGTATGTCGCCGCGAAGAGGCACATATGTGAACGTTCCGTCTTCTTCAGGCTTCTTCCAGCTCCATTTTTCCACGCCTCCCTCGTTATATACGAGAGTGGTTTCGCCGCCCTTATCCTCGTGCGGCGCATCGAGAATCTCGAATATACGCTCGGCACCCGCAAGACCCATTACTATGGTATTGAACTGCTGCGTTACCTGCTGGAGCGGCTGATTGAACGAACGCGTGAGCACGAGGAATGTTATCAACACACCTATATCAGCCACCGAGAACGCACCTGATCCGTCACCCAACACCACGCTGTAGAGCGAAAGCGATCCGACGCTTTGCGTGACAAACAGTAAGGCACCCACAATGGCGACTACCACATACTGCATGTAGCTTAAAATATTTGACATGGGCGCGAGTACATTGGTCAGCTCGTTTGCACGAGTACTGCTTTTACGCAGCTCCTCGTTTATTAACTTGAACTTCTCTTTGGCTTTTTGTTCGTGACAGAACACCTTTACAACCTTCTGCCCCGTAAGCATCTCCTCAACGTATCCGTTCACCCGACCTATGGAAACCTGTTGCTTTAAAAACTGCTTTGACGACTCGAAACCGATGCGCTTGACGAATATGAGATTAATGCCCAGAATGAACAGCATGACTAAGGTCAACGTAAAACTGAGAAAGAGCATGCACGCAAGCACACCGACTATAGTAATTACTGCCGAAATCATCTGCGGCACTGACTGCGAGAGCATTTGGCGCAGCGTATCCACATCGTTTGTGTAGCGGCTCATGAGTTCGCCGTGGGTATGCGTATCGAAATATTTGATTGGAAGATGCTGCATGTTTTCGAACATCTCATTGCGCATGCGACGCAGAACTCCCTGCGCTATATACATCATTATTCGCATATACGAAAAGCTACCCAACACACCTATGATGTATACGCATGCTACGACTATGACCAACTTGACCAACTCGTTCCAATCTCCATTGCCTATCGCTTCGGTTATGAACGAGATGAAGAATGTCCCGGCAACGCCTGCCAACGATGAAAAAATTATGGCAATGATAAGCATGGCGGCCGCAAACTTATTGCGGAAAGTATAGCCGATGAGTCTTTTAAATATCCCTAATGGATTTTCCGGTCCCGAACGCTTTTTCTTGACTGCCGCATGCCCGTGTTTTGCATCGCGCATCTGCTCGCGCAAGCTCGCATCGGTCTCCGTATTTACTTGCTGCTCTATTACGGAAGGAGCTTTAAGCTTCTTAGACATTGCTTTCACCCTCCTTTGAGCCATCACTGCCCTTTACCTGCGAGAGATAGACCTCTTTGTAGATATCATTGTTTTTCAGCAGCTCTTCATGCGTGCCTATGCCGTTTATCTTGCCTTCATCCAAAACTATTATCCTGTCGGCATCCTCGACCGAAGCATACCGCTGGGCGATTATTATCTTTGTGACTTCAGGCGCATGCTTGCGCAGCGACTGCCTTATCATGGCGTCCGTTTTTGTATCAACGGCAGAAGTCGAGTCGTCGAATATTATTACCTTCGGCTTGGTAAGCAGTGCACGTGCAATGCAAAGCCTTTGCTTCTGGCCGCCGGATACGTTCACGCCGCCTTGACCTAAATCATATTCATACCCGCCGGGCAGCCGATTTATGAATTCGTCCGCACATGCCTGACGGCAGGCTTCCTCAAGCTCTTCCTGAGTCGCGTCCGCATTGCCCCACCTTAAGTTTTCCGCAATCGAGCCCGAGAAAAGGACATTTTTTTGCAGAACCATTGCAACGCTCATTCGAAGCGTATCCAAATCATAGTCCCTTACATCAACCCCGCCGACTTTTATCGAGCCGGAAGTTACGTCGTACAGTCTGGGAATAAGCGATACGAGCGAGGTCTTGCCTGACCCGGTTGCGCCTATTATACCTATCGTCTCGCCCGATTTGATATGCAGATCGATATCTCTCAGCACGGCAACGTCCGCTTTTTGGATATATGACATGAACACATGATTGAAATCTATGCTGCCGTCTTTAACCTCATACACAGGCGACTCAGGCATGGTCAAATTAGTCTTCTCTTCGAGCACCTCTGCGATTCTTTCCATAGACCCCTTTGAGAGCGATATGAACTGAAGGCACATGGCAACCAGCATAACGGCAATCAGGATCTGAATCATGTATTGCAAAAGCGCGGTGAGATTCTCTATTCCGAGACCCTCACTGTTTATAATCATATTTCCGCCGATAAGCAGAAGCACTACCATTGCCGCATATATGACACATTGAACGACGGGCATTATATAGTTGAGTAATTTTTCAGCCTTTACGGCATATGCATACACATCTCCCGCCGCTTTTTCCATCTTCTCGGTTTCGAAGTCTTCACGCACATATGATTTGACCACCCTTATAGCAGTCAAATTCTCCTGCACGACCCGGTTAAGATTGTCGTACTTTTTGAACATAATACGGAAAGGCTCCGCAACCTTTACCATTATCACAGCAACTATCGCCCCGAGAACGACGGCGGCCAAAACAAATATTCCGCCTATTGCCGAACTGATCACGAACGACATGATAATAGCCATTACAAAGAGCACGGGCGCACGCACAAGCAATCTTATGCTCATCTGGTAAGCAAGTTGCACATTGCTCACGTCCGTCGTTACTCTCGTTATAAGACTGGCAGTTGAGAAGTTATCGATATTGGAAAATGAGTATGACTGAATATTTTCATACATGTCATATCTCAAATTTGCCGCAAACCCCGCCGAAGCTTTTGCCGCAAGTTTACCGCCAAGCACGCCGCAAAAAAGCGCAAACGCCGCGCATGCGAGCATGCCTAACCCCCACCAGACAATATCATAATTGAAGCCTGCGCTTTCATCCATTGAACTGATGGCCGCAAGCAGGTACTGCATCATGAACGGAATGATAATTTCCATTGCAGCCTCACCTACTATAACCAAGGGAGTGAGAATGGAAACGGTTTTGTATTGCTTCACGCTTTTTAGAAGTGTTTTTACCATCTGAAAAACCCCATACTTTTCCGATAAACTTTAACTAAATACATTAAGCTCAGATCTGCCGTATCGCATCTTATTTATTCTCGATATGCGCCGTTTTTTTAAAAAACATACATAAAACTTTGCTTGAAACTTAAAGCTTTTTCGCCTATTCTTAAACAAAAAACGGCGCAAACGGCCCCGTGAGGAGCGCAGGTTATGCCGCTTAAAGATTGAACATAATATTAAGATCCGAACGTCCTTTAATTTTATAATGCGCCGTTTTTTTTGTCAAGCAAAACACACCGAAAATGTCGGGACAAACTGCCGCCACAGTGGAAGTAAACTTTCCACTTCACTTCTCGCAGAAAATATGATTTTGACAGCGTATTTGCTTGCCAAGCGATAAAAATATATGCTAGAATAACAACTACGTGAAGCGATGGCCTTGTGGTCAAGCGGCTAAGACGGAGCCCTCTCAAGGCTCAATCCCGGGTT
>CAYLIO010000100.1:0-4487 GCA_964383655.1 uncultured Clostridia bacterium | reverse complement strand
CTGAATCGATATGGTTTAACGACTCACCTTACAGCCCCGCCGGAAGTTGAAATTTCGGCTGGAGAGCTATGTTTTGGAGAGAAACGACGGAAGTCGGGAATTATTCGGGTGCGCTTTCGATGTAAAAGTGTGGCGGCCCTTTTTTTATTGCCTTTTTTTCTGCCTGATGTTAAAATAGACACAAAAAAAGCCGCAAGAGGAAATATTTGTTATGGGTATTTACGAGGAGCTTAAAGAGCGCGGGCTTATAGCCCAAGTCACCGATGAGAAGGAGATCCGCGATCTCATAGACGGCGGCGGTGCGCGTTTTTATATAGGTTTTGACCCTACGGCGGACAGCCTGCATGTGGGTCACTTTATGGCGCTGTGTCTTATGAAAAGATTGCAGATGGCCGGTAATATGCCGGTCGTTCTCGTGGGCGGAGGTACGGGTTATATAGGCGATCCGTCGGGTAGGACGGATATGCGTTCCATGATGACACCGGAAGTTATAAATCACAACTGCGAGTGCTTCAAAAAACAGATGGAGCGCTTCATTGAATTCGGCGATGACAGGGCTGTAATGGTCAATAACGCCGACTGGCTTTTAAAACTCAACTATGTAGAACTTCTGCGCGAAGTGGGTTCATGTTTTACCGTAAACAATATGCTCCGCGCCGAGTGTTATAAACAGCGCATGGAAAAGGGGCTTTCATTCCTTGAGTTCAATTACATGATAATGCAGGCGTACGACTTTTACCATCTCAATGAGCACTATGGCTGCAACATGCAGTTCGGCGGCGATGACCAGTGGAGCAATATGCTTGCGGGAACCGAGCTTATTCGCAAAAAGAAGGGTAGAGATGCGTACGCTATGACCATAACGCTTTTGCTAAACAGCGAAGGCAAAAAAATGGGCAAGACCGCCAAAGGCGCCGTATGGCTCGACGAGAACAAGACTACGCCGTATGAGTTCTATCAGTATTGGCGAAACGTCTCGGATATGGACGTGATGAAGTGTATAAAGATGCTCACGTTCATCCCGCTCGATACAATTTCTCAGATGGAGAAATGGGATGAGGAAAGAATAAACGAGAAGAAGGAAATCCTCGCCTATGAGCTTACTAAACTAGTTCACGGCGAAGAAAAGGCGCAAAAAGCCAAGGCGCAGGCCAAAGCAGCGTTTGGCGGCGGTGGCAACTTGCCTGAGATTGAGTTAGAGATTGACACGCATGCCATAATCCCGGTGCTCGTTGCGGCTAAACTTTGTGCCTCAAACGGCGAGGCGCGCAGGCTCATTCAGCAGGGCGGCGTGTCTGTGGGGGATAGCAAGGTCACGGATATAAATATGCCGGTAAACAGCGGCGATGTCATACACAAGGGCAAGAAACAGCATTTAAGGATAATTTTCAAGTGAAGAAATTTCTATCGCTGAGCGGGGAGCTCTGTACCGAAAAGGTTATAGAGCGTTCCCGCTTTATTACAACTTCCGGATATGTCGAAAGCGAGGATGCGGCACGCGCGTTTGTGAAAAAAATAACGGAAAGATTTAAAGACGCGACGCATAACTGCTATGCTTACGTTGCAGACCATGCGGGTAATATTCTTCGCTTCTCGGACGACGGAGAGCCGTCAAAAACGGCGGGTATGCCTATTCTGGATGTAATAAGAGGGAAAAAATTGTTTTGTGCAGCCGTTGTCGTGACGCGGTATTTCGGCGGTATAAAACTCGGTGCAGGCGGGCTCGTACGTGCATACTCCGGCTGTGCCGCGGAGAACTTGGATGCGGCAAAAAAAATGATCTATATGCCGTGTGTGGAGAGCGAGTATGCAGTAGGATATGAAAACGCAGACGCATGTACGCAATTTTTCGCTCGTAACGACTGTCTGGTGAACGGGACGAATTATTCGGACAGCGTCGCATTCATCGTAGCGGTAAAATCCGAGCTTTCTTCCTCGTTCGACTCGAGGCTGACCGAAAGACTCGGCGGTAAAATCAGCATCAAAAGACTGGGAGAGCGATACTTCGGTTTTGAAATATAATTGCGCAATTCGACATGGCTCCATGCAGAAGCATACGAAAAAAAGAGAGATTCAAATACAAGTTAAACGCGATTTTGGGCACCTCAAACACCTTTTTGTCATATAATTCTTGATCTATCCTGCGTCTTGTCAAATCAGGTATTATACCGTATTAAACGCAATTTGTAGACTTCTCCGCAAATAAATGTTTATATTCTTAATGTGTCGCTGAGATTCTCTATAAATGTTATAAAACGTCGCAACATCGTTTAAATATTATAATAAAATGTCGCATAGTTATTGACTGTATGATTAATCAGGCGTATAATTTGAAGTGATTAAAAACAGGCGGTGCATATGCTTTACAGGAAATTCTACGACGAATTGGTCAGATGGCATAAACAGGACAAGAAACTTGCAATGCTCATAGACGGCGCAAGGCAGATAGGCAAAACTACGCTAATAAGGCAGTTTGCAAAAGATTACTACGGGGACAACTTCGTTGAAATCAACTTCATAAACACGCCCTCTGCAATGGATATATTCAAGGGCGATATCTCTGTGGACGGCATTATAAGCAAACTTACGCTGTTTCTTCGCCGTTCGTTAGAGCCGCATAAAACGTTGGTATTTTTGGACGAAGTTCAGGAGTGTCCCGAAGTGCGCACTGCTATCAAATTCCTTGTCGATGACGGCAGGTTTGATTATATCGAGTCAGGCTCGCTTCTCGGCATCAACTATAAGGAAATCAAGTCCTATGCCGTGGGATATGAGGAAATAAGACAGATGTACCCCATGGATTTTGAGGAATTTGCCATAGCAAACGGCATTCAGCAATCCACTTTGGATATGCTCAAAGATTGCTACGAAAGGCGTGTTCCCGTAGATGAGTTCGTGCATAAGCAGATGATGCAGCTGTTCACCTATTACGTTATAATCGGCGGTATGCCTGCGGTCGTGCAGGAGTTCGTCAATTCCAAAGATATGGGGCGCGTTGTGGGCATACAGGAGGATATATTACAGCTCTACCGTAAGGATATAACCAAGTATGCCACGACGGGTAAGGAGAAGATAACGCTAATATTCGACACCATACCCGCCGAACTTAATGCGAAAAATAAGCGGTTTATGCTCTCCGACCTCGCAAAGTCGGCGCGCATGGAAAGGTACGAAAGCTGCTTTAATTGGCTTACCGACGCAGGTGTGGCATTGCCGTGTTATAATCTTGCCGAACCCAAACAGCCTGTTGAGATAAATAAACAGCATAACCTTTTCAAGTTTTTCCTTGCGGATACGGGGCTCTTGTGCGCCATGTGTTCGGGTGACGTGCAGTACCAGATAGTCAACGGCGAATACGGTATAAATCAGGGCAGCATAATGGAAAATATGTTTGCCCAACAGCTTAAAAGCAACGGCTTTACGCTCTATTACTTTGATAAACAGAGGGTGGGAGAGGTTGACTTCATCGTGGAGCAACACGCCGGGCTTGTGCCTGTGGAGGTAAAGTCGGGCAAGGATTACAAATCGCACAGGGCGCTGAACAATCTTTTGGCGGTGGAAGAATACAAACTGAAAGAGAGCCTCGTGTTTTGCATAGGAAACGTTGAGGTTGAAGATAATGTGGTCTATTTGCCGTTGTATATGATAATGTTCTTCAAGAAAGAAAATATGCTGAACAAGATTGTGTTCAATAACGTGGCAGGTAATTTGTAAACTTATTAATGTCTTTTATACAAAGCTTTAAAATTAACGAAAGAGATAATGTATGGAAGTTGAAAACTATAGGGTGTCGGGTGAGCTTATTGAAACAAATAAAAGACAATTCATAATTCCTGTATATCAGCGGGAACAGTCATATTTATCATCAAATTGAGTTTGTCAGGAGCAATGGATAGAATGTAAATACCCGGAAGCATTGCGGAAACTGAATACATATTATTTGCTTGTTGTGCTCATCTTTTAAAGGAATTTGCTTTTTTGTGTTTTTTAGTTATAACAATAATTTGCCTTTTCGTGCAAATATTTTAATATAAATCTTGCCTTTTGGTGAAGGAAGTGCTATAATGGGAGCAACGAAAAGGAGATTGCGGCTATGGTTTTAAAACGCAAGATATACGATAAACTCATTCAATGGAAGAGGGAAAGCAACGGTTCTACCGCTCTTTTGATTGACGGAGCAAGGCGTGTCGGCAAAAGTTTCGTTGCAAAACAGTTCGGCGAAAACGAGTACAAGAGTTATATAATCATAGACTTTGCCGTCGCCCCGCAAGAGATAAAAGATTTATTCTTACGCGATACGGACGATTTGGATTTGTTCTTCCAAAAGCTCTCGCTATATTATTCTGTAACGCTGCACAAAAGGCAGTCGCTCATTGTGTTCGATGAAGTACAGCAGTTTCCGCCCGCGCGGCAGTTTATAAAGTATCTCGTCGCCGACGGAAGGTACGACTACCTCGAAACGGGTTCGCTCATACGGCTCAAAAAGA
>CAYLIO010000099.1:1968-4668 GCA_964383655.1 uncultured Clostridia bacterium | reverse complement strand
AGCTTAAGGACGGCACGGCGGACAGCGTCTGCCGTTTTTTACGGGATGTAAAACGCGCAAGAAATCAAGAGATAAAACAAGCCCTCGATCACCGGCCGTCATAGCTGCCGATCGAGGGCTTTGCAACTTTTTAATTCTGATTTTAATCGAGCGTCAATGTTAAGGTTACGTCACCGTTTCCAAGCAGTTGCTCTAATTCCTTTTCCGTCTTGTTCCGTATCGCTCCAAGCCGGGTATATGACCATGAATTGGAACCATAGAATATGACTATCCGGTTGCTTGAGTAGAGAACGATGTCTCCAGGCGCAGTCGTCATTTCTACATCGCTTCTAGGAAGCGAACTTCCGAGAGCGCCCACCTGTTCAAAGCCTCCGTACATGGACATATAGACTGTTATATCGCCGGTTTTCAGCAGACTCTTCAATGCGTCCACGGATTCATTGTCTTCCCATTCAACATCAACCTCAATGTCGTCGATTCGTATCTTTATTACTTCCATATCCTCGGCTCCTTTATCCGACTGTTGACCGCCCGATTCCTCCTGAGATTCGAGCGAGTCGGAATCCATATCTTCCGCATAAGACGAGGAATCCGTTGTCGATTGCTGAATACCTTCATTGCCGCAACCTGCCAACGCAATGGTCAAAAATATCGCACAGGCAAGAGCAACGATTCCTTTGCCAAATCTTATAAAATCGCCCCGTTGCATATCTGCATCACCTGCCCTTTTACATGTTTGCTCATATCCGAGACAAGAAACATCAATGCGTTTGCCCGGTCGATCGGGCCGCATTTCGGCCTAGGAAAATATACAAAGCGCTTACCGGAATTCGTGCATTTTAAAACACGCCGCTCTAAAAGTCTCGCGCTCTCTGTTTTTCGGCCTTTAGCCGTCCTCGTCCTCACCCATATAAAATTTAAAGACCTCGTAGAGAAGATCTTCATCCAATGTTTCCAGCGTTTTTTCCTCTTCGTTGAATCTGAATATCGCCATCTCTTCTTCGCCGGTCTCCTCATCCGGTTCCGCAGAAAAGAGGAACGCATACTTCTCGCCTTTGTATTCGACGGCGTCGTAAAGCCTGAACTTCAGTGTGTTGCCATCCTCGTCGATAAGCTCGATTTCTTCATCCATCCAGTCTTCCGTTTTTTCTTCGTTTTCTTTCATTAAATTTCGCTCCATATTTTAAAATCACCGGATATATCAGCCGATGCTTTATCTCAATTCAGGTTATATAAAGCAATGGAAAAGGGCCTGCGGCACAATTAACTTTCTGAACCTTTCTCGCCGCTTCTTGCTCTCATTTTTTTGAGGTATCCGTCAAGTATGCCGGCCGCCGCAAGCGCGTCCACATATTTTTTATGAGTCTTCGCCTTTTTCCCCGCCTCGTGCAGCAGTTCATGCGCAGCGACGGAAGTGTACCTCTCGTCCTCGCGCACTATCTTTATGCCCGTAGCCGTCTCCAAAGCCGAAATAAACCGTTCCGTCTTTTCCGTCTGTACGGACGACGTGCCGTCTGCATTGAAAGGAAGACCGCATACTATGCCGTTTGCACCCTTTTCCTTAACCAGGGCCGCAAGCGCCTCTATATCGCGCGAGAACCCCGTGCGCACATATGTTCCGGAGGGAAGCGCGTATGTATTGAAAGGATCGGATACAGCCACGCCTATGCGCTTGTCTCCTATATCGAAAGCTATATATCGTTCCATTGCACTTATTTGTTTCCCGTCTCATTGTACCATGGCGCACTAGTACTTTTCAAGCGTTAAACCTGTTTTCGACCGCATCAGTTGTTTTCCGAAATTTTTATGGCGTCAGATTGCCGCTTGAGCGACAACAGATGCCGTGAAACAACGCTGTTCTGCGGCGTTTACTATACGGACTATGCTTACTCCGCTTGCTCTGCCACAGATTCTTTTACAATGTCGGCCGAATCATGCTGCCGACCTATGTCGGTTACGTCTATGTATGACGGGCATGCCGTCATACCAAAATAAGGGCCGCAAACCGATGCCTGCGACCCCGTCTTTATACTTGTTTTGAGAGATTAATACTTTACTACCTTCACGGACCTGATTATGATAGGCACTTCGGGTAAGGTGTAAGTTACGTACTGCACCTCGGTCAACGTATCAATGTTATCCACGCCCACGCCGCTCACTTCGATTTCGAATTCGTCCGTATCATCGCCGTGCTCTTCTTCTATATAGTCTTCTATAGCCTCGATAAGCTCCTCTAATACTTCAACGGCATTATCGTTGCGAAGATATGCAAACGTGCAATAGTTGGACGTGCTTAAGGATGAGCTGTCTTCGACCTGTATTGCAAACAAGCTTGTCGCACTGTTGTACCCGTAGTTACGAGTTACAACCTCATTATTCCCTGTCTTGGCGAATAACTGAAGAGTATTGTTTTCCACCTTGTCGGTGTAATACATCTTGAGCGAACCGAGCTCCGCGCTTTTCTGTCCGTTCTCTACGTAGTGCCCGTTGGCCTCAAATTCGCCGTAGAGCGTATAGTACGCATATTCGTCATCCAGGATTATTTCGCCGTTATCATAGTCGCTATAGTCGGTATATACCGATGCGGTGAGCCTACCGCTTTCGAACAACTCTATATAATCGTCCTCAAGATAATTGTCGGCATCGTTAAGGTACTCATCCATAGCTCCGGCGTCATAAGCGGCATCATAGCTGAGCCCC
>CAYLIO010000099.1:0-1868 GCA_964383655.1 uncultured Clostridia bacterium | reverse complement strand
TTCGTTATATATATAACCGCCGCCATACCAGTCGTTCGAGGTGTAGTTATGTATTATCGTGTCGTCATAAAAGCCCGACTCGGCAAGTTCTATGAAATGGCGCACCGTCTGGGGATACATGTTCCTGTAGAGCATGTACTCTAAAACATACGTTTCGTCATTAAATTCGACAGTAATATTGACGCGCGGATGCCTCGTCTCTACAACACAACCGGAAAATACGGTTGCCAGACAGACAGTCACGGCCATTACAACACCGAATATCATGCGCCTTATCTTTCTAAATAACATAGTATTGCTACCCTGAGTTGATTTTTCGCTGATGCTATTTCATTCTACTTGTTTTTATATATCCCGTCAAGTAATTTATAGCTCAGCCTGTAATTTTCACCACGCTTCCACTTTTCGTGCGGCTGAAACAGGGCGTGCGACTTCTCCCCGCACACCCTGTCTGCAAACATTTCGTTGGTTTGCGCGATTATTGCATTTCGGCGGTCGCGCCTGCGGCCTTGAGGTCAGCCAATATCTTCTCAGCCTCTTCCTTAGCCACGTTCTCCTTGAGAACGCCGCCCTTTTCAACTGCGGCTTTGGCTTCTACAAGCCCGAGACCGGTGAATGAACGTACAACCTTGATAACGTCTATCTTCTTTGCGCCTACGTCCTTAAGAACGATGTTGAATTCGGTCTTCTCCTCTTTTGCAGGAGCGGCTTCGCCTGCACCTGCGGCGGGAGCGGCCGCAACTGCTACGGGAGCAGCGGCGGAAACGCCGAATTTCTCCTCTAAAGCTTTAACAAGCTCATTGAGCTCAAGAACCGTCATATTGCCTATTTCATCGATAAACTTATTGATATCTGCCATTTTAAAAATTTCCTCCGATTGTTTTTTATCTTTCTATAACGCCCTGCAGCCGGGGCCGGCTACCTCTTTTGAGGCGGGTAAGACCTGTTTCCCTTCCGCCGCGCGGAAAATTACGCCTTGCTCTCCGCAATTCCGTTGAGCACGCGCACAATACCGGAAAGAAGCGCGGTAAGTACGCCTGCGAAGTTGGAGAGAGGTGCCTGCATGGAGCCGAGCATCTTTGCAATGAGTTCGTTCTTGCCGGGCATGGTTGCAAGAGCCTCGACACCCTTTTTGTCAACATACGCGCCGTCCGCGAAAGCACATTTCAAGACGATCTTGCCGTCATATTCCTTTGAGGCTTTACTCATAAGTTTGGCCGCAGTTACTTCGTCCGCGCTGAAAACAACAGCCGTAGGGCCGTTGAGATCATTGTCAAACATGGTATAGCCCATATCGTTGAAAGCCTTTCTGAGAAGGGTGTTTTTATAGACCTTGTATTCGCTGCCCGCTTCCCTGCACTTGTTGCGCAGCGCCGATACTTCGGCAACGGTCAGCTTGTTGTAGTCTACAAATACAACCGACTTGGACTGCTTAATCTTAGAGGTTATCTCTTCGACAACCAGCTTTTTTGCTTCGAAATTAGCTGACAAATCCTTACCTCCTTTGAAAATTTAAAAAGCCCTTACACCGCAGCGGCATAAGGACGCGAAAAAAAGAAAGATACTTCTTTCTCTTTAAGTATGAACACGCTTCCCGAACACCTCGGCAGGAGATTAAGCGAAAAAAATCGCGCCTGCTTTCTGCGGCTTCTTTGTTTTTTACTCCACGAGTATATGCGCTGAAAAAAAGTTTGTCAACTTATTTTGCGCTTAAACTTAAAATCAATAAAAATTTTCTGCCCCGTCATCAAAGTATAACAAAATATGATTACTCGGCAAAGCAATCCGGGAATAGAGCAGAGCCGCAGGGCGCTGCCCTGCGGCTCTGCTCTATTTTCTGAATTTTATTTTAGCAATAAATGATGCCG
>CAYLIO010000098.1:0-4762 GCA_964383655.1 uncultured Clostridia bacterium | reverse complement strand
GGATAAAAATTTCTGTCGTTGTGCCTTTTTATAACGAGGAAAAATATCTTGCCCAATGCCTTAACTCCGTTACAAAACAGACATTAAAGGAAATGGAAATTATTTGCGTGGACGACGGTTCTGTCGATTCATCTGCGCAAATAGTTGCGCGTTACGTCGAAATGGACGACAGAATCCGCTATATTCGCCGGAGCAACGGCGGTGCGGGGGCTGCGCGTAATGAGGGTATTGTCGCAGCAAGAGGCAAATATATAGCCTTTTTAGACGCCGACGACTGTTATCCGGCCGATGATGTGCTCGAAACGATGTATAAAAAAGCTACCGCCAACAACGTGAATATCTGCGGCGGTTCACTCATTATCATTCAGCAAGGCGTAAAGAGTCCCATAGAGAAATTCTATGGAGCACAGAGCGGAAATACATTTACAGAGGAGGGGCTTGTTCAATTCAGCGACTACCAGTACGATTACGCTTTTTATCGCTTCATTTATAAAAGGCAGTTCCTTTTGGACAGCGGGATCAAGTTTCCCGCATACAGGAGATATCAGGATCCGCCCTTTATGTTACAAGCTATGATTGCTTCAAAAGAATTCTATGCCATGCCGTTATTTACTTGTGTGCATTACGTCGGCTATAAAAAATTATATTGGTCAGCAGAAATGATTGCTGATATGCTCGATGCCATAAGCAGCAATCTGGTTTTGTCGGCACAACGCGGACTTAGCATAGCATTCAGGAACAACTGCTACAGATTGAACAATGACTTCTGCGATATAATTGTAAATACGGCGATATATAACGACCCCGGCAATCGAATATTCCCGAAACTAAGGGCCTTAGACAAGCTGATTTCGGCGCAAAATTTAAGCGACGGAGAGCAGCGTATAGAATGCGTACCCTATGAAAAGGTTTGCGAAAGTCTTATCAAACAAAACAATAAGATCAGACGCGAAGGCTGGTTTATAGATAAAAAGATTTTCAGGCTATACACCCTGCCCGTAAGACTTTTGGCCCGGCTGATGCGAAAAATCAAACACAGATCGCAAGTAAACAGCTCCCGGTCTTATAATAAATAATAATGAGAAAAAGAGAGGGGGGGGGTAGCCTGCGCCGAAGCCGGAATTTCGGCTTCGGCGAGAATATGAAAACGAGGAGAGGAACATGAGCACGACGGCGATAATTGTCATAGGATTTTGTATCACATTCGTGATGACGGCGATCGGGTCGGCTGTGGTATTCTTCTTTAAGGGCGACATATCTCCTAAAGTCAACACGCTTTTTTTAGGTTTTGCCTCGGGAGTCATGACAGCGGCGTGTGTGTGGTCGCTGCTCATACCTTCCATCGATCAGGCCGAGGCGAATTACGGTAGCTTAAAGTTTATACCCGCCGTTGCAGGTTTTATAATCGGCGGACTTTTTTTGGTGCTTTTGGACAAGGCGGTGCCGCATTTCCACAAGGGTACATCGGAAGAGGAGGGGCCGCATGTGGCGCTTACGCGACCTGCGAAACTCTTCCTTGCCGTGACGATACACAATATTCCGGAGGGCCTTGCCGTAGGATTTGCATTCGGTGCGGCGGCCGCAGGCGGAGAGGCCGCATATATTGCCGCGCTCGGACTTGCCATAGGTATAGGCATACAGAATCTTCCCGAGGGCGCGGCCGTGGCTCTGCCCATGAAGAATGCAACGGGCAGCAGGAGCAAGGCCTTTCTGTATGGCGCCGGATCAGGTGTCGTCGAGCCGGTGTTCGCAGTCATAGGATACTTCCTCGCGGCGTCGCTTACGACTGTTTTGCCGTATCTTTTGGCCTTTGCGGCGGGAGCCATGTTTTTTGTGGTAGCGGAGGATCTCATCCCCGACAGCAAGCTTGACGCGCATCCGCACCTTGGCGCATGGGCCGCCATGGCAGGATTTGCTCTGATGATGGTGCTGGACGTAGCTTTAGGCTGATCGTAAATCTAATAGCCGGGCACGAAAAAAGGAGCGGACAAGGCGATGATACCTCGCCGAGCCCGCACCCTTATAAGAATCACTGCTTTATAAAAAGCCCGTCTTTGTCTGCGTCGAGAACTATGGCAGATCCCGCCTTCGGATTTTTCTCTATAATAAACTTAGCTATAGGCGTCTCGGCGTATTTTTGTATAAATCTCTTCAAAGGCCGTGCGCCGTACACGCTGTCATAGCCGTTCTCCGAGATATAGTCCTTTGCCTTCTTTGTGACTTCAAGCTTTAAGTTCTCCTGCTCAAGCCTTAAGCAAAGACGCGAAAGCTGAATATCCACGATACCGCCTATATTGTCGCGCGTCAGCGGCTTGAACATGATTATTTCGTCCAACCTGTTTAAAAATTCCGGGCGGAACGACTGTCTCAGAACGGAGAACACTCTGCCTTGCGCCTCCTTGGAGATCTCGCCGTCTTCTATGCCTTCTATTATATCCGCAGAGCCTAAGTTGGATGTGAGAATTATTATGGTGTTTCTGAAGTCTACGGTGCGTCCCTGCGAATCGGTCACCCGTCCGTCGTCAAGAATTTGCAGCAAGATATTGAACACGTCAGGATGCGCCTTTTCTATCTCGTCGAAGAGAACGATGGAGTAAGGCTTTCTGCGCACTGCTTCGGTGAGCGTGCCGCCCTCCTCATATCCGACATATCCGGGCGGTGCGCCTATAAGCCGCGACACGGAGAACTTCTCCATATACTCGGACATATCGATGCGCACTATATTCTTCTCGCCGTCGAACAGATTCTCGGCAAGTGCCTTTGCGAGCTCGGTCTTGCCCACGCCCGTAGGGCCTAAGAAGAGGAATGAGCCTATGGGCCGTGCGGGGTCAGAGATCCCTGCGCGCGAGCGCAGAATTGCGTCCGAGACTTTTGTTACGGCCTCGTTCTGTCCTACCACGCGTTTATGCAGATCTTCCTCAAGGTGCAATATCTTTTCGCGCTCGCCCTCTTTGAGCCGTGCGACGGGTATGCCCGTCCGGCGCGAAACTATCTCGTTTATCTGCTCCTCGGTCACCTCGTCCTGCAAAAGCTCGCCCTTTCTTCCCGCGTTCTGCGCCTTTGCCTCCTCGAGCTTCTTCTCGAGCGAGGGCAGCTCTCCGTATTTCAGCCTTGCAGCTTTCTCAAGGTCGCCGCTGCTTGTCGCAAGGTCTATTTCGCCTTTTACCGAGTCAACTTTTTCCTTAAGAAGCTTTTCGGCCTGTATGGCCTTCTTTTCATCTTCCCACTTGGTTTTCATTTGCCGGAACGCTTCCTTGTCGTCGGCAAGTTCCTTTTTAAGCGCCTCAAGTCTGGCAGCAGACATATTGTCCTGCTCCTTAGACAGCGCTTTTTCTTCGACCTCGAGCTGCAGTATTCTGCGATTGAGCGCGTCCATCTCGGATGGCATCGAGTCCATTTCCGTCCTTATCATGGCAGCCGCCTCATCCACGAGGTCTATGGCCTTGTCGGGCAGGAAGCGGTCGGAAATATACCTGTTCGAAAGCGTTGCCGCAGCCACGAGCGCGTCGTCGTGTATGCGTACGCCGTGGAATATCTCGAACCGCTCTTTAAGCCCGCGCAGAATGGATATGGTATCCTCGACCGCAGGCTCGTTCACCGTTACCGGCTGGAACCTTCTCGCGAGCGCCGCATCTTTTTCTATATACTGCCTGTACTCGTCAAGCGTCGTGGCGCCTATGCAGTGCAGTTCGCCTCGCGCGAGCATCGGCTTTAACAGATTGCCGGCGTCCATCGCGCCATCGGTCTTACCCGCACCCACAACGGTGTGCAGCTCGTCTATAAACAGCAAAATCCTGCCCTCAGATCTCGACACTTCCTCGAGCACGGCTTTAAGTCTTTCCTCAAATTCACCCCTGTACTTCGCGCCTGCCACGAGTGCGCCCATATCCAGCGAGAAGAGCGTCTTATCCTTAAGCCCGTCCGGCACGTCGCCCTTCACGATACGCTGTGCAATCCCCTCGGCTATGGCCGTCTTACCCACGCCGGGCTCGCCGATCAGCACCGGATTGTTCTTCGTCTTGCGCGAAAGGATCATTATGACGTCCCTTATCTCTTCGTCCCTGCCTATGACGGGCTCCGTCTTATGCTTTCTGGCCGCCTCGGTAAGGTCTGTGCCGTATTTCTCGAGCACGTCGTACGTGTCCTCGGGGTTGTCCGACTTCACGATCGTGTTTCCGCGCACCTTTTTAAGCCCCCGCAAAAACTCATCTTTGCCAACACCTGCGCTCTTCAAGAGCGCGGAGCATGCACCGTCATTCTCGTCCATGAGGCTTATAAACAGATGCTCTACCGAGATATAGTCGTCTTTCATATCCTTGGCGAGTTTATCCGCACCGTTTAAAATCCTGCCCGCCGCTGCCGAGAGGAATATGTTCGCGTGAGATAAACCCGTACTCTTCGGCAGGCGCTCTATCTCCTCTTTTGCGCCGCGCAAAAGCCCGTCCGTGTCCGTGCCCGAGCGGGAGAGAATGCGCGAGATAAGCCCGTCTTTGTTCAACAGACAGTACAAAAGATGTACCGGCACAATTTCCGCATTGCCGTAATTCAAGGCTGTCTTTTTACTGTCGTTGATTACCTGTATGCTGCTTTGCGTGAATCTGTTGCTGTTCATACATTTGCCTCCTTGCATTATTTTAAGCCATGCCTTCAAACAGCCGCTTTTATTCACGGTATGTTTTCGTACTTATATATAACGCCGCATCCCGCCTTTCAAACATGGATTTTACGAATAGTTATGAAAAGACGGACAAAGCAGGGGTGC
>CAYLIO010000097.1:0-4811 GCA_964383655.1 uncultured Clostridia bacterium | reverse complement strand
CCCGCACCATTGAACCCGTGGCAATGACGGGAATGGAACGAAAGTCCTGACAAAAGTATTTGAGCGAAGAAATTATGTTGGGACACTCCTGTATCTCATCGAAAATAAGAAGCGTTTTCTCCGTTATTTTTACACCTTTGAAAAGCGAAATATACTCTATAATCTTCTGCGCGTTGGCGGTTGTCATGCAGAAATTATTTATTTCATCTTCGACCTTAAAATCAATATAGACGAAATTACCGCCGTAATATGTTTTAGCGAACAATTCCTTTATCAGGTAAGTTTTGCCGACCTGCCTTGCTCCCCACACTATCAAAGGCTTTCTTCTCTTATTATCGTTCCAAGCTATAAGTTGGTTAATGGCTGACCGCTCCATAAACACACTCCTGAATATTTATATAGCCATTATATAGTAACTTACACCTTTGGGCAAGTATTTTAAGTAATTATTTGCACCTTTGAGCGGGTTTTTACCTTAATTATTTGCACCTTATGCTATAAATTCTTAAAAGAAGCGGAACAAATATATACCCGCCCTATTGCACTTATACTATCAAATATTTCAAAACATAAATCCGATACCGGTCAGCTCAAAAAAATTCAGCTCTTCCCGTTAGTACTGCCTGTTAACAAACGAGCGATAACGAAAGCAGGGCGGAACGACAATCCCCTTCTCGCCGCCATTATGGTAAACATGGCGGTTTTGCCATTTCCCCGATGGCCCCTTCGGCAGATCATCGCTTCGCTCGCGCACCACGGCAGAGCTTGACTCCTGCGTTCTTTTAAGGGGTCTCCCGAGTTTTGCGGTTAAAAAAGGTAAAACCGGGCCGAAGCCTCACTGTTTAAGCGGGTTTTCATTTTACTTTAAAGCCTGCAAATAAAAAGTCAAGGCCATTCAAATCTATGAATCCAAACTGCTCAATAATAAAAAATCTTTTAAGGGAACCTCTAAAAACGCATGGTTTTTGACGCATTTTTTAAATTCGGCCGATTTTTCAGCGAATTTTAGTGATTTTTTATGAAAAACAGGCGCGTAAACGGCATGACCCCGACATCTTTCCATATATATCTCTGTAACAAAAATAAAAGAAAAACAACACAGGTCATGACAGCCCTTACCCGGGCATCCGAAGTTATCGAACAAAAGTAAAGCCGGCTACCCGCCACATGAAGGTTACGGATAGTCGGCTTAAATATTATCGGAGGTTTTTATTTGCAGAAATCACCTAAAGCGGCAATTCATACAGAATTCTTCTCCGCTTTAAGCATCTCTTCTGCCTGTTCCGCTATATAATCCTCTGCTTTTGCTTCAGGAACACGGAAGATAACACGTCTCTTTTTTTTGTAGTCTGACGTCGCGCCGTTTAAGACGGCGGCAAGCTCTGCGCTGTTCACCTTGCAATACTTTATGTACTCGCAATTATTTAGTTTTGAGCGTTCGCACATGGTGTCATACACCTGTTTCCTGAGGCTTTCGGCCCTCTCTTTTAAATTGAGTGCCTCGTCCGCGAAAAACGGCCCGTCTATATAGGTCACACGCTTAGGTTTACGTCTCAATAGCCTTTTTCTGTGCACGGTAGTGAACGAAAATACAGGCAGTTTGCTCTTTGCGGCATATTTGAAAGACGTTGCAGGATACGGCCTTATACCTGTATAGTACGGCCAGATATGTGCTTCGGGATATATGGCTATCCAATGCCCGCTCTCTGCCGCAAATGCCACATCGGCGGAAAAATTCTTGAGCCCTGAAATACTTTCGGGCAACGGGATAGCACCTAAAAGGCGTACCAATGCGCCGCAGACCTTTATGGATACGGCATCCGCACTGGTTATTATGTCTGCGGTACGCGGATAAGCTATGCGCGTAGGGTTAGCCGCATCGACAAAGTATGACGTATGGTTACCGTAAAGAAAAGCACCTTTATTCTTGTAGCCTTTAAGAACACGCCTGTTCTTAATGCCGCACATAAAAGAGTCCAACAGTATCGCTATAGGCGTTATAAGAACTTTATGCACGAAAAAACGCGCCGTCTTCCAAGCCCTGTTTTTCGGAACAAACTTATAATCGTCAGGCAAACCTTTACTCTTTATATTCCGGGTACAGGCAAAATCATCGTTTAACTCATCCGAATAATAATAAACTTTCTTCATGTTTTTCGTCCCTGCATATACATTTATACCGGCGATAAATCAATTTTTCATAAATTAATCATCAACTGAATATAAATTCTAGCGGGCTTTCGGCACGATCAAACAGAAGCCGGCTGCATGCCTTTTTTATCTTTCCGAACAGACTTATCCCCCTCACACGCAGTTTTATTATCGATTCCGGCTTGTCTTTATCCGAACAAATGTTTGCTTATGGCTTGTTTGTTCCCGAATCCTGTTTCTCCAAAATTCCGCCTCTCGGCGGACGCGTTTTCTATTTTATATACTTTCGTGCTCTTATATTTCGCGCGTTACGGCGCACATCATCATGCGCCTCTTTTTATCGTTATACCGCATCAGGAAAAGAGAGTGATAAACTCTCTGAGCGCAAAGGGTACGGGCACGTTTTTCGGAAGCGCCATTCCCACGCCGCGAACGGGGAGAGCGGGAGTTATGTTCACCTCGAACAGCTCACCGCTTTCAAGTTCTTTTCTGCAGTACTCCCTCGGAACACAGCCTATACCCATACCCTGCACGGCGAGTTTAAGCATGAGATCCCAGTTGGCCACTTCTATATCCGGCTGAAGAGCTACCCCTATACTTCTCAGATAACCGTCTACGGCCTGTCTGGCCACCGTATTTCGCTCCATCATAAGGATGGGAAACTCGTGAATTTTTTTCAAAGGCACTTCGCCGCAATTTAGCTCGGTATATCTGGGGCTTGCGACGAATATATCGTTTAAAAGACTTACGCTGCCCGACACCGTAACGTCCTTATCGTCGACCGGCAGGTTTATAAACACTATATCGCACTTATTGTCCTTCAACTGCTCTATGGTATCCAGCGTGGTACCCGTTATAAGGTCAAATTTTACAGCCGGATACTTTTCATGATACTGCACAATTTTATCTGCAAGAATATTAGAAAATATGGAGTCGGTGGCGCCCACTCGTATCGTTCCCGTTGCGGTGGTTTTCAGCTCGATGAGCGTGTTTTCCGCACCGTCGAGCAGCATGAGCGCTTCCTCCACTTTTTTGTAAATGAGCTTTCCGCCATGGACAGACAGTTCCATCCCTCTGTGCGTACGGTTGAAGAGCGTAGTACCCAGTTGCCCCTCAAGCTGCTTTATAGCTTGCGATACGGCAGGCTGGGAGATGAACAGCTCCTCGGCCGCTTTAGTCAAACTGCCGCACTTTGCCACTGTATAAAACACCCTGTAAAGTTCAAGATTTACCATTATATAACCTCTCTCTATATACACTTTTTTATATTTTTCAATCCCGATAAAACTGCCTTCTTCCCTTTTCATTTCCCCACACAGAATTTGGAGAATATGGTGTTAATTATCTCCTCGGAGGCCGTCTCGCCCGTTATCTCGCCGAGAGCATCCCACGCCTCCTTTATATCGAGCGATACTATATCCGCAGGATACGGACCTGACGCCTTCTCCGCGCTTAAAAGAGCGTCCGACGCGCGTCTCAGCGCTTCGTAGTGCCGCTCCTCGATTACGAACGCGCCGTCATGCGCCCCTTTCGGTACGGAGAGCGACGAGATGAGTTTTTTGAGCTCATCTATCCCCTCGCCCGTAAGGGCTGATACAGCGATATCCTCATCCCCTTTCGGCATGTCGATGTCAGTCTTGTTGCGCACCTTTATAACCGGGCAATTGCAAGATGAAAGAATCTCCTTCTCATCTTCCCCGAACACGTCCTCATATACGATAAGTGCTATATCCGCAGAGAAAAGCGCGCGCTTTGCGCGCTCTATCCCGAGCTTTTCAACCTCTCCGGCCTTTTCCCGGATACCGGCGGTATCCGCGAAATTGAATTTGATTCCGCCTATCTCTATACTCCCCTCGATCACGTCGCGAGTCGTTCCCGCCGAGGGTGAAACGATAGCCCTGTCATAACCTAAAAGCGCGTTTAAAAGCGAGCTCTTGCCCGCATTCGGCTTACCGCATATGGCTACGTTTACTCCGCTCTTTATCTTCTTTCCGCTGTCGTAGCTTACGGAGAGTTTTTCAAGCGCCGAGTGCGCTGACGAGATTTCCGATTTAAGGTCTCTAAGGTCGGTGCTCTCGAGATCTTCTTCAGGGTAATCAGTGTCCGCGCCTATACGCGCAAGTATGTCCTTAAGCGTCAGCTGCACCTTTTTTACGGCATCGGTCAGTCTCCCCGAATACAGAAGACTGCCCGCTTTAACCTCTGCGGAACTCTCGCCGTTTATCATGTCGGCCATTCCCTCGGCCGCAGACAGTGAGAGTTTCCCGTTTATGAACGCGCGCATGGCGAACTCGCCCGCCTTGGCCGGGCGCGCGCCTGCGGCTATGACCGCCTTGAGCACGGAACGCGCCAGCTGCACGCCGCCGTGACAGTGAAGTTCGCATACGTTCTCGCCCGTAAACGAGTGCGGCGCACTGAAGTAAACACAAAAGCCGTAGTCGACTATGCCGCCGTATGCACTGATTTTTCCGGTGTACATGTACCGCGCGGCAAAGTCCTTCACTTCCGTCTTACCCTGCGGCGTGAACACCTTCCCCGCAATCTCAAGCGCCGACGGGCCGCTTATCCGTATGACTGCTACCCCGCCCGTACCCGGCGCGGTAGCAATTGCCGCTATGTTTTCAACGTCCATTTGTAATATCGATCCCGGTATAAATAAA
>CAYLIO010000096.1:0-4922 GCA_964383655.1 uncultured Clostridia bacterium | reverse complement strand
CCATACAAAAAGTATAGCATATAAACAGATGTTCTGCAAAGTCTTCACTCCCCCCCTACAAAATTTCTTAAAACGGGATACGTGAGATTGACTGCAAGCGCAAATTGAATTATAATATGTAGCAACGGAAAGATTCTTTTTTATAGAGGAGAATATGGATGGGATATAAGACAAGAGAATGGCGTAAATCCATGCGTGTCACCGTTGACTATAACAACATGATGTCCAAGTTCCTCGGCGACAGAGGCATAAAAGACTCTGAACTCAAAGCCGTGAAACAAAAAGCCAAAGAGGCGTTCAGATACGTGGACGAAAATCGCGGAAGGGATGACCTTTATATGGGATGGACGGAACTGCCGTATAATCAGACAGAGATCGTTGCGGATATTATAGCGACGGCCAAGCAGGTGCGCAAAAATTTCAAGTACTTTGTCGTGCTGGGTATAGGCGGAAGCGCCTTAGGCCCCTCGATGGTGTTCAACGCACTGTGTCATCTTCATCATAACGAACTCAATTTAAAGGAGCGAGGCGGTGCGCCTAAGTTCTATGTAGAGGACAACGTCGATCCCATGAGAATGAAGTCTCTTCTCGATGTGATTGAGCCTGCAAAGACGTGCTTCAACGTCATTTCCAAATCAGGTGCGACGTCCGAGACGATGGCACAGTATCTCATTATAGCCGATATACTCACCAAGGCGGGGGTCGATCTCTCGCGCAACATGATATTTACTACCGACGCAAGCAAGGGAAATCTCATAAAAATAGACCGCTCTCTCGGCGGAAAGATTAAGAAATACATCCTGCCCGACGGAGTCGGCGGTAGATTTTCTGAGTTGTGCCCCGTGGGGCTTCTGCCTGCGGCGGTGCTCGGTATAGATATAAAGGCAATGCTCGCCGGCGCGGCGTATATGGATTCGCTGTGCCGTAAGCCGTCTGTTTCGTTAAACCCTGCGCTTGCTTGCGCGGTTTTGATGTATATAACGATGAAGCAGGGCAAAAACATTCATGTAATGATGCCGTATTGCGATAACCTGCGTCTGCTCGCAGATTGGTATTGTCAGCTCTGGGCGGAGAGCATAGGCAAAGCGCTGGACGGGAAAGGCAGTGTTGTTAATACGGGGACGACGCCCGTAAAGAGTCTCGGCGTCACCGATCAGCATTCGCAGGTTCAGTTGTATATAGAGGGGCCGTATGATAAGGTTATAACGTTTGTTTCGGTCGGGAAATATGCCTGCGAGATGCCCATTCCTTACGGCTGTGAGGATATTCCGGACGTAGGATTTTTGGGCGGACATACGATGCAGGAGCTCATTCAGGCCGAAAACAGGGCAACAGCTTATGCTCTCATGCGTGCGGGAAGAATGAACTACACCATCCATATGCCCGAGGTGAATGCGTTTACCGTCGGTGAGCTGATGTTCCTTCTTGAACTGCAGACGGCATATGCGGGTGCCATGCTCGATATAAATACCTATAACCAGCCCGGCGTCGAAGACGGAAAGAAGGCAACGTTTGCGCTGCTTGGCAAGAGTGGATATGAGGAGAAAAAGACGGAGATTGATTCCGCGCCCGAACTTGACTATAAATATATAGTCTGAAATACGTATATTTTACAAAGGAGGAAAAGGGCGGCCAAAGCCGCCCTTTTGAATTTATATGCCTGTTTATGTGATAGTTTTGATTGCCGTTGCCGCAGTCATAATTTTATACTGTGCGATCATGATTGCGTTTGCCGCATATGCGCAGCATGCGGCGTTCGGACGCCGGTTTGAAAAAAATAAGTACTTAAAGTATTTTACGGCACAAGACTTTAACCTGAACGCCGAGCCTGTGCATACATTTGTAGGCAAGGATAAGCTGAACGGGTTTATATATACGGTCAAGGACCTTAAGGATTGCAGCGCGCTCGTCATTTTTTCACACGGCATGGGCCCGGGGCAGTGCTCGTATATGACGGAGATAGCCTATCTCTGCAACCACGACTGCGCAGTTCTTGCGTTTGACTGGTCAGGTTGTACGCTTTCGGAAGGCAAGTCGCTTAAGGCGCTGGAGCATTCCACCAGATGCCTGGTCTCCGCCGCAAGGTTTGCAAAAGCCGATGACAGGCTCAATGGAATGAAGATGGTATACTTCGGCCACAGCATGGGCGGATATTCGGCGCTGTGTGCGTGCAAATTCGAGAAGGTGGACGGAACGGTGGCATTTTCCGCGCCTGAAGACCCGTCAAGCGTCATTTCGTGCAGGGCCTGGGAAGTGATAGGCCGGCCTGCTGCGCGGCTTATGAGACCGTTTTTAAAGATTACGGGGCTGTTTGTATGCGGTAAATACGCGAATGTGCGCGCGTCGCGCGCGGTGTCCCGCAGCGGGGTTAAAACGCTGTTGCTTCAAGGCGACATAGACCCGAAGGTTACGCTCAAGATTTCGGCGTACTCGGTGCTGAAAGACATTACGGACGGCAACACGCAGTGTATTCTTTGCAAAGGGAAAGGTCATAACCCGTATAATACGCAGAACGCAGAAATGCTTCTTGCCGAGCTGGGTAGCGGAGTGGCGCGAGCGGACAAGATGAGCGAGGAAGAAAGAGAGAGCTTTTTCTCGACGCGCGACTATGATGCGATCTGTGAGGAGGATCCTGAAGTTATGGCAACCGTTATGGCGTTTATAAACAATCTCTGAAACTTTGCGGTTGTAAAGAAAACCAACCGGAGCAGAAGAAAGGTTTAAGCAGCACAGAGAAGCAATTTAAAACAGAAAAAAATAATACGAACTCCTTAAAGGGGTTCGTATTATATCTGTATGGCGCAGATGGTGGGATTTGAACTCACGCTGCGGTTTCCCGCACTACTCCCTTAGCAGGGGAGCCCCTTGAGCCACTTGGGTACATCTGCAATTTTTTTGCGCGACGCAAAATATCGCCGAGACTCGTAAACTATACCATAAAATTGAAGGCTTGTCAAAACTTTATCCGTTTGAATGACAAAGAAACAAGAAAAAAACATCATATAGAGGAAAAGCGGCGTATCCCGCCTGCGATAAACGATGTCAGTTCTCTGTAAGACGCTTTATGGCCAGCTTATATATCTTGAAGCATTTCTCGATCTTTTCAAAGGTAATGTATTCGTCCGGACCGTGAATGGTGCTTTTCTCGCCGGGCTCTTCCGGGCCGAAGCCGGCGCCATACTTCAATGCTCTGGCGTACGTTCCGCCGCCTACCGCTATGGGGGTTAAAGAGCGGCCGGTTACTTCGTTATATACGCTGCATAGCGTGGATATCAGCCTGCCGTCTTTGTCCGCGCAGATCGGAGGCTGTGAGGCCGATACTTCGAATGGGATGCCGTATCCGCTTATTATTGACGTGATGTCTTTTGCCTCATATGATGCAGGATAGCGTATATCGCACGTGACGTGCAGCTTATTTCCGCTCTGCCTTATAATATCCGGGGAGAATGTGAGGCGTCCCGTATCGTCGCAAAGTTCACTAAGGTCGAACTTCTTTACAAACAGCAGGTCAGCCATATCGTTCAGCTTAAGGTAGCGAAGCAGTGGCTCGATTGCATTTTTTCCCTCGTCCGGAGTGGAGGCGTGGGCGGATACGCCGCGTGAAACTATCTTCCCGTCCTCAATGGTAAGTCCGTACTCTGCGGGATCGCCATAAGTTGCGTCTGCTGAGACAGAGCATAGGTCGCACACCATATTCGGGCGTTCGCCGCCCGAGAGATCTGCAATCATCGCTCCGTTTGTATCAAATTCAAACTGTACATGCAGGATGCCTTTTTCTGCATAGATGACGGGGAAGTTCGCATCCGGCGAAAATCCCTCGTCGGGCAAATGCGTAACTTTCTTATAGTGGTCTATGCATGCCCAACCGCTCTCCTCGTTGCATCCCGCAATAAGTTTAATCTTTCTTTTCGGGACGAAACCCTCGTCCTTGAGTGCTTTCAGTGCATACAGTGCTATAACGGCGGGCCCTTTGTCGTCCATAGTGCCCCTGCCCCAAATCCTGGCGTTTTCTTCGTCTATTTCGCCGCCGAACGGGTCGCGGGTCCAGCCTCTGCCGGCAGGAACAACGTCGAGATGAACAAGTATTGCAAACTCTTCACCTTCTCCGAAGATGACTTCACCCGCATAGTTGTCATAATTGTGCGTTTCAAATCCGAGCCTTGAGGCGAGACTCAGAAAGTAGATGAGAGCCTCGGCCGCGGCTTCGCCGAATGGTTTACCGCTCTCGGCCGGTTGCAGGTGTGACGGAAAGCGTACCAGCTGGGAGATTTTCTTTTTCATATCGTCTAAGTAAGACGCCATTTTCTCAATATCCCTCTGCTTTGATTTAATGTCATCACGTGCCGCATAATTGCGGTACTGTTACAATATTTGGGTATATGTTATAGCACGCGAACATAAACTCAAGCTATACAAATTATGACTTCATGGCACATGGTTCCGAATATATCAATGCGGGCCGAAGTCCTAGTTGCGGGCGGAGAAGATCTATCTTCTATCGGAAAAAACATACAAATACAAAAATGAGGCGTGTATATGCTTGAAAAAAAAGCAGGCGTGTCCACGGAAATAATACATAAAATGTTTTGCCATGTCAAGGAGTAATGCGTCAAAAATACTGGTGAAAAATGAAAGGCGAAGGCGGCGGTCGAGCGATTCTTTCAGCCCTTATATAACGTGGTAAAAACCCTGTCAGACGCACTGCAAAATTCGTCTGAAAACCTGCAAAAACGCGTGCAAAAACGCGCTGTAAAATTGGTTTAAATTAAGTTGACATGAAAATAACTATTTGCTATAATCGATAAGCATTGAGTTGAAGCACGAGGCTTGCTGCCGCGTTCGGGCGTTTTTTTGCCCGTCAATACCATGCGGGTGTAGTTCAATGGCAGAACACTAGCCTTCCAAGCTGGTTGTGTGGGTTC
>CAYLIO010000095.1:0-4950 GCA_964383655.1 uncultured Clostridia bacterium | reverse complement strand
AATTGCCGCTATGTTTTCAACGTCCATTTGTAATATCGATCCCGGTATAAATAAAATTTATACGTATAAAGCCTGTTTATACCCTCTCCTAAATGTTACCACACAATCATAAGCCGTGTAAATAAAAAAATGCGCGACAACGTTTTTTTGTGCCGCGCATCTTAAGATGTAAAATAAAAATCAGAAATCTTCGAATGGCGAATCGTCGCCGGACGATGCGTTACCCGAGCCGCCTGAAGAGCCGCCGAATTCGTCAAACGGATCAGCCCCTGACGACGATGAGCCGCCGGCGCCGCCCGGGTCATTGTTCGAAGGACGGTTAATATTATTATACGGGTTGTTATTATACGGATTGTTGTTATACGGATTTTGCTGCTGATACATACGGTAGTTCCGCTCGCGCATGCGCTCGATATATTCCGTATAGCTCATCGCCTTATTGTTTTTCACCGCGAAGACAAGTATACCCGTAAGGGGAAGCAGAGCGCCGACTATAGAAAACAGCAAATAGCGGGGCGCCGCATAAGTGCGGAAGAAAGCCGTAAGGAGCAGAAACTTCAGAATAATATAGCCCACTCTGAGCCACGAGATAATGTACATATCGCCGTAATAGAATATCCACCACAGCCAGTTAAGCGATTCGGGCATGCTTTCCAGGGGAGTTTCGTTTATCACGTAATAGAGGTCGTAGTAATTCGTCCATGTGATATAGTCCCAGCACATAAATGCCGACACGTAATAAAAAATATAGAGTATGACGAGCACAGCCTCGACGACAATGGTTATTATGGCGAAATTCTTCGCCTTCATCGAATACACTTTATTCTTTTCCGAGACAACGGCCAGGTAGTAAGTATTGAGGAACGGAATGAATATCATCCACTTCCTGTCGAACCCCTCGCGATTTGCTATGGTCAGGAGACCGAAAACCTGGAACACATAGACAATCAAAAAGCAGGTCGCCCCCACAAGCAAACATACCCAGAGCATGTTCGCCGGACTGTTGTCGTTGTAGCTGAAGTCTACAAAATATTCAGCATAGCCTGCAAACTGAAAAAAATCCATAATTCTCCTGCGTAAATCATTTTTTACGATGCCCTTATGAAACGATTGTATCGTTTCAGGCAAAATTTTGCAACGATTCAGTGAATCAATTATATACGTCAAGATGTACTTGACAAAAAATTAATGTGAAAACAAAGTAAAAAAGAACCGTTCTATTCGGCGGGAAAAAGTTCGATGCCATACTCCACGCTTTCAAGAGTAAGTCCCTTCGCAGGCATCGTCTTGCCGACCAGACCTCTGTCACCCTCGGACAGCGATCTTTTTATATTCTCAGGCGAAATTTTACCGAGACCGGATGCGTATAAAGTCCCCGCTACAGTGCGGACCATGTTATACAAAAACCCCTCGCCGCACACGTCTATGAAGATATCCGTACTGCCCAGGGAAAACCCTTTCGTCACAATGACGGAATAGATGCGTCTTTTGGTCGTCTTGACAGAAGATCCGCTTGCGCAGTAAGCCTTAAAGTCGTGTTCCCCCTCAAATAATCTCGCACAAAAGCGCATTTTTTCTATATCGGGACAGGGGAAGACGGCTACGGCATACCTGCTTTTGAGCGGATGTTCACGCCTTGCGATATACATGCCGTAGCGGTATGTCTTATTCTCTACCGAGCGGTTGGCATGAAACCCCTCGGGCGCCTCGACCGACTTTATAACACAAACATCCGGCGGAAGTTTGGCATTCAAAGCATCCGCTATCTTTTCAGCGGGAATTGTCAGCTCGGCGTCGAAATGACACACCTGCCCCGCCGCGTGCACACCGCTGTCCGTACGCCCGCTCGCTATTATAGTCGCCCTCTTGCCGAAAGCGGAAAATAAAGCGTCCTCGAGCCGGTCCTGCACGGCCATACCGTTTTTCTGCGACTGCCAGCCGCAGTAATTCGTGCCGTCATACGCCACAACAATTACATATCTCATATGTTATACGCAGAAAAAATAAATTTTTTATAAACCCCTCTTCTTCCGTCTTATACAAAAAAACAGACGGATGGGAAGCGCGAACTTTTTATCAAATCAGAATATACTCGTATATGGCGGGAAAAATCTGCTCGGCGTATATGTTCAGAAGAACGACGCCGGCAATGAGCGCGGCCGCTGCCAAAAACGCAATAAAATCACGAAAGCTTAAAGTGAGTTTTTTATACTTCGTACGGTTTTTGCTGCCCGAATAACAACGCGCGTCCATCGCGTCGCCCAGCTCCTCCGCGCGCCTGAACGCGCTTATGAGAAGAGGAATGAGGATGGGTATCACCGCTTTAATACGCTTAAATATGTTTCCGCTTTCAAAGTCAGCTCCCCTCGCTTTCTGCGCCGCCATTATACGGTTGGTCTCGTCTATGAGCGTGGGGATAAAGCGCAGTGCTATACTCATGATGAGCGCAAGCTCGTGCACGGGAAATTTAATCCACTTGAGCGGTGTAAGCAGACTTTCTATCCCGTCCGTAAGACGCACGGGCGTGGTTGTAAGCGTAAGAAGCGCGGACGCCATAACGAGAAGGAAGAGTCTCAAAATGAGAAATATTGTATAAACCACCGCCTCGCGGTATATCGCGATGGGAAAATCCTCCGGAGTGAGCAGGTTTTCGCCGCCGTGAAAGAACAGATTTAATACGGCCGTGATCATAAGGATGAATATTATACCCTTCACCGATCTTAAAACAGAGCCGAACGGCACACGCGCCGCTATTATCGCCGCCATAAGAAATATAAGGCACAGCAGCATGCCGTACAGCGTGTCGGCTATAAAGATGGCCACGATAAACGCAATAAGAAACAGCAGTTTGACGCGCGGATCCATCTTGTGCACGAATGATTCGGCGGGATAGTACTGACCGAAAACAACGTCATTGACCATCTGCAGTCCCTCCGAACATCTCTATTATCTTTTCAGAAAAATCCGAGCACGTAAAATCGGTATCGATATCTATGCCGAGCTCTCTCAGGCGCGCGCAAGCCTTGGCGGTAAGAGGTATATCAAGCCCGAGCGAGCGGAGCTCGTCCGCTTTTTTAAAGAGTATGCGCGGCGTGTCGCAGTACGCCGCGGCGCCGTCCGAAATTACGGCGGCTTGCGTGCAGTTATCCGCAATCTCGTCCATGTCGTGCGAAACGATTATGACCGTGGAGCACCATTCGCTGTGTATTTTATGCAGCAGATCCATAATCTCGCGCTTGCCTAGCGGATCCAGCCCTGCAGCAGGTTCGTCCAAAATGAGGATGTGCGGTCTTGTGACTATGACCCCGGCTATGGCAACGCGCCTTTTTTGTCCGCCGGACAAGTCAAAAGGCGATTTATCCTTTACATCTTCATAGCTCAGCCCGACCATCTCTATGGCGGCTTTAACCGCCTCTTCCGTCTCTTCTTTTGTTATCTTTTTACGGAAATTTTTGAGCCCGAACTCTACGTCTGCGTATACCGTCTCGGCAAACAGCTGGTACTCGGGATACTGAAAAACCATCCCGACGTCTTCGCGCAACTTCAAAAAATTACATTTCTTATCCGCAAGATTAAACGTCCCCACAGTGATCTCTGCAAGCACGGGAGAGGGCTGCCCCTTCTTCGGCTTTTTTGCCCGGTAACGCTTGCCTGCCTGCGGCAGTTTTATGAGGGCGTTGAGATGCTGCACAAGCGTCGACTTGCCGCTTCCCGTATGGCCGATTATTCCGAAGAACTCTCCCTCGTCTATATGAAGGTTTATACCGTTAAGCGCCTTTGCCGCAAAGGGCGACTTTGGCGAATACGTAAAACTCAGATCCTTTATGTCTATATCCCACTCATGTGCGCTTTCGCGAAAATGAGGCGGTATATATTCAATTTTTCTGCGCTTTATGCCGCACTCATCGGCGGCTTTTGCTATCTCGTCCGCGAGCTGTTCGGGCGTAAGGCAATTACTCACCGGGATATGTGCTTCTTGCAGCTGTTTACATATAACCCCTATCCTGGGCAGGGTGAGGTTATACGCATCCAATCTGTCGCTGTGCAGAAAAATCTCGGCCGGTGTGCCGCGCATGACGATTTCGCCCCTGTTCATTACAATCGTCATATCCGTAAGAAGAGCCTCTTCCATGAAGTGGGTTATGAGCAGAACGGTCATCCCCTCCTCTCTGTTGAGTCTGGACACGACACTCATCACCTCACGCCTGCCCTTGGGGTCCAGCATGGCCGTCGATTCGTCTAAAATGAGAATCTCGGGCTTGACGGCGAGCACCCCCGCAATGGCGATACGCTGCTTCTGTCCGCCTGAAAGATGTGACGGCGTGGCGTTTCTGTATTTGCTCATACCGACCGCATCAAGCGCCCAGGTTATGCGCCTTCCTATCTCCTCGCGCTCCACGCCCAGATTTTCCGGCCCGAAGGCAATGTCGTCTTCTATGATGGAAGCAACCATCTGGTTGTCCGGGTTCTGGAAGACTATGCCCGCATGTCTTCTTATTTCTATGACGTTCTTGCCCTCTCGGGTATCCATTCCAAGCACCGAGACACTGCCCGAGTCGGGCAGGAGCAGACCATTTATAAGCCGTGCGAGTGTCGATTTACCGCTGCCGTTGTGACCTATTATCGCAAGAAACTCACCTTTTTTTACACTGAAAGAAAGCTTATTTACAGCGGGCGCGCTCCGGTCGTCATACGAATAAGTCACGTCTTTGAAGACTATGGCATCCCCGTCGTATTCGGAAACGCTTTCCGACGCACGCTTCTCTTCAGCGATTTTTTTTACTTTTTTTCTCTTTTCTTCTTTTGTCTTTTTCTGCATTTTAAAGTACCTGTTTCTTACTGACAACTTAAGTCAGGCAGTATTGTTTGCGATTATCCTGACCAATCCCGTGAGCAAGCCTGCGCGGCTGATCATCAGGCGCCGATAAGCTCGATACTTGGTCGCAAGTT
>CAYLIO010000094.1:0-4978 GCA_964383655.1 uncultured Clostridia bacterium | reverse complement strand
TTATTGAGAAATATCATGAGCGTATAGGCAGAGCATATATTGTTCATCCTAAAAATCTGTCTGTAAATGGGCGGATAGTTTGTATTCCATCGTATATGGCAATATTCTTGTGATTTTTTAAAATAAAGTGGCCCGCCGAGCAATTTTCATTGCTTGACGGGCTCTTTGCTTATCGGGTGTAAGTACGTGGAAACGTTCTCCTTAATGTTTATTTTAATAATTGGTAAACGTTTGGTAAACGCTTTTTTGAAAAGCTCATAAATGAGCCATTTTTAAGCATTTTTGCCTTATTTCCACGCAAAATTAGGGGATTTTGCAACTCGCTTACATGATTCGAGTCCCTGAAGGCGCACCAAAAGGTATAATCCGAATTATATCATCGTTACAGGTGATTGGTTCGCATTTATCCTCATTTCTATTCTAATATTTTCCTTGATCTCATTGACGGCAACTTAAGATTGCACTATAATCAAAACAACTTTGAAAAAAGTGGACGTGTCCAATAATTTCTATTTAAAGTGGGGCCGCTATGATTAAGCGTGATTTGTACTTACAAAGGCTTATCGACAGAATGAATAATGACTCAATAAAAATCATCACAGGCATTCGTCGATGCGGGAAATCGGTGCTGCTATTCGATATTTTTGGCGAATATCTCCTGCGGCAGGGCATTGATGAAGGGCATATTATCAAATTTGCCTTCGATTCAGGGGATGACCTCGAAAAAATCGGGGAGAACATGCTCGACATTGCAGAGAACAAGCGCAAAGTTGATCCGCACAAGTTTTCTGCTTATATCAAGAGCAAATTGACCGACGACGGAAAGTATTACTTGCTTTTGGACGAGGTTCAGCAACTCGGCTCGTTTGAAACCGTTCTGAATGGCTACCTATACAAAAAAAATCTTGATGTGTATGTTACAGGCAGCAATTCAAAATTTCTGTCGAGCGATATCCTCACCGAGTTCCGGGGCAGGGGCGATGAAGTGAGAGTCTATCCCCTATCATTCAGCGAGTTTTATTCCGCTAAAGGCGGCGACAAATACGATGCCTGGGATGAGTACAATTTATATGGCGGTATGCCTGCCCTCTTCGAACGCAACACTGAAGAGCAGAAAATCGAATACTTGAAAACACTCATATCAAAGGTCTACCTCTCCGATATAGTCGAGCGCAATCATGTGCAATACCCCGACGAGATGGACTCCATCGTCGATTTCCTGTGTTCCGCCATCGGATCGCTTACCAACCCCAAAAAGATTTCTGATACGCTCAAAAGCATCAAGGGCAAGTCAATCAGCGACGTTACGGCAAAGAACTATCTCGGCTATCTCACCGATGCCTTCCTCTTTGACAGCGCGAAGCGCTACGACGTAAAGGGAAAAAAGTACTTTGAAACGCCGCTCAAATATTATATGGCGGACGTAGGGTTGCGCAATGCCCGTCTCAATTTCAGACAAGTAGAAGAAAACCACATTATGGAGAACGTCATCTTCAATGAGTTGAAAGTGCGCGGCTATTCGGTTGACGTCGGCGTTGTGGAGAGCAAGGAGACAATCGACGGCAAGCGCAAGTTAAAGCAGCTTGAAATTGATTTCGTTGCCAACAAGGGCAGCAAAAAGTATTATATTCAGTCGGCTTACGAAATGCCTACGGAAGAAAAATTACGGCAGGAAAAGCGCTCGCTCATCAAAGTGGGCGATTCCTTCAAAAAAATCGTCGTGGTAAAGGAAAATATCCGTCCCCGGACCGACGAGGAAGGCATTGTGACGATGGGGCTTATTAGCTTCTTGCTCGACCAAAATAGTTTGGATTTATAAAAGAAACTTTTTAAATATGACTATGTTTGTCATATATTATATGCTATAATTGTTGAAAGCCAATCACGGGGAATGAAACAATGACTGAAAAAGAACAGAAGACAGCGGCGAAGAATTTTGCAGAATATTGGAATGATAAGGGTTATGAAAAGGGTGAGAGCCAACCGTTCTGGCTTTCGCTTTTGCGCGAGGTGTTGGGCATTGAAAAGCCTGAAACAATAATAAGATTCGAAGATAAGGTTATGCTAGATCACACAAGTTTTATCGACGGCATAATCTCGTCAACTCACGTTCTGATTGAGCAGAAGAGCGCCGACAAAAACCTGCGCAAAGCCATAAAGCAATCAGACGGCTCCTATCTCACACCTTTTCAACAGGCAAAGCGTTATTCAGCGGAGCTGCCCTATTCTAAGCGGCCTCGC
The DNA here is from genome assembly GCA_964383655.1 of uncultured Clostridia bacterium. GTDB lineage: Bacteria > Bacillota > Clostridia > Christensenellales > Borkfalkiaceae > Coproplasma. The sequence goes on along the minus strand of CAYLIO010000094.1, from coordinate 2,737 downwards.
TGGATTGTGGTATGCAATTTCCGCGAGTTTTTAATATACGATATGGAAAAGCCCACGGGTGAGCCGGATAGTATCTTATTGGGTGATTTGCCGAAGGAATGTTACAGGCTCAAATTCCTTGTCGATACGGGCAGCGAGTTCGTCCGCAATGAAATGGAAATATCCATAAAAGCGGGTGAGCTTGTCGGCGTCCTGTACGACGAAATTTTGAAACAGTATAAAGACCCTGCGGCAGAAAATACTTTAAAAAGCCTGAATATACTGTGCGTTCGCCTTGTTTTCTGCCTGTATGCGGAGGGTAGCGGACTTTTCGGCGAACATATGAAATTTTATAACTACATCAAAGGGTTTGCAGTAAAGGACGTTCGCCGCGCAATTATCGACCTGTTCAAAGTTCTCGATACAAAGCCCGAGGAGCGCGACCCCTATATGGACGAAATTCTCGCCTCCTTCCCATATGTAAACGGCGGGTTGTTTGCCGATGAAGATATTGAAATTCCGCAGTTCAATGACAGAATAGTGCAACTGCTTTTGCGCAATACCGGCGAAAACTTTGATTGGAGCGAAATAAGCCCCACTATCTTTGGTGCGGTATTTGAAAGCACATTAAACCCCGAAACAAGGCGCTCGGGCGGTATGCACTATACCTCTATTGAAAATATTCATAAGGTAATAGACCCGTTATTTTTAGATGACCTGCGCGATGAACTTGCGCAGATTAAAACAACGCAGGTCTATAAAACTCGCAACAAAAAGTTAGAAGAGTACCGCAAAAAGCTCTCAACACTTACATTCCTCGACCCCGCTTGTGGTTCGGGCAATTTCCTCACGGAAACTTATTTGTCATTGCGTCGATTAGAGAATGAAGCCCTTAAACTCATTCACAGTGGTCAAATAGTGTGGGGTCTCGACGACTTAATAAAGGTATCTATCGGGCAGTTTTATGGAATAGAAATCAACGATTTCGCTGTAACAGTTGCCAAAACCGCTCTTTGGATTGCCGAAAGTCAGATGATGAAGGAAACGGAAGAAATCGTCAATATGAACCTTGACTTCCTTCCTCTCAAGTCTTATGCCAACATTGTAGAGACGAATGCCTTGCGCCTTGATTGGGAGAGTGTTATCCCCAAGGACAAGCTCAATTACATAATGGGCAATCCACCCTTCGTGGGGGCAAGATTGATGAATGTCGAACAGAAAGCGGACTTACTTTCTGTATTCGGCGATAAATGGAAAAATGCGGGCAATCTTGATTACGTTGCTTGTTGGTATAAAAAGTGTGCTGATTTGATTAAAGATACGTCTGTTCGCGTAGCTCTCGTTTCAACGAATTCTGTTTCACAGGGGGAAAGCGTTACAAATCTTTGGAAACCATTGTTTAATACAGGTGTACATATTGATTTTGCGCACCGCACATTCCGTTGGGACAGCGAGGCGAGTATAAAGGCGCATGTACATTGCGTAATTATAGGTTTTTCCACTGCTTCTAATAGTAAACCGAAAGTAATTTACTCTGCCGACCGTCCTCAAATAGCGCAAAATATAAACGGATACTTGATGAACACCGATAATGTATTTGTAGAGAGTAGGAATAAACCGATTTGTAATGTTCCTGAAATGTTATTTGGAAGTATGCCGAATGATGGCGGTTTCTTAAGTGATTATTCGGAAGAAACTAAAAATGAGATTATTAAAAAATTTCCGCAGGCAGAAAAACTTTTTCGTCCAATTTTAGGGGCAACAGAATTTATAAACAATAAGAAACGCTGGTGTTTATGGCTTAAAGGCGTTGAACCTAAGATTATTCAAAATGTACCTCCTATTTTGGAAGCAATTAAAAAAGTAGCCATACTTCGTGCTGAAAGCAACAGAGAAGCAACCAGAAAACTTGCAGAATTTCCTATGCTTTTTGGCGAAATAAGACAACCTGAACGCGGAAATTATTTAATAGTTCCGCGGGCATCTTCCGGGAATAGAAAATATGTACCCATTGGTTTTATCGATTCAAACATAATAGCTTCTGATTCCGTTTTAATAATTCCGCAGACAAATTTATATAACTTTGGTGTGCTGACCTCAAATGTTCATAATGCTTGGATGAGAACTGTATGTGGAAGGTTAAAAAGCGACTACAGATACTCGGCAAGTATAGTCTACAATAATTTCACTTGGCCGATCCCCACGGAAGAGCAGAAGGTAAAAATAGAACAAACGGCTCAGGAAATTTTAGACGCCCGTGCACTCTATCCCGAAAGCTCTCTTGCTGACTTATATGACGAACTGACTATGCCCGTAGAACTCCGCCGCGCCCATCAGCATAACGACAAGGCGGTTATGCAGGCATACGGCTTCGATTACAAAACCATGACCGAAAGCGAGTGCGTCGCCGAGCTTATGAAAATGTATCAAAATATAGTCAATGAGGAGAAATATCATGTGGAAAAAAGTAGGTGAAGGTCGACATTTTATAGGTAATTTCAATGTGGACAAATCAGAAATTTCCGGTGAACTGATATATAAGATGTTGGGGTCAAAAGGTTCTGCAGAGGATTTTTTGCCCCCAACGTCATAAAAAATACGGATATATACGCGAAAAATCAGAAAAATTCGTTAAAATGCCTCAAAAATATGAATTTTTATGCCGTTTTTAGGCGATATAGGCACAGGGCGCAATCAAACACATGCTTTTGACCCCGATATCATTCCCTTTAAAAGGTTGTATGTTCCGCTGCGAACT
>CAYLIO010000093.1:0-5201 GCA_964383655.1 uncultured Clostridia bacterium | reverse complement strand
CCGTGCCAACACAAGGATTTTGAACATCATGACGGAATCAAAAGGAGATTGTGTGCCGGGTTCTTTGCTCTCTGTTTTCATTTTCGCAAGGCCTTGGTCGATAACGGGTCTGAAGAGTTCCCAGTCGATAACGGCGTTAAGCTTTTCGAGAGGATCGCCCAGTTCCGAAAGCCTGTTGAGTCGCTTTTCCACACCGAAAAATCCATTCTGCATCATAGTTGTTCCCTCCTGTTTTCAGCTATTTATATTATACCACATAACAGTCAAAAAGAGAAGGATATCTCAGGTTTTTTGCATAGCATTTTCAGGATTTTCAGGATTTTTTAGGTGTCCTTAAGTTCATGAGATATTATCATGACTCATGACTCCCGTTGTTTCCATCATAGCACAAACAAAGAAAAAACAGATAGAATTCTTTCGCTTTTTTGTAAATTTTTGATATTGACAAGATAAGAGGCTTGATGTAAAATACCGGGAGAAGAGGAAATCGGTATTCGGTTTCCGAAGCAGGAGGTGAAAGATATGCCTAGAGGCGGAGGCGGTGGCCCGAGAGGGGGCGGCGGCCCGAGAGGGGGCGGTCCCCGGGGGCATGGACATCACGGAGGTCCTCCTCCGCGTCGTCGCATGTGTTGCTGCATACCCGTATTGGGTACACTGCTTGCAGTGGCTTCAGTGATCGCTGCAATAATTATACTGGTGTGACGACGCAGTGTTCTAAAATTGAAGAAAAAGAGGACGATGTTTCCGGCCGGTTTATGGTCGGGGGAGTTCGCAGTTCAAATTGATCTCGGTTCGGATGTTTGAGAGGGTCGAGATGTTTGGGCGTGAAAAAAAATTCGCGCCTGATTTGATTTGTAAATACGTAAAAAATACGATTTTCGGTAATTATTTTCCTTGTACATATTCAAAGGCGGCGCAAACCCGAAGCTTGCGCCGCCTTTGTATGATAAGGGGGAAAACGATGAGCAAATTTATATGTAAACGGTCAACCGACCGATTACACTATCAATTATAAGCATGCGGGAAAAAAAGTAAACAAAACAAATTAAAAATTTTTCATTTTTATTTTCCTAAACCTCTCTCACAATTTTTGTTACAAATTAACATATTAACATAAATAAAGCGGCTACATCACGGTTGAGTACGCTCCTGCGGCTGTTTTAATGCTGTCATTGTTAAAAAATTACAACCTCATCCCTTCTCCTTTTTGTGCGTAATGAAAAAAAATAACAGCCTTGCCTGTTATGTCAAGAGTACGGGGGGGGGTACGGAACGTGCGGCTGTACTCGTTTGTATGTCTGTGTTTTGGCTTTGCTAGAAAAGTTTACAATTGCGAGCCGATATGATATACTTTTTTTCGCAAATCGACAATTTTACGCATGGTGGAGTTATGGCGGAAAAATTTTATATAACGACGGCAATTACGTATACATCGGGCAAGCCGCATATAGGTAACACCTATGAGATTATTCTTACGGACGCATTTGCGCGTTTTAAACGGCTTCAGGGAAGAGATGTATTCTTTATGACCGGTACAGACGAGCACGGCCAAAAGATAGAGCTGAAGGCAAAGGAAAACGGAGTCAGCCCCAAACAGTTTGTGGACGGCGTCGCAAAAGAGATTCGCGGTATATGGGATCTGATGAATATATCGTACGACAAATTTATACGCACCACAGACAGTGATCACGAGCGTACCGTTCGGAAGATTTTCAAAAAATTTGTCGATAGCGGTGATATATACAAGGACGAGTATGTGGGAATGTATTGCACTCCGTGCGAGAGTTTTTGGACGGAGAGTCAGCTGATTGACGGGAAATGCCCCGACTGCGGAAGAGAAGTAAAACCCGCAAGGGAGAGCGCATACTTCTTTAAGATGAGCAAGTATGCGGGCAGACTTGTCGAGCATATATGCACGCATCCTGAATTCATAACACCCGTATCGCGTAAAAATGAAATGCTGAACAATTTTCTGCTCGCCGAGGAGTTTATCGGCAAGTCGGACGAGGAGCTTGCCAAGGCGGCGGCAGACGGTACGTTAAAGACCAAACTGCAGGATCTTTGCGTATCGCGTACATCGTTTAAATGGGGAATCCCCGTTGACTTTGACGAGGGACACGTTGTATATGTTTGGCTTGACGCACTGGCAAACTATATAACCGGTATAGGCTATGATACAGACAGCCCTTCAAAGCAGTTCAAAAAACTGTGGCCTGCGGACGTGCACGTCGTAGGCAAGGATATAATACGTTTTCATGTCATATATTGGCCGGTATTTCTCATGGCACTGGGGCTTGAGCTGCCTGCTCACGTTTTCGGCCACCCTTGGCTTCTGCAGGGCGGGGATAAGATGTCAAAGTCCAAGGGCAATGTAATGTATGCGGACGATCTTGCCTCAATATTCGGCGTGGATGCCGTGCGTTATTTCGTGCTGCATGAGATGCCTTTTGATAATGATGGCACAATTACTTGGGAACTTGTATGTGAGAGGGTGAACTCTGATCTTGCAAACGTATTGGGCAATCTCGTAAAACGAACCGTTGCCATGACGAACCAATACTTGGGCGGCACTGCAAAGCGCACCGGAGAGACGGGAGAGTTTGATGCGGATTTTGAGGAGATTATAGCAAACACCTACTCAAAGGTTGCGGCCGCCATGGATTCATTCAGGGCGGCAGATGCATTGGACGCGCTTTGGTCGCTCTTCCGCCGCGCAAACAAATTTATCGACGAGACGACGCCGTGGTTGCTTGCAAAGGATGAGTCAAAGCGTGAAAGACTGTCGCAGGTGCTCTATACTCTCCTAAAAGCGATAGATGTCGGAGCATCGATTTTAAGCGCGTTTATGCCCGAATCGGCGCAAAAGATTGTGCGCGAGACAGGTGCAAAAATACATGCGCTTGGCGATGTGCTGCCGGACGAGTATAAAGTTACGAATGAACCTGCAACGCTGTTCGAGCGTCTTAAATTTGCCGACTTGCAGCCTGAAATAGACAGAATAATTGAAAAACAGTCAGCTCAGGTCGTGCCTGTGCAAGAGGCTGAGGATGTTTCGATGATTACGATAGACGATTTTGCAAAAGTGAGAATGCAAGTAGGCACCGTCATCGCCTGCGAGGCCGTTAAAAAGAGTAAGCTGTTGCATGAGACCGTGGATATAGGCGGAAGAACCATCTCCGTTTTGAGCGGAATAGCAAAGTATTACACGCCGGAGGAGATGGTGGGTAAAAAAGTCGTGGTCGTGACCAACTTGCCCGTACGCGAAATGAAGGGGCTCAAAAGCGAGGGGATGATTGTTTGCGCCGAGGCGCCGGACGGATCGCTTTCGCTGGTCTGTCCTGAAAAGGATGTCCCCTCAGGGAGTGTTCTTTCATGAGATTTATCGATGTTCACTGCCATTTAACGGGCTATGAATATGGTGATTTTGCCCTTCTTTTAAGCCGCTTGGAAGAAGCGGGTGTAAAAAAAGTTATAACGGCGGGATTTGACCTCAAATCTTCCGAGGATGGTGCACGCCTTGCAGATAAATATCCTGCTGTATATTTTACGGCAGGATTTCATCCGAATGATCTTAAAAAATACCGTGATGGTGACTTGAACGCCATCGCAGATCTTTTAAAACATCCGAAGTGTGTAGCCGTGGGCGAGATCGGACTCGACTACCACTATGAGGACACCACGGACAAACCGCTGCAACACGAGCTGTTTGTCCGTCAGCTGTCCCTGGCGCACAGTGCAGGACTGCCTGTACAGATACACAGCCGCGACTGTGCCGAGGATATGTTTGTTACGCTTTCTGACCACAAGGACCTCTTGTCCTGCGGCGCTCTGCTGCACTGTTATTCACATTCGCCGGAACTTGCGCAAAGATTTTCTTTGCTAGGTCTCAGTTTTTCCTTTGGCGGAACGATAACGTATAAAGGCAGCAAACGTGCTAGAAATTCGATTTTAGCGCTCCCCGCGGAGAAACTGCTGACCGAGACGGACAGTCCGTATCTCCCGCCTGAGAGTCGTCGCGGAGAGTTTCCGAATACACCTGAAAGCATTCCAGAGATCGCATCTGTCCTTGCCGCTTTAAAAGAGGTTTCGCTTTCGGAATTTTCCGAAACGGTATGGAAAAATGCGCATTCACTGTTCCCGCGACTCGGCGCACAATAATTTACCGTATGAGAGGTTAATGCGCTCTTTTTTAAAGACACAAATTTTATGGAAGAGAGAGAAAATAACAAGCTGAACCTCTTGCTTAAGTCTCGGGGGTTCAGATTCAAAAAACAGTACGGCCAGAACTTTATCGCGGATACCAATCTGCTCGCATCCATAGTGGATGGTTCCGGCGCGGACAGAAACAGTACCGTGGTGGAGATAGGATGCGGTGCAGGCACGCTCACCCGAGTCATAGCAGCGCGCGTTGAGAAGGTTATATCATTTGAAATAGACCGCGAACTTAAAAGCATCCTCGATGTCACCCTCGCAGGCATAGAGAACGCGAAGATTATCTTTTCCGATTTTATGAAGACTGATATGCAGTCTTTCGAGGCTGAGATCAAGCCGTACATCGTCATAGCAAATCTGCCGTACTATATAACCACTCCGCTTGTCATGAAGTTCATAGAAAAATCAAGCAAGTGCCTTTCGCTTACGATAATGGTACAGGAGGAGGTTGCCGAGCGGTTTTGTGCGGAGCCGGGAACTGCGGAATACGGCGCTATTACAGCGTCTATAGCTCTTCGCGGTACCTGCCGCATAATAAAACGAGTGTCCCGTCGAATGTTTTCGCCTATGCCGAATGTGGATAGCGCCGTCGTCAGAATAGACATAAAAGAGAGCAACGTATGCGTAAAGGACGAGAGGGTGTACAGACAAGTCGTGCGCGCCGCTTTCTCATCTCGCAGAAAGACGCTTGAGAACAACCTCATGCATTGCTTTAAACTTCCCAGAGACGTCGTTCGAATGGTTTTAGAAAGCTGTTCGCTTGATTCTATGACGCGCGGAGAGCAGATTTCGCCCGTGCAATTTGCTGCCATTGCGGACGCTCTCATAAGTAAAAATATTGTAAAAACCCGTCTTTAGAAAAAAACACGATGATTTTTTGGAATAAAAAATGAAAGGGATCGGGCTTATTCGGACGAGGACTTCATTTTCGTCGACGACGGGTTCAAATATAAATCCCGAATCGTGAAACGCACCGTGGAAGACGAAAA
>CAYLIO010000092.1:0-5256 GCA_964383655.1 uncultured Clostridia bacterium | reverse complement strand
CGGCGGTTCTGATAACACCGGCGGCGGCTCGGACTCCGGCAGCACCGACGATGGCGGCGGTACGTCCGGCGGCATAGACGAAAGCAAGGAAATCGCGAGCATAGAAATTACCACGTTGCCCACAAAGACCGAGTATGTCAAAAATGAATCGCTCGACCTCTCCGGCGGCGTAGTAACCGTATATTATACAGACGGCACGTCTTCCCAGATTTCCATGACAGATTCAAGCGTGACCACCAACAATCCCAACATGGCGGCGGTAGGCTCCAAAAACATAGTGGTGTATGTCGGCAGCGCAAGCGCAAGGTTCCAGATAACCGTCTTCGACCAGGTGTTCACCGTGACGTTCGACCTCAACTACGAAGGTGATACCGATATACAGGTTTCCGTCAACAGCGGCAGCACCGTTTCGGCGCAGGAAGTCACGCGCGAAGGTTACGACTTTGTGGGTTGGTATATAAATTCCGACTACACGCAGGAATGTGACTTCACCGAGGCTATAACTTCCGACGTGACATACTATGCGCTCTGGATAGAAGAAGGTGCCGATCGGGTATATGTAACGTTCAATTACAATTATTATGGCATAGCCCTGTCCGAATACAGCTATCCAATAGCTTCGGGCAGCACCGTTGCACAGCCTTCGTACACACCTACGCGCACGGGCTATGAGTTCTCACAATGGTCAAGCGATGAAAACGGTTCAAGCGCCTTCGATTTCTCTGAGGCGATAACCTCCGACACCGAAATTTACGCCAGCTGGGAAAAGACGGCAGTGCGGACGGAATACATATTCGAAGCCGAAGATACAGACCTCACGGGCAAAGTAGGTCCGGGATATTCGGGTACGGCCCAAGAAGAGGGCATGATAGTCTATAACGTGAACGTCGGCGCCAGCAACAACAGGTATGTGTCTTACCTTGCGCAAAGCGGATTGTCGCTTGAATTCTACATAGCTTCCGATGTTGCCGTTTCAGACGCTACGATAGTTCTGCGTCTTTCATGCGACCAGAATACTTCTATCTCGTTTGACGGAGATGAGTTCCAGGTTATTGTCAACGGCAGGACTTTGAGCTATAGCACAATTTCCCTCACGTCAGGCAGCACCGTTTCGGAATTCCAGGATTTTGAAATTTCCGTCAACGTAAGCCTTGATGCGGGAGCAAATTTAATTCAGCTTGTTACCAACAACTCCAAGGCGATTTCCGGTACCACTTTCAGGGCGCACGCTCCTGCGGTGGATTGCATAAAAATCACCACTTCCGCAGTGCTTATCTGGGATGAAAATTACGGTCTGCCTTACGATAACTATTAAGCGTTAAGGGAGTTTGATTATGAAATTTCTCAAAACATTTTTTAAAGGCAAAGCGGGTAAAATATGGCTCGGAGTGTCGCTCTTTCTCATTGTGTTGATGCTTGTCGTAACCATACTTGCAAACGGCATATTTTATAATCTTATATGCCTCGCGCTCGGTCTGCGTGCGCGTCCCGTGTTTGCCGACGGCGTTGTCTCTATGTACGTCACCGAAAACAGCCAGACGAGGGAAGAGGCCAATGCCAACGCCAACGCTATGAATATCGAACTCTGCGAAGAGGGCTTTGTGCTCCTTAAAAACCAAGATTCGGCTTTGCCGTTAAGTGAAGGGGCAAAGGTGAGCGTATTCGGCAAAAATAGCGTCAACCTCTCTTACGGCAACTCAGGTTCGGGCGGTTTCAGCGGCGTCGATTACAAGACCATTTACGATAGTCTTGAGGAAGCAGGTTTTACCACAAACCGTGCATTGAAGGAATTCTATGAAGACGATTCCCGCTCAGGCGACGAAAGAGAGGCGAACTCGAGCGATTTAGACAGCGGCGGAAACCAGATGATTGCCACTGCCGAAACGCCCCAGTCGATGTACACCTCTGATATTAAGTCAACTTACGGCGAGTACAGCGACGCGGCCATCGTCGTCATCACCAGAATAGGCGGCGAGGGATTCGATCTACCCAGGTATCAAGGCGATACCGAAGGAGCCGTTTCTGAAGATTCACATTATCTCGAACTCGATCAAAACGAGATAGACCTTTTAGAGGCCGTTTGCGCAGCCGATTTCGAGCACGTTATCGTCGTCTTCAATATTCCGTCTGCGTTTGAAGCTACCTTCCTCACAGATACATCGTATGCGTCGTTTGCCGACGATATAGACGCCGCTCTGTGGATAGGCTTTACGGGCGGTGAGGGCATTATGGCCCTCGGCGAAATCCTGAATGGCGAAGTTAACCCTTCGGGCAGGACGGTAGATACCTGGTCGGCGGACTTTACACAAGACCCTACTTTCGTAAACTTCGGCACGGGACCTACCCCCGACGATTCCGATCAGTACGACGCGGGACTCTATTATTTCGTCGACTATGAAGAGAGTATCTATGTAGGCTATCGCTATTACGAAACGCGCGGCGAAACAGACGGCGAAGAGTGGTACGACGGGGCGGTGGTATATCCCTTCGGTTACGGACTTTCGTACACTACTTTCGAATGGGAGATAGTAAGCTCTACACAGACTTTCGAAATCGACAAAGACGGAACCTATACTGTCGAAGTCAAGGTAACAAACACCGGCAATATGGCAGGCAAAGACGTGGTTCAGCTGTATTGTGCCGCGCCGTATTACGAAGGCGGGATTGAAAAGGCTTCGCGTGTTCTCGTGGGATATGCAAAGACCGATGAAATTGACCCGGGCGACTTTGATACAGTTACAATAACTTTCGATCCGTACTCGGCGGCGTCTTACGATTATCGCGATGCAAACAACAACGGCTTTTCGGGCTATGAGCTTGAGCACGGTGATTACAAGCTGCTCGTCGCAAAAAATGCGCATGATGTTGTGGGTAGTATAGATTGCTATGTATCCTCCGATATATGCTATAATACCGATCCCGATACGGGCATCACCGTCGAAAACAGATATACCGACAGGGAAGGCGTGACCGACTCCGACTATCAGCTTTCGACCATACTTTCAAGGTCAAACTGGGAGGGTACATGGCCCGACGTTCCCACTGACGAAGAACGCGCCGCGTCAAGTGCGCTCATCGACGAAATAAGGGATGTTTCGCACAACAATCCCAACGACTACTCTGAAGAGGAGTACCCCATGTTTAGGGCGTCGACAACTCTTACGGTGCGCGACCTTCTTCCCGAAGAAACTCCCGAAAAGACGTGGAGCGCCATAGTCGATTACGACGACGAACGGTGGGATGAGCTTCTTGACGCCTGCTACGAGGATACACTTATAGAACTCTTCAATTATGCGGCCTATCAAACGGTAGCCGTCGAAGAGATCGGGTTGCCCTCAACCATTCACGGCGACGGCCCTGCGGGATTCACCTGCTTCATGAACCAGAACGATTTCCAGGGCACTTGTCACTATTGCAGCGAACCTGTAATGGCGTCCACGTGGAATGAAGAACTCATGCAGGAGTTCGGCGAAATTCTCGGAGAGGAGGCCATCTACGGCAGCACCGTAAACGATACGCCATATTCGGCAATATATGCGCCCGGCGTAAATATTCACCGCAGCATGTTCGGAGGCAGAAATGCCGAATATTTCTCTGAAGATCCTCTGCTGACCGGTAAAATGGCTGCCGCCGAAATACGCGGTCTCCAAAGCATGGGCGTAATTACCATGGTAAAACATTTTGTGGCAAACGAGCAGGAAACGCATCGAAGCATCAACGGCGACTGCTCATGGCTTACCGAACAGTCCCTGCGCGAGATATATTTAAAGAGTTTTGAAATCGCCATTAAAGAGGGCGAAAGCCGCGGCGTAATGACATCTTTCAACCGCATAGGGACAAAGTGGACCGGCGGCGATTACAGGCTTCTCACCGAAATTCTCCGTGAAGAATGGGGGTTCCGGGGCGCCGTAATCTGCGATTTCAACACCATACCGCAATACATGAACAGTAGGCAAATGGCTTATGCGGGCGGAGATCTCAACCTCGCAACCTTGCCTGAAGATTGGTGCGATTCTTCCGATACCTCTGACGCTATAGTTTTAAGGCAGGCCGCAAAGAACATACTTTATACATTCGTCAATTCAAATGCACTGAACACCGAAGTTCTGTATTATAAGATACCCATCTGGCAGATCTGGCTGTATGTGGCAGACGGAGTAGTTGCGGCAGGTATTGTAGCCTGGGGCGTTGGAGTCGGCATCGGTAAATGGCGCAAGCGCGAAAGTTAAGCGCCGACGTTTATCACAACAATGCGACCTGTAATTTTCAGGAAGAAAGATGATGGTGCGGCGTTCAGTCGCACCGTTATCTTTCCGCTGTTTTTAAATCTATGCGGAGAAAAAACATGAACATTCATGCGTTTAAAAGGTGCATTTCATGTGTGCTGTCGCTTTTAGCATGTGTGTTTGCCCTGTTGATTTTTAATTTTAATACGTCCATGGCCTTTGCTGCGACGGAAACGGTTGCAATATACGACTACGAGTATATTTCCAACTCGCAGCTCAATGAGTATAAAAACAACCTGTTCGAGGCCGATACCTTCTACAACGAAGGATACTTTCTCAATTATCGCTTCTATATGCCTGACGATATGAGTGAATCCGTTCCCTTGATAATTGCATTGCACGGCGGGGGAGAGAGGGGGTCGGATAACGATTCCCAGCTTAATAATGCCTTTGTCCGCCCTTTTATCGAGAACGAAAACAGTAAATTTTACGGCGCTATGGTTATCGCACCCCAGTGCCCCGAAAAGGATTATAACAACGGCTGGGTAAATCTTTACGACAGCGGAGAAGAAGCCGACGCGCGCAATCTTAGTTACTCCGTAGACGAAACGGAGGAATCGGACGAATGCCGCGCAATAATCGCTCTTATCGAGGATACCTGCCTGACATACAATATTGACCGCAGCAGGATTTATCTTATCGGCCTGTCGCAGGGCGCTATCGCTATCTACGATTTGCTTGCCCGCCACAGCGAACTGTTCGCCGCCGCAGTACCCATAGCCGGTTTCGGCGATCCGTCAAAGGCGGATATCTATGCCGAAATTCCCATATACGCGTTCCACGGCGATTCAGACCCGATTATACCTTATGAGGCAGGGAAAGAAGTTTACGACGCCATTGAGGCGCAGAATAAAGGTCTTTTCAATCTTATTGTATATAAAGATGGCCGGCATTCGGTTTGGGAACAGGCTGTAGTATTCCCGGGCACCGATACAATGCCCGCGCTGGAGGACTGGCTGTTTTCGCAGGC
>CAYLIO010000091.1:0-5271 GCA_964383655.1 uncultured Clostridia bacterium | reverse complement strand
TTGTCCCTTCAAGTCCAACAAGCGGAGAGGTGATGGTAAGTTGTCGAATTTCTATTCAAAAATACTGAGTGCGTCGTGAGGGGGGGGGTAATAAAAGATAGACCCCGATGTTATCTTTGCTCGGGTTTTCGATCGGATATGTTTAATGCTGTATATCGCTAAATGTTGCATGGTGCTCAGTCGAGGGAAGAGAGGATGTTTCGCATGTCGTATCTGCCCGCTTTTTTTCCTATTATCCATTTTGCTGCGCGGATTGCGCCGGCGGCGAAGACCTTTTTGGATCGAGCCGAGTGGGAAAGGGATACGATTTCGTCATCGCCGCAGAACAGAACTTCGTGTTCCCCGACTATCGTGCCGCCGCGTACGGCGTGCAGTCCTATCTCGCTGCCGCGTTTTCCCACAGCTCCGCCTCTGCCATATACGTATGGTTTCTTGTCGTCGAATGCGCTGTTTGCGCCGTCCGCAAGCATGATAGCCGTGCCTGACGGGGCGTCTTTTTTAAGGCTGTGGTGTTTTTCGACGATTTCTATGTCGAAATCTTCGCCGAGAAAAGCTGCAGCTTCTTTCACGAGCTTGACCAGGAGATTTACACCGACGGAGAAATTTGCGGTGCGGAAAATGGGTATTACCGCCGCGCACTCGTCTATGTACTTGATTTGTTCCTGCGTATATCCCGTGGTCGCGATGACCGCAGGTATTTTATTTTTGATGCAATACTCCATTTCGCTTTTGAGACAGGCGGGGGAGGAGAAGTCTATAACGACGTCCGGATCCTCTTTAACATCCGAAAAGGAGATATATACCGGCTTGTCAAAAGAAGCAATGCCGACTTTGTCAACGCCGCACACGATTTCGGCTTCGTCGTCGCCGACTAGAAGTTCTGCTATGTTTCTGCCCATATGTCCTGCGATACCGCAGACTAAAATCTTTTTCATATTTTTTTAAGTCCTAATTTGGCGATACATTCGTCCATAATTTTCTTATGTGCATCCTCAAGTTCGGTAAGCGGGGAACGAGGGATGCCTGCGTCGAGGCCTATTACATTGCAGCCATACTTTACGGGAATGGGATTAACTTCGATAAAGCATGCATCTATCAAGGGAAGAAGCTTATCTTCCAGCTCATTGGCCTTTTCCAAATCGCGTGCCTTCATATATTCGTAGACCATCTTCGTTTCTTTAGGGGCGATGTTTGAAACGACGGAAATAAGACCTGCGCCGCCTATGGCAAGAATAGGGAGATTGAGGTTATCGTCGCCGGAGTATACATCCATTTTTCCGCGTACTCTGCGCATTGTTTCGCATATCTGTTCCATATTCCCGCATGCTTCCTTGATTCCCGCCATATTGGGAATTTCTGAAAGTGCCTCGGCGGTGGCGGGCAGAATATTGACACCCGTGCGCGGAGGTACGTTGTACGCGATAACGGGCAGTTTTACCGCCGAACAGATAGTCTTGTAGTACTCGATAACGCCCTTTTGAGTGCATTTGTTGTAATAGGGAGTCACGGCAAGAAGCCCGTCTGCGCCGATCTTCTCCGCAAGTTTCGCGGCCTGAACGGCATGCGCGGTACTGTTCGAGCCGCAGCCGAACATTATTTTGACTCTTCCCGCTACCTTTTTTACGGTATAGCGCATGAGTGCTTCTTTTTCCTCTTCCGTCATTGTAGGGGGTTCGCCTGTCGTGCCGAGAACGACGAGCATATCCGTTCCGTTCGCGATCTGATACTCGATCATTTTGCCGAAGGAGTCAAAGTTGATCCCGGTTCGGTTGAAAGGTGTTATCATTGCCGTGGCGGATCCATAGAAAAAACCGGTCATATATTTATTCACTCGCCTCATTAAAAATTTTTTTTCGACTTAAAAACATCGATATATGCCTGCACGGCCGCATACAGCCGCATAGGGCGCCTAAAAAATCAATCGAAATAGCCTTTGGCTGCAAGCAGTTCTGCAAGAAGAACAGCACCGCCGGCCGCACCGCGAAGAGTGTTATGCGAGAGGCCTATAAACTTGTAGTCGAAAAGATTATCTTCACGCAGCCTTCCCGCGCATACAGCCATTCCGTTTTCCGTATCTCTGTCGAGTTTTGCCTGAGGGCGGTCGTCCTCCTCAAAATAGTGTATAAACCGCATGGGTGCGGAAGGGAGCTTAAGCTTTTGCGGCTCGCCGGAAAATTCGGTCCAGGCCCTTACGATCTCCTCCTTGGAGGGCTTGTTCTCGAAACTTACAAAGCATGCCGCCGTGTGCCCGTCCGATACGGGAACGCGTACGCATTGAGCAGTGATTGACGGGGAGATTGCCGGCACGATCTCTGCGCCCTTTATTTCGCCCCAAATCTTGAGCGGCTCTTTTTCGCTCTTTTCCTCTTCGCCGCCTATGTAGGGAATTATATTGTCTATAATTTCAGGCATCGTCTCAAACGTCTTGCCCGCGCCGGATATCGCCTGGTAAGTTGTAACGGCGGCGCATTTTATGCCGTACTTTTTAAGCGGATGTAAAAGAGGTACATATGATTGCAGCGAGCAGTTGGACTTCACCGCTATAAAACCGCGCCGGGTTGAAAGGCGCTTTTTTTGCGCAGCGATTATATCCAGATGGTCGCTGTTTATTTCAGGTATAACCATGGGCACGTCTTGCGTAAAACGGTGTGCGCTGTTGTTCGAGACAATGGGGCACTCGAGCTTCGCGTAGTCATATTCGAGCGCCTTTATCTCATCCTTTTTCATGTTCACCGCACAGAAGCAAAAGTCAACGGACGAGGCTATCTTCTCTTTATCTGCCGAAGCATCTGAGACCGGCATGTCTGCAAACTTTGCCGGCATGGGTGTTTTCATGTGCCAGCGTCTTACCGCATCGCGGTACTTTTTGCCCGCAGAAGAGGACGAGGCGGCGAGGCATGTCACCTCAAACCACGGATGTGCCTCAAGCAGAAGCAAAAACCGCTGACCTACCATACCGGTTGCACCTATTACGCCTACTTTATACTTTTTCATAACCATTCTCTCTTTAAAAAACTTTTATATTTGCAACGCTTCTAAGTGGCGATAAAAAACGCCCGCGGCATACGCTGCGGGCAAGTTATAGATCGTATAAACTCCACCAATAGCGCGACGCCTTGAAAAGCGACAGTTGCAAGGGTATTAACCTTTGCACCCAGCGCAGGCAAGGGAAAAGCTGCGCTTCGGCGGGGATGCCCTTTCGCCGCGGCGGAAAAAAATTCTCCCTTAAGAATTTGACTTGTACCGCGTTTACTGATGCTCGCCCGCTCCTCTATATAGCAAAAACAATATATCACAGCGCTCTGTAAAAGTAAAGAAAATTTTCAAACAAATAGTTGAAAATAAAGGCCGGTATGCGGTATACTTCTAAGGTCTGACAGCTAAATAGAAGAAAAAATGTTCGCAGGTCCTGACGTGGCCTGCAATTTTTTTATAAAATTTTGTCAAATTTTATGTGTATTTTAGTAGCTATTTTTAGCTATATGTGGTATAATAGGGCTAGGGAGGGCTTTATCATGAAACTTACCGTAAGCAAATCGAAAAATTCCGCTTCTTTCTATGTCCAGAAAACCATCCGCAAAGCCAACGGCCGCGTCACGACCGTCACCGTTGAAAAGTTGGGAAATCTGACCGAGGTTACCGCGAAAGCCGGCGGCAAGGATCCCTATGTATGGGCTCAGGAATACGTAAACGAATTAAATCGCAGGGAGTATGACGAAAATAAGGAAATCCTCGTCAGTTACTCTCCTTCCAAGCTTCTCAAGAAAGGCGAGCAAAAACTCTTCAATTGCGGATATCTTTTCCTGCAGAAGATTTATTACCTGCTGGGGCTGGATAAAATCTGCCGCGATATTTCCGCACGTCACGCTTTCGAATACGATCTCAACGATCTGCTCTCGAAACTGATTTATACGAGGATTTTGTACCCTTCCTCCAAACGTTCTTCCGATAAGCAGGCGCGGAAGCTGATCGAGCAGCCTTCTTTCGAGCTTCACGATATTTACCGCGCACTCTCCGTTCTCGCAAAGGAAAACGACTTTATTCAGGCACAGCTGTATAAAAACAGCCGGCGGGTGATCGAACGAAGAAAGGACATCCTCTATTACGACTGCACGAATTACTTCTTCGAGCTTGACGAGGAGGATGAACTGCGACGATACGGGAAAAGCAAACAACACCAACCTCTTCCCGTCGTCGGAATGGGACTGTTCATGGATTATGACGGCATTCCTCTGGCGTTCGACATCTATCCGGGAAACAAAAACGAGCAGCCTACCTTAAAACCTCTGGAGAAGAAAGTGATACGAGATTACGGGGCAGACCGGCTCGTTATCTGTACCGATGCCGGGCTGTCTTCGAAATCAAACCGAAAATTTAACGACAAAACCGTCGACGGGGTACAGATCCGCAGTTTCATCGCCACACAGTCGATAAAAATGCTTCCGGAATACCTCAAAGAGTTTGCTCTGGACCCTGAAGGCTGGCATCTGCCCGGTTCCTTCAAAACATTCAACCTGAACGAGATAGACGAGATTGCAGACGAACAGCAAATTTTCTATAAGGACTGTCGGATAAAAGAAGACATCTCGCAAAAGAAGGTCGAGAGCGGAGCGAAACCTTTGGAACAACGCCTTGTCGTCTCTTTTTCTCTGAAATATAAAAATTATCAAAGAAAAATTCGAAACGGTCAGATCGATCGCGCCCTGAAGCTGATTGCAGACGGAAAGTATAAGCGGCGTCCGAAAAATCAGAACGACCCCCATCGTTTTATCGTACGGGAAAAGGTCTCGAAAGACGGAGAAATCTGCAAGGACGAGTTCGTATACCTGAATACGGATGCCATTATGGAAGAAGAGCGTTATGACGGTTTTTATGCCGTATGCACCAATCTGGTCGACACGGGCATAGACGAGATTATAAAAATTAACCGGAAACGCTGGCAGATCGAAGAATGCTTTCGGATCATGAAGACGGACTTTAAAGCGCGGCCCGTATATTTGCAGACGGAAGATCATATCCGCGCTCACTTCCTTACCTGTTTCATCGCCCTCATGATTTACAGGATTCTCGAGAAAAAACTGAATGAAGCGTTTACCGCAAACGAGATTATCGATACGCTGAAGAATATGCTGGTGGCCCGGCCGGGAGAGAAACTCGGATATACGCCGGTTTACACGAGAACCGATCTGACGGACGCGCTCCACGAAACGGCAGGATTCCGTACCGATTATCAGATCATATCGGATGTAAATATGCGAAAAGTCATACGGG
>CAYLIO010000090.1:0-5287 GCA_964383655.1 uncultured Clostridia bacterium | reverse complement strand
GATTTCTTTAAAAAAGTTGTGATCCGTCTAGATATTCCCCACAACTTCTATGATGATAAAGGGGTATTCCATTGTAACCTGACAGACATGCTGCTCGAGAAAGTAGATCTTTTCTGATTTCAATCCTGTAACCCGGGGCATCGTTCAGAGTAAGTCTTACCGGTGCTTTTTGCGTCTATAGAAAACACCCGGAGCGGGGGCAGCAATAGGCTTTTGCCGATGTGGCAAAGAAAAGAAAACTCCGTTTGGTTAAAATGTGAATGCAACCGGTTGGTTACATAAACAAAAAAACAAAACGGAGAGCAAAAAGAATGAAATCCGATGTCACTAAAACACTAGCGCATACGCAGCGGAATCGCAAGTATGCGCTAGTGTTTGTGCTTCAATCACGCTTCAATATGATTACACTTTATCCGTGTTTACCGTTATTCCATAATTCACGTTATGGTTTGGATAAGGCGTGATTTTCGCTATACCGATTGCTCTATCATTCTGACAGCTAAGCAACAAGACGGCTAATTCCTTACCGGCTGTAAGGGGTATTAACCATGAATATATTGTAATAGGGTGATTGCTCCGGGATCTCCGCCGTAGAGGATAGCCGTGAGTATTCGGATATGTACCCGTCTTAAATCGCGCACAAAAACATATTACGGATTGTAATGGACGGCTCTGTCCTTTTTACTGTCTTTGCCCGTAGAGGATGGCATTATGATTTCCATGAGTTTTATAAGCGCTGTGGACAGCGGGAATGCTGCCTCTATCACGACAACGACGACGAGAATCTTTGCATAGTCCCACTCGAGATTGGACCAACCGGAATATATGAGATCCGTGAGTTGCGGTATGCTGAAGAAGACGACGGTTATCGAAAATATGCAGAGCATCAAAACTATACGGTAAAGATTGAACGGCTGGCAGACTCTGTATAGCATGACCAGTCCGCTGAATGTCAGAGCTATCACGCACATCGCAAGGTAGTAATTGCCAAACTCTTCGGGATTTGCTACGTTTGTGACATACATTGACATTACGCATAGAATCATAACTACGCTTCCTGCCAATGCCCTGCATATTACATGTGTTATAAATTTTCCCTGCACACGCTCATTGTTAGGCTGAAGCGAGAGGAAGAACGATGGCAGGCCTATGACGAAGATTTCGAGGAGAAGCACGTTGGACGGCATGAACATATACGGCTGGCCCATGATTATACACAGCGCCGCGAGTATTGCCGTGAACAGCGTCTTCATAAGGTAGAGCGAGGACGAATTCTTTATATTATTTATTACTCGTCTGCCCTCGGATACGATGCGCGGCATGGAATCGAAGTTGTTGTCCATAAGAACCAAGTGGCTGACATTGCGCGCCGCCTCGCTGCCCGAGGCGACGGATATCGCGCAATCGGCTTCCTTGAGGGCGAGTATGTCGTTTACGCCGTCGCCGGTCATGGCAACGGTATTGCCCACCGATTTGATTGAACGAACCAATACGGCTTTTTGCTCCGGCGAGACGCGGCCGAAGACGGTGTACTTGTTGGCTACATCCGCCACTTCTTTATCGTTGAGTCCCTCGAGCGAAATAAATTTGTCTGCGCCGTCTATGCCGGCACGCTTTGCCACTTCGGAGACGGTTATCGGGTTGTCGCCCGAAATTACTTTTACGGCGACATCGTTTTCCTTGAACCATTTTATGGTATGGATCGCGTCTTCGCGGATGTTGTCCGCTATAGAAATTATGGCTATCGGTTTCATCAGAGCCGGCAGTTTGTCGTTGACGATGGGGGTAGGCGAGTGCGCCACGACGAGAACGCGCATGCCCATCTGGGCGTATTGCTTCATAATACGTCCGACCTTCGCGGGCAGCGGTTTGAGTACAAACTCCGGAGCGCCGAAAGCGAACGTACCTGCTTCGTCGAAGGTTACTGCAGAAAGCTTTCTCATTGACGAGAAAGGCAGCGTTACGGTAGGCGAGAGTTTGTCGCTGTAGCCGAAGTGATTGGTAAGCGCTATAGAGGTCTGATTATTGTTGTCCAACGCGGCAAGCATGCTTCCCATTATGTCGTTGAGCGAGAGGTTGTCGATGCTGTTTAAAATCACGCAGTCGCTGACACGCATGCGTCCGTCTGTTATTGTGCCTGTCTTATCCAGGCAGAGAACATTGACGCGCGCCAGCATTTCCAGAGAATACAGATCCTGTACGAGCGTATTATGCTTAGTCAGTCGGATTACACCGACGGCAAGCGCTACCGTCGTGAGAAGCAGCATTCCGGACGGGATCATGCCTATAACAACGGTGCAGGTTCGTTGAATGGCGTAATTTATCTGAACGGAGTATATCCACGCCTCAACGTTTTCCGAGCCCTGGATTCCGTCGTAGTATGCGTTGTAAGTGGTCAGGAAAATGCCTATGGCGACAGGTATTATGAGTATGCCTATGATTTTTATGATGAGGCGCGTGCTCTTCATGAGTTCGGAGTTGGGGCGTTTATATTTCTTTGCCTTTGAGGTGAGTTTTTGAATATATGTCTCTTTGCCCACCTTTTCGACTCTGAACTTTCCGCTGCCGCTCGAGATAAAGCTTCCTGCATAGAGGATATCGCCGGTATTCTTCTTTACTGCCACGCTCTCGCCGGTAAGGAGCGATTCGTTAACCTCGACGGTGCCTGCCGCAAGTATGCAGTCCGCAGGTACCTGGCAACCGGTTTCCAAGACTATAATGTCGTCTAAGACTATCTCGCTGAGCGCGATCTCGGTCACTTCGCCGTCACGGACTACTTTTACCGTGTTTGCTGAAATGAGAGACAATTTGTCTATGGATTTTTTAGAGCGGATCTCCTGAACTATGCCGAGGATTATGTTTGCCGTTGTTATAAATATTACGAGATAGTTCGTAACCTGCCGGGTGTTGGCCAAAATAAGTGCTATGAAGGCAAGAAGACACAGCAGGTTGAAGAAAGTGAATATATTCTCGATGAATATGCTTGCGTATGACTTTGAGTATTGCTTATTGGTGTCGTTGAACAAGAACTGGGTGAACCTTGTCTGCACCTGCGCGGTACTCAGTCCCTCGTCGAGAGAGGGAGTGAATCTGTTCACCTTTGTATTTACTTTGCTCTTTTTCTTGTGTTTATGAAAATATCTGAAAATCTTTTCTTTGTTAAACTCTGCGCTTTCGTCTGATGCGGCAGTCGGCAATGAAACGTCCTCAGAGGGCGATGCGCTGCTCTCTGCAGGGGTACCGGTTGCGGTTTTTTTATCTTGCTCGGGCGTCGATGCGCCTTTTTTGTAGTAAATTCTGCTCATATTCGTTCCGTTGAATGATAGGGTGTATAAAGTTTTTTATTTGCCGCTCAATATCTGTGATGAAACATCGAATGTACGGAAAAAAGTATAGCATATTCGGCTCTTTTTTTCAACACATATACTCAACAATAAGGTTTTTTATTTGATTTTGGATGTGTTTTGATTTATAATTTAATCATATTTTTTGTGGGACGGATAATTATCCATGATCGACATCAATATCATCAGAGAAAATCCTGAACTTGTAAGAGAGAATATAAAAAAGAAATTCCAGGATAAAAAACTTCCGCTTGTCGACGAGGTTATCGCGCTGGATGTCGAAAAACGTGCGCTTCAGCGTGAAGGCGACGAGCGCAGGGCCATGCGCAATACGCTCTCCAAGAGTATAGGCGCTCTCATGAAAGAGGGTAAAAAAGATGAGGCCGAAAAAGTAAAGGCGGAAGTCAAGCAAAATAACGATCGCATAGCCGAAATCGAGGTGCGCGCGGACGAGATAGATGTGAAGCTGAAAAAGGATATGCAGTCCATACCCAATATAATCGCGGACGACGTGCCGATAGGCAGAGACGACAGCGAAAACGTGCAAGAAAGCACCTATCTTGAGGCCGAGGAGAAACCGTTCGAGGTGCCCTACCACGTGGATATTTTAGAGCGGCTGGGCGGAATAGATCTGGACAGTGCCAGACGCACGAGCGGCAACGGATTCTACTATCTCACGGGAGATGTGGCGAGACTGCACTCCGCCGTGCTTGCCTATGCCCGTGACTTTATGATAGACAAGGGATTCACGTATTGCATCCCGCCCTTCATGATTCGCAGCGACGTCGTATCCGGCGTCATGAGCTTCGAAGAGATGGAAGGAATGATGTACAAGATAGAGGGCGAAGACCTCTACCTGATAGGCACTTCGGAGCACTCCATGATCGGCAGGTTCATGAACACCGTTTTAGACGAGAGCAAGCTTCCCGTCACGCTCACTTCATATTCGCCCTGCTTCCGTAAGGAGAAAGGCGCACACGGGCTCGAGGAGCGCGGAATATACCGCATACACCAGTTCGAGAAGCAAGAGATGATCGTTCTGTGCAAACCGGGCGAGAGCGACTATTGGTACGAAAAGCTGTGGTCGTATACCGTAGAGCTGTTTGTATCCATGCTTATTCCGGTACGTACTCTCGTCTGCTGCTCGGGGGATTTGGCTGACCTTAAGCACAGAAGTCTCGATATCGAGGCGTGGAGCCCGCGACAGAAGAAGTATTTCGAGGTGGGCAGTTGCTCTAATTTGACAGACGCGCAGGCAAGAAGGCTGGGGATACGCTATAAGGACATCTCATCCGGCAAGAACACATTCGTGCATACGCTGAATAACACGGTCGTGGCTCCGCCGAGAATGTTAATCGCGTTCGTTGAAAATCATCTGCGTGAGGACGGGAGCGTGTTCATTCCCGAGGTTCTCAGAAAATATATGGGCGGAGCGGAATGTATAAAACCTGTGAGGTGAATCGATATGATAAACGTAAGAAGAGCAGAAAAAAAAGATATACCCGAAATGCTTAACCTTTTGAAACAGGTCAGCGATGTGCACTCTTCGGTGCGCCCGGATCTTTTCAATCCGGTAACAAAATATACCGCTGAGGATGTCGGTGTCATCATTTCCGACGAGAAGACGCCTGTCTTCGTTGCGGACGACGGTTCTGCGGCCGGATATGCAATGTGCAAAATTGTCGAGCACAAGGGCGAGAGACAGCTCGCCGATATAAAGACGCTGTACATCGACGATATATGCGTGGAAGAAAAAAAGCGCGGGAAACATATCGGTACGGCGCTTTACAACGCGGTTATAGAGTTTGCGCGAGAGACAGGGTGTTACAATGTAACGCTCAACGTATGGGCTTGTAATCCCGCAGCAATGGAGTTTTATAAAAAGCGCGGGCTTGTACCGCAACGGACAACGATGGAAAAAATACTTTAATCATGGTGCGGGC
>CAYLIO010000089.1:0-5501 GCA_964383655.1 uncultured Clostridia bacterium | reverse complement strand
ATACCTTCATCTTTCCTGACAGACTTACACTCACGTCTTTGAACCACGCGACTATCGCGCGGTTTTTTTGTATAAAGAAACCGACCGGAGTTCTATTACCCGGCCGGTTTAGCTGCTTTAACAGCTCATTTGATTTCTCTCTTATTTATTGATTTCTTCTTTTAAACTCTTTGAAACCTTAAAAGAAGGAACTTTGCATGCAGGAACTTTAATCTTTTCGCCTGTAGCAGGGTTTATGGCATCCATCTCAGGACGATTCTTAGCTTCGAAAGTACCGAAACCTACAAGCTGGATTTTCTCACCGCTAGAAATAACTTCTTTTACCGTTTCCACAAATGAGTCGAGAAATTTACCGGCGTTGCTTTTTTCAAGACCGGACTTCTCCGCTATTTTTGCGATAAATTCACTTTTGTTCATTCAATTTCCTCCTACGAACAATAAAAATAACTAACTGCACTAATAATAGCATGTCTGCAAATTTAAGTCAACGAATATTTATAACAAGTCAAAAATTTGACATGTTTTGTCAAAAACGGCATTTTTTTTATTACAGACATATTACACGACGCAATACAAACTAAAAAAGCGCAAAAATTGCATCTTCAGTCAATTCTTACGCTTTTGGAGCTACTGGCCGGATTCGAACCGGCGACCTGCTGATTACGAATCAGCTGCTCTACCAGCTGAGCCACAGTAGCATTGATTGTGTGTACTTGTCCGCAGCAGCTATCATTATAAGCAGAATCAAAAAAATATGCAAGCGTTTTTCGGAATGCAAAATATATTTGCGGTAAAATCCTGCAGCAGGTTTTTTTGACGGATTCACCGCGGAGCGCGAGAAGCCGAATTTATCGGATCCGCACGCAAAACAACCTTTATTTTGCCTTATAACTCTTGATTTCAGCCTTTTTTGCAGCTTTTTCTTCTTTGATCTGTACCTTTAAAAATTTTTTTAGCTCTGCGAACATTTTTTGCTCTCCGTCCGTAGCGAGCATGGTCAAAAAATACCTGAGTGCGGATTCAGTGTCCGGATGCATATATCCGACATCCGTACGCTTTTCAAAGTATTCAAGCGCACTGCGTTGCGTGTATTTATCCCCGAGATAAATTTTGCTTGCCGCTATTCTGTCGCATATCATCTCGCCGAAATAACGCACAGGCATCTTTACGGGTGCATTTTTGCCCGTCTTATCCACGTCTCTCCAATACTCGAAATGGTGCTTATTCCTGCCTTTATGATGCAACCAAGCTTCCGAGTAACCCATAACGATGCGCTCCATTACCTGCGGACTCATATTCCCTTGGTAAAATCTGGCACCGGGAATGAACTCGGTCGGACTATACTTGGAGAGGTCGTGTACAAGCCCCTGCCATATGAGCCCGATTTTGAAACAATAGCGTCTCACTATACGGCGGTGTCTGGTAATGGTTATAAAGTGTTTTATTATGTGCATGTGTTTCAGACCTCTATTTCCATCCCGTCAAAGGCGGCTGTGACGCCGTGTTTTTTCTCAATTTCCGCAAGGCGGGAAGAGAGCGGATTGCTGTTGTGCGAAAAGTGGGTAATGACAAATCTGGTCGTCTCATTACACACCCCGCATCGCATAAGTTTTTGTTTAAGAAGCATTCCGTCCTCTATGTTCATGTGTCTCGGCCGCTCGATGCCCGTTCTATCCGCATAGGTGCAATCCAAGCTCACTGCGTCAGCCTTAGCATTGTTATCGCTGAGGAAAGAGAATATCTTGTCGTCAGGAACGCCGGTATCGTACAAATGCAAATAGCCGCGCCCGCCTTTTTCTATGTAGAATAAAAGCGCATCCTCAGCCTTCGTATGGTTCGCAGGAAGGGTAAGCACTCTGTAACCGCCGAACTCGACATGCGAATACGGCCTGATTGCATGAATTTTTATATTAGGCGCTACTACAGGCTTCATCTCGCGCCTGGTACACTCCGCATACACCGCCGCAGCTTCCTCGTTTAAGTAGATTTCGAGCGGAAAGTCAAAGCCGCAGCCGTACTTATACCCGCGCAATATGAAGTCATGCGCATAGAAGTGGTCCATATGCGAATGCGTGACGAGTATATATCTGAGAGATGCAAAGTTTAGTTCGGACGAAAGAGAATGTACATATGCGTCCGGCGGAAAATCGACAGATAAAACACCGTCGATTACCACCTGCGAGCGCGTACGGAACTCACTCCGTCCGGCCTTGCGGATGTTTTTGCATATTTCGCAATCACAAAACACTGCGGGCACGCCTTCAGCGGCACCGGTACCTAGATATCTTATATTCATGACGAAAGAAAAACAGGGCGCGATACACTACACCCTGTATACAAAAAACACAATTTTAAATTTCGTATATGATTGTAACGGGACCGTCGTTGTACTGTTCAATTTTCATATCCGCCCCGAAGATTCCTTTTTTTACGGTGACGCCGCACAGCGCAAGTTCTTCGGCCGTTCTCTCATACAAACAGTTTGCGCAGTCAGGCCGCTCGGCCATAGAAAACCCGGGCCTGTTCCCGTGAGAGCAGTCGCCGTACAGCGTAAACTGTGATATGAGGAGCACCTCTCCGCCGACATCGGTTACAGACAGATTCATCTTACCGTTTCCGTCCTCGAATATACGCATCGCGGCGATCTTTTTCGCCATAGCGGCAGGTTTGTCTTCCGTATCCCCCGCCTTCACGCCCAAATATACCGCAAGCCCGAACGGTATACGGGAAATAAGCTTGCCGTCTACGGACAGCGATGTCTCCTTAACTCTCTGTATGACTGCTTTCATCTTCCCGGTACAATCACTTACCCACGCGCGACATGTACTCACCCGTACGCGTATCGATACGGATCGTTTCACCCTCTTCGACAAACATGGGCACCTTTATCGTGGCGCCTGTCTCAACTACGGCATTTTTCATGACGTTGGTAGCCGTATTCCCCTTTACTCCGGGTTCGCACTCGGTTATCTTAAGCTCTACAAAGTTTTCAGGCTCTACGGAGAACGCGGACTCGTGCAAAAACTTCATGGTTACCGTATCGTTTTCCTTGATGTATTTGAGCGCTTCCTCAACCTGATCATAATTGAGCGTGGTCATCTCGAAGGTGTCAGGATCCATGAAATAATAGAACTCGCCGTCCGTATATGAGTATGTCATCTTACGCGTTTCAACCTGTGCCGTTTCAAGCTTTGTCGTGGGGTTGAACGTCACATCTGAAAGAACCTGTCCCGTAACGACGTTTTTAAGCGTAGCTCTTACAAAAGCCGCACCCTTCCCGGGTTTCACATGCTGAAATTCAGTTACGGTGTACACACCCTTGCCGTTGTATTCAAAAGTTGAACCTTTACGAATATCGCCTGCCATAATAGATGCCATAATTATAATCTCCTTGATATGTTTGCCGAATTTATTTGCTTATAAAATAAGAAGTTTTTTATCTGTTTTAGTGAGCGCCTCAACCTTTCCGCCTGCAAGCGTCACGGTATCTTCTATCCGTATGCCGAATTTGCCTTTGAAGTAAATCCCGGGCTCATTCGAAAAGACCATTCCGTCTGTCAGTATATCCTTGCTTTTGACTGAAAGATAAGGCCGCTCGTGTATATTTATTCCTATGCCGTGTCCTAAAGAGTGAGTAAAAAACTTGTCCAGCCCTTCATTCTTAAGGACGCCGCGAGCCACGCCGTCCGCATCCTTGCCGCTCATACCGCAAGCGATTTTCTCTTTAGCCGTCTCATACGCTCTTAAGACATGCCCGTAAATCCGCTTGAAATCTTCGTGCTGCCCGTCGTCCCCGAACAAAAAGGTGCGCGTACAGTCCGAACAATACCCGCCGAACTTGCAGCCGAAGTCCATTAAAACAACATCGCCGAACTTAAGTCTGCGTCCGCCGGTTTCATGATGCGGTACGCTGCTCCCCTCGCCGAAAGCTATAATGGTCTCAAAACTTGTGTCTGAGGCGCCGTATTTGCGCATTCTGTACTCAAGTTCTGCCGCAGCCTCGTTCTCCGTCATACCCTCTCTGAATACGCCAAACATATCCAGATAAGCCTTGTCCGCAATTTGGCACGCCTTTTTTATAAGCTCGAGTTCCGTCTCGTCCTTTACGGCCATGACCTCTTCAAAGGCGGGCATGCAGTCTATTATTTTTTTACACTTTTTTTTAAAACTCAGAAACTGCCCGACATCCGTCAGAGGAAACGGTACGGCCAAACTTTTACAGCCTTCCGAAAAAGATGTTGCATCCTGTTCCCGCGCTTGTCTTTTGACCTCTACACCGCTCGAGGCGAGCGCACGCTCCGCAGCCTCCAGATACCTGTCGTCGGTATAAAAACTGACGCCGTCTTTGCTGCAGACGACAACTCCGTCCGTACTGTAAAAACCGGTCAGATAAAACCTCAAGCCGGGACTTGAAACTATCATTTTCTCCGCACCGGTCTTGCTGAAAATTTTTTCTGCTCTGCCGTAATTTATCATATCTCGAGTAACAAAAAAAAGTATATCAAGCCACTAGATTTATTCTAGCAAAACAAGGCCTATATGTCAAACTCTATTATAGATTTCTTTCATCGTCCTCGCGTCTTCGGCCTGTGTTCCGTCCGACTCGCTGACTATATACGGCTCAAGTTCAAGCTCTTTGAGCGCGGCGGCAAGCGGTTCAAATTCCGGACCGTATATCGTATCCTCGAAGGTCAGGTGCTTTATCTCGCCCTTGTTCCCGTACATAATCTTCGAAAAGTGGACATGGAAATGTTTTACTCTGTCATAGCCCAGCTCGGATATCATGTACTCAAGCCGCATCTTGTAGTCTTCCCTGCTCTTAAGGCTGCCCTGTTCCCTAGAATTGAGATGCCCGAAATCGACTGCAGGGATATAAATTCTGTCAATTTTGCAAAATCCGACCACCTCTTCCAGGCTGCCTATCTGAGCGAGCTTACCCATCACCTCGGGACAGAACATCATATCCTCGTACCCGTTCTCATAGACAAGGTCTCTAAGCTTTTTGAGCCTGTCCCCTGTCAGCGCCACCGCTTCTTCTCTTGCCGCCTTGCCTTGCGCCGCAGGATGGAACACCAGCCGCCTTCCGCCAAACAGCCTTAAAAACTTTGCACTGTCCAGCACATATCCGTACGACTTCTGCACCTGCTCATCAGACGGATTGGCAAAGTTTATATAGTACGGCGCATGCACGGAGATCTCTATCCCCTTTTCATGAAACGCTTCAGCTATGGCAAGCGCCTTACCTTCGGACATATTGACACCTCTCCCGAACGAATATTCGAAACAGTCCAACCCGAAGTTTTTTACGTATTCGGCAGCTTGCTCGCTATGTTTATACCCCATTGCATAGAAACTATTACTGTTTCCGCTCGGCCCGAATTTAATCATCTTCACTCATCACTGCCGCTTTCTGCGTCATCTTCATCTTTTTCCACCGTGCAGAGGTTTTCCCTCGGCTCGTCTTTTAAACTTTCTTGCTCTGAATTATCCGCCTCACCCGC
>CAYLIO010000088.1:0-5589 GCA_964383655.1 uncultured Clostridia bacterium | reverse complement strand
ACTGTAAATCTGACGTCTCCGACTTCGGTGGTTCGAATCCACCCCCTCCCACCACATAAAAACGTCAGGTTTGATACGTGAAATCGCGTCAAAATCTGGCGTTTTTATCGTATTTTGCCCTAATTCTGCTTATTTTTGAGAATATAACCCCATATATTAATGTATTTCTTTTTTCTGCCCTATTGTTATGGACAATACATATTCTCCGTTAAAATTATCCCCTCGTTCAATTTATGTCAAAAAGACACCTGAGGTTCTTACCCCAAGTGCCTTAACGCATTTTTATAATGTTGGAGTCAAAGGGTTCTGCAGAGGATTTTTTTGCCCCCAACGTCATAAAAAATACGGATATATCCGCAAAAAATTCCGAAAAAATTCGTTAAAACGCCTCAAAAATATGAATTTTTATGCCGTTTTTAGGTGATATAGGCACAGGGCGCAATCAAACACATGCTTTTGACCTCGGTATCCTTTTATGGTATATTGTGTAAATGATTTTACATATGGAATAAAGAGGGCGCTAACAACCCATCTGTTCGATAACTTTCTTTGTCTTTGCAAGGCCCTTTTGGAACCCACAAAAAGCACTTCATACTGCTTTCTTTGGTTAAATTTAACGCCTTAAATCAGTAAACAGACTTCTAGATGGCTTCCAATCTTTCGCAACGGCATCCGCCTTTTCAAGCCATCGAGCAATACGTCTCTCAGGAGGAACGCTTTCACCCCAGTATTCTACAAAAATTGCGTCATCCGGCTCAAGGGCCGCCTGTTGCATTTCTTTTTCAATCAGCTTTAATGCACGTTCAATATATATACCACCATTATTGTCATTCTTTGGATTAGCTACACTTCCAGCAGAAAAAAGATCTCTCGCTTGATGACACAAAACACCACGATAAGTCAAAAGGTAAAGAACCACATCATCGTATTTATTTCTATCCCTGCCTGATTTAACAATTCTAGGGCACACTAAAGCCGCTTCCGCTCTAAGTCTTGTTTTTTCCTCGTTGGATAAATTTGTGTATAATCGTGCTTGGAGCGGTAGAGTATGTTCTTCATTTTCTTTATCCTCTATCCACCATAATCTACCATCCGGATGTATTTTTCGCGCATATGCTCGAATATAGTTCATCTTATCAGACATATCCAACTTCCGAAAATCTTCATAACATATGCCCATTGAAATAATGAATCTCGCGCAGTAGTAGCGTCGGTTGAAATTTCAACTTCAAATCGAGGAACATGAGAAGTTCTGACATGAACTACACTTGACTCGTATTCTCTCCAACGAACTTCTGGGATCCCTCCCATCTTCCCAAATACAATATAAATATATTTTACGCCTTCAACACGTTGTGTTTCAAAAACACTATTCGCAATACTACGCCATGAATCAGCCGTTGTATATTTCACCTCTACACCATACTCCCCCATAGCGATATCGGGGAAAGCTTGCGCTGGAGAATTGAAATCAATTTCAATAGAGGTGTCATCCGCTGTCAAGCCGGATAGCACCTCTCGTACTCTGTTTTCAAAATGTTTGGATGAACTAAAACCAAAGGATTTCGCTTCTGCGGTTAAGATTTCACAACAGCGGTCAAGCAAAGATTCAAATTCCCTTGTTGTCATAAAATTTCATCCTTGTATCACATTTTTTACTGAATTAGCAACATGCCATCCTAACACAGGAGGTACAGCATTCCCGATCTGTCGTTCGGTGTCACGAAGTCCACAAGGAAAAATAAACGAATCTGGAAACGACTGGATTCTTGCTGCCTCACGCATTGAAATACGTCGCGACAGCGAATAATGGAATTGTATATTGCCATGACACTCTGCACGAATGGTATAACCTGGTCTATCCGCTATCATACGCCTATTCCCTTGTTCCCCGCTAATTTTTGCTTTACTCCATATATGCGAAAAAGCTCTATCCATGCTTTTATTTTCCAAATCCTCAATCGCTGCTTTTACCGTCACGGGATTACCCGCAGTTGTGGGCGCTGGAGGATTAAACTTTGGAAGACCTTTCTGCGTACCAACAATAAAGACACGTTCTCTGGTCTGAGGAACACCATAATCTTCAGCATGATAAAGATGACAGTCTACATTGTATCCTAACGCACCAAAGTCAGACATAATCTTTTCAAAGGATTTTGCATTTTTTTTAAGAAGCACCCCTCCTACATTTTCGGCTACAAACACTTTTGGATGAACTTTTTTAATAGCTTCAACAATATATGTATACAAGCAACTTCTTTTACCGTTAATGCCTCGCATTTTTCCATTGATGGAAATATCTTGACACGGAAACCCTCCAATAATCACATCGGCTTCTAAAGGAAGATTTTCAATTTCGACACTTATGTCTCCCTCTACGATATGATTTCCAAGATTCTTTCTATATGTTTTGCAAGCAGCTGGGCTAATTTCATTTGCCCAAATGATTTTAAATCCCGTTTTCCGATATTCGCATTCAAGAAAATTAAACCCACCAACAAATCCAAGATCCATTCCACCACAACCCGAAAACAAAGAAATCACGGAAATTGGCTTCGCTGATTGTCGTTTTTTTACAGGATATATTTCTTCGCTATCAACCACCCAATTACGACCAATTTTTTGCGCTGTAGTTAAACTTCCATACTCAGCTAAGCGTCGAACAGTGTCACTACTCTTATTATGAATTTGAGCATACCTTGTTAATGCTACGAGCATGATTGGTTTCTCCTATTAGCTATTTTATATTTATTAGCTACTCTATATTGAGCATTATACACGACATCGTGTATACCGACTATATAATAGCATAAATCCCAGATAAAATCCACTGTGGAACGGACGCAGAGTCCAGTTGGAAATCCGCTATACCGATTGCTCTATCATTCCAACAGCTAAGCAACAAGATGGCTAACTCCTTACCGGCTGTAAGGGATATTAACCATAAATTTATTGTAGTAGATGGAAGTAAACTTTCTACTTCACCGGAAGTAAACTTTCCACTTCACCGGATTAAAAAAGATGTGCGGTAGCACGTATCAGAGATTGACAAAATCCCTTAATATGGGGGTATAATAATGGTACAATATGAAAGGAGATTTTAAAAATGACAATTCTCCCCATTAAGGAACTGAAAAACTCTGCTCGTATTTCTGAGCTATGTCACCAAAGCGATGAGCCGCTATACATCACAAAGAACGGCTACGCAGATATGGTTGTCATAAGCGCAGCTGCCTACGATGCAAAAATTGCGCGCATGGAGATTTATGAAAAATTGGTTGCTGGTATACAAGACGCGCAGGCGGGACATACATCCGATGCCATGACATTCATTGATAAATTAGAAAAGCATGGGAAATAATCTTTCCTTCACCATCTCCGACTCGGCGAAACAAGATATTGAAAGCACTTTGCAATATATTTCCAAAGAGCTAAAAAACGAAAAAGCGGCAAAAGACTTATATAAAAAAATCAAAGAGGCCTTGTCTCATGTCTATTGTAATCCTACAAATGACCCATGTATTTTTCCAAAGCCTCGGTGACAAAGACATTGAGAGATTTTCCCTCTTCGGTCGCTTTTATAACAGCGGCTTTATGCAGTTCGGGCGAAATACGCACATTAAAACTGCCCTTAAAAGGCTTGTCGGGTTCTTTCCCAACTTCTGCGCAATAAACAAGATAATCGTCTACTGCGTTGCGGAACTCTTGCTCAATAGCTTCGGCAGATGTGCTTTCAAAGGTTACTAAATCTCTTATACCTTCTATTTTGCCGAACAGCCTTAAATCTTCCGAAGAAAATTCAACTTTTGCAACATACCCTTTATAAGTCAAAATGTTATTCATAGGTCACCATACTCCTTTAATTTCTCAATAATTGCTCTTATTGTCGACTTCCCGACAATGTTTTCAGGATGAGGCTTATGCAGAAAAATTACAGTTGTATTCTCCTCGCGGTAGAACCCTACTCGCGAACCCGAAGTTCTTCCCTTGTTGCATTCAATGAATCCGAAACCGTTCAAAAAACTTTTAAGCCCGTCATAGGTAAGATCAGCGGGAATAGACAATACCCTGATTAACAATTTTTCTTTTTTGCTCATCTTGATT
This sequence comes from uncultured Clostridia bacterium, assembly GCA_964383655.1. Classification (GTDB taxonomy): domain Bacteria; phylum Bacillota; class Clostridia; order Christensenellales; family Borkfalkiaceae; genus Coproplasma. The sequence continues at coordinate 1,485 of CAYLIO010000088.1, read as the reverse complement.
CTACCTGTTGCTGTTGGTTGCTTTGCAACTGAAATTCAGTTGCAAATATGGTATATGCTTATTACATGCGCTTGTCAACCATTTTGTGTAAAAAATCTTGCTTTTTAGAGCAAGGTGAAGTAGAAAGTTTATTTCCGGTGCGGCGAGAGCCGTCTGTCCGGACTAACGAAGCCCCTGATAATGTTTATTCAGCCTGAGCAGGATTTAGACCGTACACCTCTCTCATGGACATGTCTTTCGACGGATCAATGCTCTCGATGAATATTACAGTATCGAGCTTTTCATTAGATGTTATCCCCTTGCATCATTTCAACTATTGATTGCACCCCTTCCTGCCATTCTGCACCCAATTATCCGATTATACACCCATTTCAGCCTAGCTGTATAGTTACCGTCTGTAGTAGTGATTTTTCCGCAAGGGCCTTTTGGCACCAACATCTTTAAAAAGTAACCGCAGTAAGCCCGATAAGCCCCATAAGCTTGGCTTAGAAACACAAAAAAGCAAGCTGAAATGAGTATGATAAAAACAGGAAATCGGGGGAAGGAAACGTCCTATGATGAAAATGCTTATAGCTCTCGATGAAGAGCGTATAAAAACCGACGGCATATACGACCTTACAGATATATAGCGCCTTATAGACGAAAAGTTTGCCGAGTATAAATGTATTAAAGAAGTGCAATCCGATGGCAGGGCATTATATTCCGGAAATCCTAATTATGATTACTATACCTGCATGGGAATTTCGTATGTGTCGTTAAAAAAAACAGAAATGGTTCGCAAAGTATTGTACAGAATGGGTATTGTTTAGCAACGAGGATGATGAGGACTTACCATTAGCAGATGAAAATTTGCTTGCAAAAGGAAGGTTTGAAAATCCATTGTTTGCTGTATAGATTTGTGGAGACAAAATGGCACGCGATAAGAGAAAAACTATTAACTTTGATTTGGATACTGTTAGATAATATGAAGTGACCTCACATTTGCAATAACGCGGATTTGCCTGTATACTGTAACTATATCAATATGGTAACAGGAATTACCGCATACAAAAGGAGGTCACTTATGAACATTATACTCAAAATCGGCATGGATGTCCACAGTAAAAGCTATACTTTATGCGCAATGGAACCAACAATCGGAGCAGAAGACCGTGTTTTTGGTGTAGTACAGGTTGCTCCGAACTACATAGAATGAGAGAAATTTCACTTTATCCCGTAGGATTTAAATTGCTCAAAAAGTCTTTCAAAGCAGCGGGTTTTACTCATCGGCAAGGTTCAGGATTTCTTCTGCAGCGTGTCGGCGCAGAGTTTCACCTGCTCGTCAAATACGGCGTTGACTTCCGTTTGGGTAATATAGCATCCCGCCTAACTGAAAACAGCGGGCTGGATTTTTCCAATCGGCTGTAAGGCATATCGTTTATTTATTTATAATGGTATAGTTGGTGCTTCTGCCTTTTCCATTCTGTTTTAGCAGATTGCTTTTTA
>CAYLIO010000087.1:0-5607 GCA_964383655.1 uncultured Clostridia bacterium | reverse complement strand
ATACGGTCTGACGATAATAGCTGCGGTATCCGACCCGATAAACGTAATTCCGGACATACAAAGCGGTATAACGATAGTTGAAGAAGTTTTGGACGATAACGAGGTTAGCTGGCTTACCATCGCCGCGCTTATTTTTGCCGGTCTTTGCGGCTTGCTTATAACTCGGATAATAAAAAAATACGCAAAAAACAATAACTAAAGCCGAGCAAAATAAGCCGGCTTGCAAGATAAAAAGAAATAATGAACAACGATGAACCAAGCTAAACACATTTAGCGCGGCGAGACCATGCGCCCATATGTCGGCGAAGACGGCAGACTGTATTTCAACTATTGCCAAGGCGCAGAGTATCTGTATGAGAAGACGAAGCATATCAGTGTCGGCGACAGATTCGACGACGGCTTAATTTCGCTGCTTAGCTATTCGGGAAAAATCAATACCGTAAACGTCAAGCGTAACTGCTACAACTACACCGATTTATAGTTCAAATACATCGGGTTCAGCGGTTTTAAAAATCGGTTATTTGGTTCTGCTCAGTACAGGAAAGATGTACAAACTGACGCTGATGAACAACGGCAGATAATCTCGGCGATGAAGCCGTAACTCTTTTCGACGTGCTCTTATGTTCAGGTTCACGATTACGCCTTTGCTCCGGGTGATATAACGTTTGCGCCGGGATAAGGCATTCGTTATCTTCAGATCCGGCTTATACCGTACCCGGTTACATCTGCGGGAACGATAAACTTTTATTTGTTGTTTGAAAAAGTCTGACCCGATCGCCCAAAAAGGGGCGTTAAGGAATATATTTTATTAGGAGAATAAAACGACATGGCACAAAGGGACAAAACACACAAAGGCCTGAAGATTTTCGCCGCCATAGTAAGCATACTGCTTGCCGCCGCGATAATTCTTGCAGCCTGCGCATTCGGGCTTAACTGGATTCAGATTACGCCCGCAGAAGAAATCATAAGTCAGGACCGGGACGAAACTGACGAAGACGGCGACGGCGTGATAATTGAAACGGTTGAGGAGTACGGCATATCGCTTTTGTCGGCGAGGATGTATTCGGAAGTTATTGAGGATTCCGACAATCCGACATACACGCTTACGGCAACGATTACGCCTGCAGGAGCAACGGTTCAGGCTGTCGATTGGACGATAGCGTGGTCTGACGCGACATCTGAATGGGCGAACGGCAAGACTGTTACGGATTATGTAACGATTACTCCGACTTCCGACGGTGCATTGACGGCAACTTTAGAATGTTTGCAGGCATTCGGCGAACAGATAATCGTAACCGTTACCAGCCGCCAGAACGCCGGTGCCGTCGCGACTGCCACGGTGGATTACGCAAAGCGTTTCAGTTCTGTCAATCTGACTCTTTCGGGCGATGATACAAGCACGGTTGAGTTCACGCCTGCAGGTTCTGCATATACCTACACCGCTACAGGCAGTTATGAAAACATTTATTACGACGTGGTTTCAAATTCTCCTGTACCCGTGTATGGAACGGGTACGGTTGAAGAGTCTTCTCTTTACGCCGTATCTGTAAAGTATAGCGACGATTGGATCACCGCACTCCAAAACAATGGCTTTAGCGGCGATATAGCATATACCGGGGAGCTTACTTTAACTTCATCTGACAACACTGTAATTTTAGGCACATTTATGGGTGCCGGTGCGCTTTCAAGCACGGCTCAATATGATATTGTTGCGGATTATTTTGTGTATGCTTCCGGCGGTACGTTGCTCAGTAACTTTTATAACGCATTGAGCAGCATGTCGGGCAAGCCGATACTTACGATTACCGTAGTATATTGGAATTCTCATGAAATTTTTGGTGCTGCTTGCGATTTTTATATCGATGCAAGTAACTGGATTTTAAATGTATCGAGCGTATCTCTTGATCAGTCAAGCATAACATTTTAACGCAGTGCGGCCGTGCGCATGCTCGTGCGGCCGCAACTAAAAAAAAGCGGCGCTCAAACTTCGCCGTTAAGGAGATTATAATGGCAAAAAAGAAAAAGAAAGGCGCATCCATAGCCGCCAAAGTATTTAAAATTACAGGCCTTTGCTTGCTGACGATAGTGTTGCTTGCGATTATATTTTTCGCCACATACTTCATCTCGGGCGGTTTCGGCGGCAGCTATGCAACATTTCTGGTCAGATTGAACGGCGATATAATTCTAAGCAGTCGGTCTGTATCTCTGCCGAGCGGCAGTACGGTTAAGATATACAGTTTTTCCGACTATTCGCTTTCGGTATATGCCGCCGAGGATTCAGACTTTGTTTTCATCGCAGAAGACGAAGAATACACATTTTCGGATTATGCCGGCGAAGACATGACGGCAGGATTTGAGATAACGGAAGACGAAGACGGCACTATAACCATAAGCTACGGTACGTTGAGCGAAATACTCTCCGCCGTATTCGGTGCCGAAGTTACCGTCACGGAAGAAATCGAGGACGAAATTTTTGAGCTTGTGATAGAGAGCGGCAACAGTTCGCTGCGCCTGTCTTTTGCCGTTGACAATGTATACGACATAACAATCGACCCGGATCGCATAGTATTTTGACGAAGGAGACGAGGTATGATAGAAAGCATTTTCGCCGCGATAATAGCGCTGGCCATTCACTTAATTTTCGGTAAGATCGAAGCCTTAGAGGCATACGCGATCTATCCGCTGTACATCTTCTGGGTGCTCCTGGCTGTAGCGGTCGTGTGCGCCGTAATTATGTCAGTAATCACGATATCGAAGACGACAAAGAAGAGGGTAACGAAGATGACGAAGAAGAGGATATCGAAGACGACAAAGAAAAGGAAACAGCATGTTAAACAAAAAGAAAACGTGAAGAGTGCGCACGGCAATCATGAAAATATTCAGCAAGACGAAGCTTAATATGAATTTTCGTGCGCCGCAAATTGAATATGATTGCTCTGCAGGATATCGGTGCGGTTGGGTAATCGCTTATTATCAGTGGTATACCGCTCGAGATATCCATGCAAATTTCTCGATGGCAGAGGGTGTATAAGCAGTATATCGGTATAGCTATATGGTGGATTGTAGACAGGATTACGAATGACTCATTCGCTGACGACAGGTACCTTTTGACATATTTTGAACGGAAGAGGCATAATTTTAATGCAAATATTGGGGAAGCCGCTGTGGCGGAATGGATTTAATGAGAGTAAGCAACTTTTTAAGTAAAAATGCTTAAAAAATAGCAAAAACAAGCGCAAATACAATAAAACGCCAGATTTTGACGTGATTTCACGTATCAAACCTGACGTTCTTATGTGTGATTAGCTTATAGCTTTGATACAGAGCGAAAATGGGCGCACTATAGAAAAATACGAGCATATAGCTAAACAAGGGGATTGTATCATCCGTAATTTTTGCTTCTGTGTCCGATGTTCAAAACGATGATAAGAATTTCTTTGTCTTGTATTTCGGCTAAAATACGGTAGTTGCCGATGCGGTAACGCCATTGCCCGTTGCGGTTTTCCGTTAACCCTTTCCCATGTTGGCGCGGATTTTCACAGCCTACAAGGTTTTTCCCTATCCAGCCGTAAATGATTGCCCGGGTCTGCTTGTCAAGTTTTCGCAATGCCTTTTTCGCCTGCTTTGTGTAAACGACGCTATATCTCATAATAGACCAAGCATCTTTCCGATTTCTTCATGCGTATAAGTGACAGGGTCAGCTTTGTACTCTTCCATTGCCTCTTTATAACATTTTAAATCGTATTCGTCTTCGATGTGTTCCAAAACGATTTTGCGAATATATTCCGAAGTGCTCATACCGTTAACGTTGGCAACGTCTTGAATCAGCTTTTTTTCTTTTTCATTGACCCGCATGGAAATCCCCATGACATTCACCTCCTTTTCTTGTATCACAAGTGTAATACATTTTGTTCGGTTTATAAAGTAGTTTGTGTCAAAAACATTGCATAATACCCAAAAAACGGTTACTTCACCGTCTTTTTCTTCATTTTTCAAGCAAGTCGGAGAAATTTTATTACAGTAAAAAAACAGCGTTACTGTCCATATCAACGGAATAAACCACATACATGATATGCACCCCAAAGTCGGCCAAACTTAGGAGGCGCATATCAAACAGATCAGATATAAGCAAACATATTTTCAAATAAAAATGCTTAAAAAATAGCAAAAACAAGCGCAAAACACAATAAAACACCGGATTTTGACGCGATTTAACATATCAAACCTGACGTTTTTATGCGTGATTGGCTTACTGTTATGATACAAAGCGAAAATGTCTGCACTATAGAAAAATATGGACGCACAATCGAATAATTGGGTGCACGGCTAAATAAGTGGGTGCATGAGTGAATAATCGGAAGCATTATGTGAAAAGCGGTATGGTGTATGATTTTAACGCATGGCTTCGATTGCAATATTTTTTGATAAAACACTTGACAAAAACATACATTGCCTGTATATTGTGCTTACAATGTAAAAATATTTAGAAATATTCAAAAAGAGGGTGTGTATATGGCTACATTGAATGTAAGAGTCGATGACAAATTAAAAAAACAGGCAAGCGAGCTCTTTTCCGATTTGGGACTTGACATGAGCACAGCCATAAATATTTTTTTAAGACAGGCAGTAATATATGAAGGACTTCCCTTTGATGTTAAGCGCGGGGTGCCCAACAAAATGACCATGGATGCAATAGCGGAGGCTGACAGCATTGCTCATGATCCCAATGCAAAAGACTAACTAATAACAATGATGAACTTATGGCAGCATTGGGGCATAATGAGATATGAGATAAGATTTACTATAAGACACAATCATTTAGCTTTCTGTACATATGAATATCATCATAATCGGGCTTTTTTATAGCAGGATTATGAAATATTACGCCAAATAATGTATAAACGCCTCGCATTCCCCATATATTTTGCGTTTTTAATGCTGTTTTCTCTTGAAAAATACCATCCGCTTATGTTACAATGTACATATGAATTTATATAATGTACATATGAAAGGAGATGGTGTAAAATGGCTCGAAAGTCTTCTCTTCCGGAGAATGTAACTTGCTTTAAACCTTGTAAATGTGCCAGGATCAGAAATGATAACGGGGTTTACCGCGTGTATAAATACAGTGCTTTAAAACTGCCCGGCGGTAAGTGGAGCAGCGATTACGGATATCTGATCGGAAAGATCGTTCCCGGGGAAGGCTTTTTCCCGAACAAGCGATACGAAAAGGAACTTGCCGAACAGGAAAAACTTTCATTCCCTGACGGGATCACGGATGTCTGCTATGGAAATTATGCCTTGTTGATGCACCTTTCGGCAGATATCCACGAAAAACTTAAAGCCTGTTTTCTTCCGGAGAGGGCGGCCCAAATTTACTGCTATGCGCTGATCCTTTGCGCTAACGGATTCCTTCACATCGATCAGGCGGATGATTTTTACCAAGAAAGCTTCCTTTCCGTACGGTACGGAAACTATGCCTTTAAAATGGGATATACGGCGCTTTCTAATCTTCTGCATGACCTCGGGCTGCGAGGAAATCCTGTCCGCCGGTTTGAACAGAACCTGATTGATAGTTGTTCCGGAAACGTTGCCGTCGACGGACAC
>CAYLIO010000086.1:0-5659 GCA_964383655.1 uncultured Clostridia bacterium | reverse complement strand
AGGTGAATTTTATGAGAGTGTAAATAATTGAGTAAAAATTATGTACTTAATGCCCGTAATGTGGTATAATCAAACAAACCGCAAGGCGGTTTTTAAGCAAAATTCATATAGTTTAAAAGGTGCGCAGATGTTATCGGATATTCAAATTGCCGAGAGCTGTAAAATGAGAGATATTCTCTCCGTAGCCAAAAATTTGGGTCTTGACGAGGCCGATCTTGAGCTGTACGGCAGATATAAGGCAAAGATTAATCTTAATAAGATCGAGCCTAAGTCAAAGCTTGTGCTGGTGACTTCTATAAACCCTACGGCGAGCGGAGAGGGGAAGACTACCGTTTCTGTCGGTCTGGCCGACGGGATGGCAAAACTCGGCAAAAAGGTGTGTCTCGCTCTCAGAGAGCCATCCTTAGGCCCCGTGTTCGGAATAAAGGGCGGCGCTGCAGGCGGGGGATATGCGCAGATTGTGCCCATGGCGGATATCAATCTGCACTTTACGGGCGATTTGCATGCCATAACATCGGCAAACAATCTGCTCTGTGCGGTCATAGACAATCATATATTCCGCGGCAACGAGCTTAAGATAAAGAACGTATACTTCCGCCGCTGCATGGATATGAACGACCGTGCGCTCCGCGATATTGCTTTAAATTGCGATGCAGGGAACATGAAAGGTTGCAAGAGCTACTCAAGGCGTGAAGGTTTTGATATTACGGCAGCTTGCGAAATCATGGCCGTTCTCTGTCTTGCGACAGACCTCGCCGATTTAAAGCGCAGAATATCTAACATTGTAGTCGGAGAGGATGAGAACGGCAATTTCGTGTATGCGAGACAGCTGAAAGTAGCAGGAGCCATGACGACGCTGCTCAAGGATGCGATAAAACCCAATCTTGTACAGACGCTTGAAGGCACTCCTGCAATCGTACACGGGGGACCTTTTGCAAATATAGCGCACGGTTGCAATTCCGTTCGTGCAACATACACGGCGATGACGCTTGCAGACTATACCGTAACCGAAGCCGGATTCGGCGCGGATCTCGGTGCGGAAAAGTTTTTGGACACCAAGTGCAGAGTGGCGAAAATACAACCGGATTGCATAGTAGTCGTTGCTACCATAAAGGCGCTCAAACTTCACGGCGGTGCGAACAAAGCCGGTCTTTCGCTTGAAAACCTGGATGCGCTGAGAACCGGACTTCCCAATCTTTTAAAACATGTCGAGAATATGGCTAAGGTATATTCAAAGCCCGTGGTTGTTGCGATGAACAGGTTTGAAAGCGACACTCCCGCAGAGATTGAGGAAGTTATATCGGCATGTGAAAACGCCGGAACGCCCGCCGTGTTTACCGATGTATTTTTAAAGGGCGGCGAAGGCGGTAAGAAGCTTGCCGAAGAGGTCATAAAGATGTGTGACAGGAAGTCCTCTCTTACATATGCATACGATCTGAATGACGGGATCAAGAAAAAGATAAACGACATCGTGACAAAGGTGTACGGCGGTGACGGAGCGGACTATGCGCCTGAGGCTGAAGAAAAGATCAAGGAGCTCGAGAAAAAGGGAATCAAAGGGTTGCCCGTTATAATAGCCAAGACGCAGTATTCGCTGTCTGACGATCCCAAAAAACTTGCGTGCCCGAAAGGGTTCAGAATAATGGTGAGAGATGTTATATATAAAGGTGGCGCCGAATTTATAGTTGCCGTTGCAGGCGATATAAATCTCATGCCCGGGCTGGGCAAAACACCTGCTGCGGAACATATAGATGTGGACAGCGATGGCAATATAACGGGACTCTCTTAAATAAGAGTTTAAACGGTAAGAAGTTATACCGATGAAAAATAAAGGAATGGAATGATAGATATCAATAATTTACCCGAGCCTTCCAATTTCATAGAGCAGGTTATAAACGAAGAGCTTATGAGCGGAAAGTTTGAGTCTGTCGGGAATAAAATAAAAGTACGTTTCCCGCCGGAACCGAACGGATATTTGCACATAGGGCATGTGAAGGCGCTCTCTATAAATTTTGGGGTGAAGGATAAGTACGGCGGAGAACTTAACCTCAGAATGGACGATACCAATCCGGCAAAAGAGGACTTTGAGTACGTCGATTCGATTATCGAGGCGATAAACTGGCTGGGCTATAAGTATGACAGATTGCTCTTTGCTTCTGATTATTACGACAAATTGTACGAAATTGCAGAAAAACTCATCGTAGACGGAAATGCATATGTATGCGATCTCTCCGCTGAGGAGATAACGGCGACCCGAGGTACTTTGACAGAGAAGGGGACGCCCTCACCGTACAGAGACAGAAGCGTGGAGGAAAACCTTAAGCTGTTCAAGGAAATGAAGGCGGGGAAGTATCCGGACGGAGCAAGGGTGCTTCGCGCGAAGATAGATATGTCTTCGCCCAACATAAATATGCGCGACCCGGTTCTCTACCGCATAGCACATGTTACGCACTACCGCACGGGGGATAAATGGTGCATATATCCCATGTATGACTTTGCGCACCCGCTCTCGGATGCAATAGAAGGGATTACGCATTCCCTTTGCTCGCTTGAGTTTGAAAACCACAGGCCGCTCTATGACTGGATCATACAAAAGGCGGGTTTTCCCGATCCGGTGCCCAGGCAAATAGAGTTTGCGCGTCTCAATATAACAAATACGCTCATGTCAAAGCGTTATCTTAAGAAGCTGGTAGATGACGGGTTCGTTCGCGGATGGGATGACCCGCGGATGCCTACGCTTAAGGGTCTTAAAAATCGCGGCGTTCCGGCCGACGCGCTTAAAAAATTTATTACGGACGTAGGTGTGGCCAAAGCTTATGCCGTGGTCAATTCGGCACAAGCAGACAGTTGCATCAGGGATAATCTCAACGAAAACGCCGAGAGGGCAATGGCGGTAATCAACCCGCTGAAACTTACCATAACCAATTACGAGGGAGAAGAGTTTCTTGACTTCGAGAAAAGTCCTGTGCGTCCCGAGCTCGGGTTAAGAAAGATTGCTTTCAGCGGTTCGGTGTATATAGACAAAGACGACTTTGCGCTTGTGCCTCCGCCTAAGTACAAGAGGCTCACCGTGGGCGGCACGGTTCGTTTAAAGGGTGCGTATATAGTGCGCTGCGATGAAGCGGTGAAAGATAAAGACGGCGCGGTATGCGAGCTTAAATGCACCTATTTCCATGAGACGAAAAGTGGTACGGACACGCCGTGCAATATAAAGGCAAAAGGCGTTGTGCAATGGGTGGATTGTAAATACGGCACGGATGTGGAGATGAGGCAGTATGAACCGCTCCTGAATGATGAACAGTATCCCGACCAGGACTTTGGAGAAAGGCTCAATAAAAACAGCGAGAAGATTTTTCACGGTAAGGCGGAACCGTACCTTGCCGAGGCGCCGGAAGGCACTCCTTTCCAGCTTATGCGTACGGGGTACTATAAAAAATGCAGTGAAGACGGAAAGCTTATTCTATCCGAGATAGTGTCTTTGAAAGATAATTTCAACAGATAATAAATTTTTTATAAGCATACAAAAGCAAGTCATTAGAGAAGGATTATGCGGCGCACTGTAAATAATGCGCTTGAAAAATAAATTCGGGTATATGATGCCGGGGGAGGAATTTATGGGATATATTGTCGCCGGAGTAATGGCTGCAATTTTAGTGGCGGCGTTAATTATAGGGATAGTAAAGGGCTTTATCAAAACAAAAACATGGGCTTCGGAATATCTGTTTGCTCTCGTTTTTTCAGTTCTGATATTTACCTTAGCTGATCTCTCCGAGATAAATGCATGGATTGCTGCTGCATTAAAGATAGGCGTCGCCGTGGTTTTTCTGCTGCTGTTCACGTTTCTTTCCACGCGTTGCAAGGCGTTTTTGAAAAAGTGTATCGAAAACAGTCGGCAGCGTTCATATTATGAACAGCACGGTGAAAGAGAGGAGCATACATCTAAAGTACTTGACTCCATAGAACTGCGCAACGATAAGGAATATCGCAAGCTTGTAAAGCAAAAGTTTAAGGAAAAACGCGGACCTGCGGGTGTAGTTGACAGAATCTGCGGAGGTTTTTCGCTCCTCGTCAAGGCAGTAGTTATTATAGGCGTCATCGCCGCAGCCATACTCGTTACGCTCGATTTTACACAGATGACGTCGGTGCTTGAAAGCTTAAGCAGTATATATTCGAGCAATGCTTGGGAATTCTTCTCAAAGATTGTTATGGATGTATTCGTGATCGGTATCATACATCTTGCCATACGCTGCGGTTATCGTTCCGGTATAATAAGCACACTGTGGAGTATTATGGCGCTTGTGCTGATAGTCGGTGCGGCTTATTTAAGCTATTGGATGTGTTTCAATGTAGACAACTTCATTAAAACCGCCGAGGGAATGAGCGGAAATATTGAGAGCTTTGCTCAAACTTTAATCGATCTGGCAGCCTTCGCAGGCATCGAAATGACAGTTGTCAACGTGGCTCAGGGAATATTGACCGCCATAGTATTTGTTATTTTCTTCATAGCCATCATTATCCTTAAGAATATCGTTTCAGGTATCATATATCGCGCGAGAGAGGGTAAGGCGGTAAAAACGGTGGACGGTGTATTCGGAGCGATACTATATTTTGTCATAGTTGTTGCCGTGATGCTTATCGTAGGTGCTGTATTATACACGATTGAGGATTTGCCTGCTATGGAAGTATTTAACTCATACTTCTCATTTACGGACGACGGCGAGACAAAGTATGCCGCAATCGCCTCGGTATTTTATGGTCAAAATCCGTTGAGCGAGCTTGAGTTTATAACGAGCTTGCCTATACATGACTGGTTTGTATCCTCGTCATCCTGACTGAAAGTCTGAATATATTGTACTACAACGCAAAACAAGTAAAAAAATACGGTGTGAAAGGTATAAAGCCGGCTATAAGGAAGGTGCAATAATGCGTGTGATTCTTCTTAAAGATGTAAAAGGACAGGGTAAAGCCGGAGATTTGATTGACGTGAGCGACAGCTACGCGCGCAACTATCTCATTCGCGGCGGGTATGCCGAACAGGCAACCGCTGTAAAAATAAACAACCTGACCCAGAAAAAAGCCTCCGCCGATTTCCACAAAGCCGAGGAGCTTAAAGCTGCCAGGGAAAAGGCGGCAGAGCTTAAAGACAGGGTGTTCACGATCAAGGTCAAATCCGGTACGGGCGGCAGACTGTTCGGATCTGTAACGAGCGCGGATATTTCCAAGGCGCTCAGTGTTCAGGGCTACAATGTGGATAAAAAGAAAATTACACTCTCATCGCCGCTGAGAGATGCGGGAGCGTACGATATAGATATAAAACTTGCGGAGGGTGTATCCACAAAAATCAAGGTTGTCGTAGAGGCTTTTTTATAAGTTGTTGAATGGAGCACACAGAGAGCTCCGGATGAATTTTTAGATGATAAAAAACCGGCTCAGACGTAAGGACACGATAGAGTTTATAGGATTGCGGGAGCGACTGAACAATCCGAATTTTAACGTGGTCGAATTCGACCGGTTTAAAGATGGGGCAGGACACAATTATTTCACACTTTTTCCGAAGAAGTGGATAGAAGGCGTTAATGTCATCGGGTTAGTTTCAAAAGCGGGAAAATATAATGCAGGTACTTACGCTCACAAAGACATCGCGCTGCAATTCGCATCG
>CAYLIO010000085.1:0-5792 GCA_964383655.1 uncultured Clostridia bacterium | reverse complement strand
CGGGGTATGTTCCGCGTTATCTTCTATAACGGCACGGAGCAGGCGCGGCAGTCGAGGGAAATACCCCTCGAAGATTTTTGCAAAGTGCCGCGCAGCCGCAGGGAGATTGCCGAGTACATGGGAATGACGCAGTATTACGTCATTAAAAATTATGTTAAACCTCTGATTGCAAAGGGTGTTTTGGCATATACCATTCCCGAAAAACCCAAAAGCCGCGACCAACACATTGTTACGGTAAATAAGTAATGCAGCTTTAAATACCCGCTATGAATGGATATGAGTAAGTCGCCCGCCGATTGAAGTTTCGGAGCGTGACTTCTTAATCGGGTATTAAGTTTGTTTATATCGTCTCTTATAAGACCGGTGGAGCGATTGGGGAATAAAATTTTAAAATAATCAAAATAATCAAATTAGACCATCTAAGCTATTTAGTAACAACGAGAAGGTACAGGGAAATCAGGTATCTTGTTTTATATAAAATCTTCTTGATTGTATTTTAGTGCATATTGCTTGACGGAAAAGAAAAAATTTACTATACTTATATTGAAAATTTTTTGGGTTTACAGAAAGAATATTCAATAGGAGATTTGACGATGGAAATCAAGCGCGACTTGTATTTGAACAAGTTGATTCGCCATAAACATAACGGATTGGTGAAAGTCATTACGGGGCTTCGCCGGTGTGGAAAGTCTTACTTTCTGTTCAAACTGTTTTACAATCACCTTTTAGACAGCGGGGTGTCGGACGATCATATTATTAAAATCGCGTTAGATGATCGGGTTAATAAAAAATACCGCGATCCCGATACGTTGTGCGAGTATGTCAATTCTTTGATAAAAGATAAGGGGATGTACTATCTCCTGCTTGACGAAGTACAGTTCGTGAATGAATTTGAAGACGTTCTCAACAGTTTTCTGCATATCTCGAATGCCGATACGTATGTCACAGGCAGCAATGCGAAGTTTTTATCTAAAGATATTATCACTGAATTTCGTGGCAGGGGAGACCAAATACACATAGCGCCCCTTTCGTTCGGCGAGTTTATGTCCGTTTTCAACGGAACGCAGGAGCAGGGGTGGAAACAGTATTGCAATTTTGGTGGATTGCCAAAACTGTTTGATTTTGAGAGTGATGAAGATAAATTCGGATATCTAAAAAATATTTTTGCGGAAACGTATCTGGAAGACATCATAGACAGGAATAATGTACGGAATGACGCAAAGCTGGGGGAATTGATGGATATTCTCGCATCATCCATCGGATCATTTACGAATCCTAAAAAATTATCGGACACTTTTAAAAGCATGAAGCATGTATCCATGCATCCTGACACGCTGAAAAAGTATCTCGACTACTTTGCCGATGCATTTCTGATTGAACAGGTGAAGCGATACGATGTCAAAGGGAAAAGATATATCAATACCCCTGCGAAATATTACTTTACGGATATCGGCTTGCGCAACGCGCGGTTAAATTTCCGGCAAGAGGAAGAAACGCATCTTCTTGAAAATATAATATACAATGAGTTAAAGATACGAGGATTCAATATCGATGCAGGAACTGTTAGTTACTATGCTCCGAACGAAGCCGGTAAAAGCGTTTTGAAACAATCGGAGATTGACTTTGTTTGCAATCTGGCGGATAAAAGATATTATATACAGGTAGCCCTTTCGATTCCAACGAGAGAGAAGTTGGAACAGGAACAAAATTCTCTTCTGCACATCAACGATTCATTCAAAAAAATCATTATAGTGAAAGATCCGTCGCGCACGCATTATTCAGAAGACGGTATATTATTGCTCGATTTGTTTGAATTTCTTTTGCAACCGGACAGCCTTAATATTTGACAGAAAATCACGCAGGGGTAAGCGCCTACGTGATTTTGATAATTCGATTGCAATACATATTTCATCCCGATCGGTATTTCATGATTTTTTTTATAATTTCGGGACAAAAATCCTCTGCAGAACCTTTTGACTCCGACATAATTGATATATGTGAATAGGTATGCTATGATAATGTTGACTTAATATTACTGAATCAAAAATTTTCACGTCGGTACCGCGGAAGAGACGATGGGCGAAAAACGGGAAGCTGCAGCCATCGCAATTTTTTGGGAAGGAGAGCTCAAAAATGAAAGTATTGTTGATTAACGGCAGTCCGCATGAAAAGGGCTGTACATATACTGCCTTGAAAGAAATAGCGGACACATTGGAAAAGAACGGAATTGAAACTGAATTTATGTATCTCGGCGTAAAGCCGATCGCAGGTTGTATCGCCTGCGGCAGCTGCAGGAAAACAGGAAAATGTTTTGTGGATGACAAGGTAAACGAGCTGTTGTCCAAGCTTTCTGAGTTTGCCGGAATTGTAATCGGTTCTCCCGTCTATTATGCAGGACCGAGCGGACAGCTTACGGCCTTTCTTGACCGGGCGTTCTATGCAGGCGCAGGGAAATTCAACGGAAAAGCCGGGGCTGCTGTCGTAAGTTGCCGTCGCGGTGGTGCGTCTGCAGCGTTTGATAGGCTGAATAAATATTTTACCATAAGCAGCATGCCGGTGGTTTCTTCTCAATATTGGAATCAGGTGCACGGCTCTGCTCCGGATGATGTCAGACGTGACTTAGAGGGTATGCAAACCATGCGGACGCTGGGAAATAATATGGCGTGGCTGTTAAAATGTATCGACATCGGTCGGGAAAACGGAATCGAGTTCCCTCCGGCAGAGGAAAAGGTATTTACAAATTTTATACGGTAATAAAAAACAGCGGTATTTGTTTCTCACGCAAATACCAAACATACAGACGCAGCATTTATTGCATATTCACATAAAATACTGTACAATTTTACGTATGAGAATCGGTATTTATTTCAATAAAAATTATCTATCGGAATATATAAATCAAATCGAGCGGATTAAGAGCGAGCTCTGCAAATTTTGCGAAGGTTGTGTTGTCGTAAGTTCAAGTGAAGATCTCAGCGGTATAGATTTGCTTATAGTTTTAGGCGGGGACGGCACTATTTTAACCATTGCTTCCGAGTGTGCCAGGCGCGGCGTGAAAATTATCGGCATAAATTACGGGAACATAGGTTTTCTCGCCGAATTTGACAGGGATAGCCTGGATGATGCGCTAGATCTGATAAAAAGCGGAACTTTTGTCACCGAGAAGAGGAGCATGCTCAATATTGAAATTGGTGATAAGAGTTATATAGCGCTTAACGATCTTGCCGTGCAGCGCAGTACATATGGCAACAAGTACAGCAGCACGATACGCCTTTCTGCCTCTATAGACGGTTCGCTCGTGGATAATTACCTGTCTGACGGGATTATAGTGAGTACTCCCACGGGCTCGACGGCATATTCGCTGGCAGCAGGCGGGTCGGTCCTTACGCCTGATATGGATGCTTTTATTCTGACTCCGCTTTGTGCGCATTCTCTTCACTCACGGCCGGTTGTCTTTTCGGATAAATCTAAGCTGGTTTTATTCTATGAAAAGTTAAAGACTTCGGTGAATATTGCCGTAGACGGCATTGTCATCGGTGAATTCGAAGACAGAATTTCCATAACCGTGAGTAAATCTGAGTATTATACAGAGTTTATAACATCGGGCAAAGTTAATTTTTTTGATAAATTACTGTCTAAACTTAATAAATGGAGCAGATAATGTACAGAAATGACAGACAGGCTAAAATCCTTGAAATAATAAACCGTAAGGAGATAGAGACCCAAGAAGAGCTTTGTGCCGAACTGAATAAACTTAATTATAACGTGACTCAGGCAACCGTGTCGCGCGATATAAAAGATCTCAGACTTTATAAGACGGCAGGCTCGATCAAGAAGTATAAATATACATGCATAGACAACGTGGAGGAGGAGCTGACGCCGAGAATGCTCAATCTCTTCAGGGAGTGCGTGCTCAGTATAAATTATGCCAACAACTTGGTTGTCATCAAGACGATGCGCGGAAACGGGCAAAGCGGCGGTTCGTTTGTGGATTCTCTCAATATCGATGAAATAATCGGATGCGTAGCGGGGGATGATACCGTGCTCGTTGTTGTGGACAGTAACGAAAATACCCCGGGCGTTGTTCAAAAACTAAAGGAATATTTATTGTAAATTTTTATGCTTGAGAGATTGGTTATTAACAATATTGCGCTTATACAAAGCACGGATATAGAATTCGGGCCGAAACTCAATATATTGTCCGGAGAGACAGGTTCGGGCAAGTCTGTAATTTTAGATTCGCTCAATTTTGTGCTGGGAAGCAAGGCCGATAAAAACATGATAAGACACGGACAAGACCATGCTTCGGTGCGTGCCGAATTTAGTGTTCCCTCGGACTGTGCGGCAATTAACGCTCTCGCCGAGCTGGATATCGAGACGGATGGGCAGATAATAATAACAAGAAAGTATTCCGCCGACGGGAAGAGCAGCATAAAACTTAACGGGAACACCGTAACTGCGGGAATGCTTAAGTCAGTGTCTCAGCATTTGGTCGATGTGTACGGTCAGAGCGAACATTTTGCGCTTCTTAGCGAAAGCAATCAGTTGGACGTTATAGACGGATTGTGCGGTAAGTCCGGAGAGGATATAAAATCAAGGCTTTCTCTTCTAATTTCAGAAAAGCGGGAGTGCACGGAGAAACTTAAGAGTATAGGGGGAGATTCTGCGGAACGCGCACGGAAAATAGATCTTTTAGATTATCAGATTAAAGAGATAGAAGCTGCCTCGCTCATACCCGGTGAGGAGGAAGAGCTTATACAAAAAAGGAAGATAATTAATAATACCGAAAAGATTGCCTCGGCACTCGGGGAGAGTCTGTCTGCCGTCAGTAGCGAAGCGGGAAGCTTAAGCGGCGTAATTTCTGCAAGAAGGCTCATGCAAAGCGTCTCTGAGTTCGGCGAGAATTATTCATCCATTGCGGAAAGACTTGACGCGGCTGCCATTGAACTTCAGGACATCTCGGATACACTGTCTGATCTTGTATACGGTTTGGAATTTGACGAGCACGAGGCGAAAAGAGTTGAAGAAAGGCTGGATTTAATTCGGGGACTTAGAAAAAAATACGGCTCTTCCGTCGAAGAAATTCTTGCGTTTATGGAAGATGCTAAGGAGAAGTATAATATTTTAGCGGACAGCGACGAGCTTTCGGATAAGCTGAATATAAGGATTGCTGAGCTTGACGATGAGATATACGAAGAGTGTCTTAAACTTACCCGGGAGAGGAAGAGGGTATCTGATAAGTTCTGTAAAGACGTTGTTGCGGAACTTAAGACACTCAATATATCCGGCGCTCGGTTCGAAGTGAGTTTTGAAGAGTACGATAAGCAAACGGCAAACCTTTGGGGAGTGAACGGTTCCGATAAGGTCATGTTTATGTTTTCGGCTAATACGGGTGAGCCGTTAAAGCCGCTAAACAAGGTCATAAGCGGCGGCGAGCTCAGCAGATTTATGCTTGCGATAAAGACTGTTTTGAAAGATGTTAACGGTATCACTACGTATATTTTTGACGAGATTGATGCAGGTATAAGCGGCCTGACAGCAAAAAGCGTGGCGCAAAAGTTTGTTAAAATAGCAGAGGGCACGCAAATTATTGCCGTATCTCATCTTCCGCAGATCTGTGCGGCAGGGGACAAGAATTTCCTTATTTCAAAGTCTGAGAATAACGGTTCTACATTGACCGAGGTGACGGAACTGGATAAGTCCGGAAAGATTGCCGAAATTATACGTCTTACAGGCGGCGGGGAGTCGGATGCCGCGCAAAAACATGCGGAAGAGTTGATTGAGCAATACAT
>CAYLIO010000084.1:0-5835 GCA_964383655.1 uncultured Clostridia bacterium | reverse complement strand
GCCGTGCATATATCTGGTAGTGGGCATATTTTTCGTATCTTCCCACGAGAGCTCGATAGAAATTGTCTGCTATATATTGGGTGCATTGCTCGTTGTTGCCGGTATCATACGGTTCTGTTTTTCGTTTGTCGTACAGCAGCTGTGGCGTCTGTCTGAGATTATAATAAGCTGTGCGATTATCGCCGTAGGCGTTCTGTTGCTTATAGCGCCCGGATTTATAGCGAATCTCATCTACACGATGTTCGGGCTTATGCTTATAGTTGACGCCGTTTTAAAGGCAGAGGAGAGCATTGAGGCCAAAAAGGCCAACTACAAGATGTGGTGGACAGGAATGGGCATAGCCGTAATCTGCTTCATTTTCGGCATTGTGATTATTATCAATCCGTTCAATGCGCGGATGCTCATGATATTTATCGGTGTTACTATGATTGCGGATGCTGTGTGCAGTTTTGTCGCGGCGTATGCAAGATCGGTCGTCGAGCTGCGCATTCTCGATGAGGGGGAGTATTCTTTCGGACCGTTCTGTGATGATGTATACGGGCGCGGGACCGGATATGCGGGAGAGGTAAGCAGCAATGATAGGGACGATGAGCCGGGCCCGAATGACGATGACGACGATGACGGAGAATCGTCTCACGGAAAACATGTGATAGATATATAAACCGCAAAACTTATAATGTCTGCGCCCGGTGAAGGTGCGGACATTTTCTTTTCGGGTGCGCCGCTCAGTGATTTGTATCCGGTATCCGCAAACACGTCCGGGTTACGACCCGGTAGCGGGTAGGACCCGGTAGCGGGTGTGTTGACAAGTTCAGGAAATTAATATAGAATTTTGCGAAAGGGAAAATATGATTGTAAGCCCTGAGACTATGTCATAGAAAATCACTTAAATGAGGAGAGGGGGAAATGAGGAAAGAGAGTAAAATATGCCTTGTCGGCAATCTTATATATCTCGCGGTGCTCGCTGTGTTTACCGTTGTGTATATAACTCGCGGCGGGATGGTTTATAAGGCTATAGCGAGCGCTATCTTTTTTATGGGTGCGTTGCTTAATGTAGTAGCGGCGCGCAAGTTCGGGATGAAAGGGTATCCTGCATGCAAGTACGCACTCGCGGCGGCGGCGCTTGCCTGTTTTATAGGAGATGTGGCTATAGACCACAGTTTTATTGCCGGCGTGGTTGTATTTGCTGTCGGGCATATTTTGTATATCGCGGCATTCCGGACAATAAACAGGCTCGGATGGGGCACTATTCTGCCTGCGGCCGCCATGATGATTGCCGGGATCGGTTTTATATTGCTATATCCCGGCTATGACTTCGGCGATATGCTTGCGCCCGTCATAGTATATGCGGTAATCATAAGCGTGATGTTTGGAAGGGCGATAGGTATTGCGCTGGATAGGGATGTGCCTTGGCGGCTCCGCGTATGCGTAGCTTTCGGAGCCGTGCTGTTTGTGTTGTCGGATTTCTTTCTGACATTGCACAGGTTTGCGGACGGAGGGCGGATCTGCAGCGTGCTCTGTCTTTCCTTATACTACCCTGCACAGTACCTTCTTACGCTCTGTGTACTGTTTGCGTCGGATTGTGACAGAGTACGCGAAAAGCGTGTAAAAAATGAAGAAGATGCTTAAAGCTCTCCTTGGTTTGAATAGAAAAAAATAACCGAATTTTCCAACGCGTTTTTTAATGGGAGCAATTCGCCGCATCCCGTACCGCACGGCATGCGGGCGGTAAGGCGCTCGAGAATCTTCGCATGGCATATATTCGATAAGGAGTAAGAGTATGCGTGAATTACTGGATAGACAGCGGAGATATTTCTTATCCGGGGCGACGCTGCCCGTAAAAAACAGAGTGGCGGCGCTTAAGAGACTGAAAACCGTCATCGCCGCGCATGAGCGAGACATATGCGCCGCGCTTAAATCCGATCTGGGCAAGAGTGCGTATGAGGCGTATATGTGCGAGGTGGGAACGACGCTGTCAGAACTTAGTTACATGATAAAAAGGACGGCGAGGTTTGCGCGGGATAAGGCCGTGCCTACTCCTATTGCAAGTTATCCCGCAGCGAGTTATGTCAAGAAATCGCCATACGGATGCGTGCTTATAATAAGCCCGTGGAACTATCCGTTCATGCTTTCCATGGAACCGCTTATCGATGCGGTTGCGGCGGGGAATACGGCGATTATAAAGCCGTCATCGTATTCGCCGGCGACGAGTAAAATCGTCGATGATATAATAAAAGAGGCTTTTCATCCCGAATACGTTACGGTCGTTCAGGGCGGCCGGGAGGAGAACAGGCGGCTTTTCGATTTGTCGTTTGATAAGATATTTTTCACCGGCAGTACGTCCGTAGGTAAAGAGGTGTTGCGACACGCTGCGGAAAGGCTGACTCCGGTGACGCTTGAACTCGGCGGGAAGAGTCCGTGTATAGTGGACAGATCTGCAGATATCCCGCTTGCGGCAAGACGTATTGTGTTCGGCAAGTTTTTGAACTGCGGCCAGACCTGCGTCGCGCCGGATTATGTGTTGGCGCATGCGGATATAAAGGATAAGCTTCTAGAGGAAATCAGGAAACAGATAAAGTTGCAGTACGGCGAACATCCGCTTGACAATGCAAATTATGGGCGAATAATATCGCGCAAGCACTACGAAAGAGTCTGTGCGCTGATTGATTCTGAAAAGGTGTATTGCGGCGGCGAGCGCAGTGAGAATGATCTTAAGATAGCGCCTACGGTTATGGACAATGTCTCTCGGAGCGACGCAGTGATGCGCGAGGAGATCTTCGGGCCTGTGTTGCCCGTTCTGACATATGAGAATGAGTCGGACCTCATAAACGAGCTGAACGAGCAGCCGTTGCCGCTTGCGTTTTATGTGTTCTCGGGCACGAAGGAGTTTATAAAAGAGATTACGGAACGCTGTCGGTTCGGCGGCGGGTGTATAAACGACACCATAATGCATATCGCCACCTCGCAGATGGGCTTCGGCGGCGTCGGCGAGAGCGGCATGGGTTCATACCATGGCAAAGAAGGGTTTGATTGCTTCACGCATAAAAAGTCGATCGTGAATAGAAAAACATTTATGGATCTGCCCGTACGGTATCAGCCGTATACCAAGACGAAAGAAAAGTTCATGAGAAAATTTTTAAAGTAGATGGTTGCAACCAAATCGACAGGGTGCGGCGCTTGAGGAGAGAATGTATTGAAAAAAGTGAGAAAGTCAGACTTTTCAGATATAAAGGATTTGAGCAAGGAAACACTTTTGCAAAGCGCCGATGGTGCGCGTCTTGCGGAGCGCGTGAAGGAGTATATTGCATATAAGAGCAGGCTCATAAAGCGGCTCACCCTTACACTCAGCATGAGTTTTCTCATTCTTTTCGTGTATCTGGTTGCAGCGTGCGGCAACGCGCTGCATGAAAGCCATGCCGTAATTTTTTGGACGGTTATCGGCGTGCTTGCGGCCGCAGTGGCGGGAAGCCTTACAGCGGTGGTCGTCAACATGGCCGGGTTTAATAAATTCTTGAAGAGATTTGAATAAAGGCCGAAAGGCCCGGCCTTTTTTACATAAAATTTAGCTTCGAATTATAACACTCAAAGCAAAAATTTCGGGAATAATTTATAATGGAAGAATACATGAAAAACGATCGCCTTTCGGTCACGGTCAGGGCCGACAAGGCGGAGCTCATAACGAACGCATACGGGGTTTTCGGTTGGGAGCTCGAATCGGAAAAGAGCGATAAAAAGTCCGACAGCGTGGTCCATATGGACTTTATACGTGACCACTATATCAATGGGAAGGACAGGCTGCAGTATCTGCAGGTGAAGTTTGACATCGCTTTAAACGCAATAAGCAAGACGAAGAGGAAGACTCCTGCAAGAGCCGCGGTGTTCGGAGTTATTTTTGAGCTCTTTGGTCTTGCTTTTATAATAGCGGGCGTAATCATGGTGGCTTTCCTTCGCTCCTCGATTCAGGTAGGTTACGGAATAACTTTAATAGTTGCAAGTTCTGTGTGTATCGTGTTTGCATGGATGTGTGCGACGAAGATATATAAAGAGGACAGACAAAAGCACGGCGCTGTAATAAAAGTGCTGGAAGAAAACCTGAAAAACATCCTTTCGGAAGCGTCGGAGATAACGGGGTGCAGTTATGCGGATAGATAATACCAAACTGAAGCGACAGCACGACCCGCATAGTGCGCGTGTAAAGACGCCGGACGGGGACATAGTACGTATTCGCACGGAGCATCACGGCATAGGCAAGTTTAAAGCGGCAATCATATTATTTTTTGCCGTTTTGCAGCTCGGCATACTGGCTTGGTTTTATGTCGAGCTGATGAGTGTATTCAATTGGTATTTGGTTTTCTCCGTCATCCTGGATATTCTGACGTGCCTGTACGTTCTCTCGTCTGACAAGAACGGGCGCTCCAAAGCCGCGTGGATAATGCTTATCATCATCATCTTCCCGGTGGGATTTTTCGTTTACTTTATCTCGGACGAACGTATTTTTTACTCCGGAGCGAGAAAAAGATACCGTAAGATATATGCCTCATGCGCAAAATATTCGGGCATGGGCTGCGGGGATGAAAATATCGGCTCAAATATACGCACGGTTGCGGCATACCTGAATAATACTGGCGGATTTGTGCCGTATAAAAACACGCGCACGAAGTACTTCCCTTCAGGCGCACAGGCTTTCGATGACATGATAGAGCGCTGCGCTGCCGCCGAAAAGTTTATTTTCGTCGAGTATTTCATAATGGCAGACGGCGTTTTGTTCAACCGCCTCTTCGGCGTGCTTGCAAAGCGTGCCGCGGCGGGAGTCGACGTGCGCGTCATTTACGACGATGTGGGCTCGTCCGGCCGTATCTCTAAACAGCTCAGAAATCGGGTTAAGCAATCCGGAATAAAGATGTACGCCTTCAACAAGCTCGTGCCGCTGTATAAGATAGGCATGAACTTCCGCGACCACCGTAAAATTACGATTGTGGACGGCGTTACCGGCTACACCGGCGGTATAAACATAGCGGACGAGTACATCAACGAAAAACGTATTTACGGTTATTGGAAAGACAATGCCGTTCGCATGGACGGAGATGCAGTCAAAGGGCTCATGCTCACATTCCTTCGGCAATGGGAGTTTGTTACCAAAAAGCCCGTGGATTATGCAGAATTCATGACGCCCGGCGAGACTCAAACAAATACAGGCGATGATCTGATCGACCCCGCAGAGGGCGGAGTTATTATACCGTATGCGACCGGCATGGAATATACTCAGCCTATAGCAAGGGATGTATACGCCGGAGTTATAGCAGGCGCGCATGAAAAATTGTGGGTAATGACGCCGTACCTGGTGCCTGACGAAACGATAACCAATCTCCTGTGTGCAAAAGCTATGAGCGGCGTAGATGTGCGGCTTATTCTTCCCGGGATTCCGGATAAGCGTTTTGTCTATCTTCTTTCACTGGATAACGCGGACAGGATGCTGCGGAGCGGCGTGAAGGTGTATACCATGTCGGATGCGTTCGTGCATACAAAGTCGGTTCTTACGGAAAATTGCGCGGTTGTAGGGTCTATAAATTTTGACTTGAGATCATTTTACCTGCAATATGAGAATGCGGTTTTTACGGATGATCGGACGATAATGAGCGGGCTTTGTGCCGATTTTGAAGATACTTTTAATTGTTGCGTTCAGCGCAGATACGTGAGAGAGAAACCGAAGCTTAAACACAGGGCGCTCGTATTGCTTCTGCAACTCGTCTCGCCGTTGCTTTAGAAAGTTATAACCGTATGTTTTGGCCTGAAACGGAGCAAAAGCGGGACTGCTTGAATTTATGCGCAGCGCCC
>CAYLIO010000083.1:2480-5925 GCA_964383655.1 uncultured Clostridia bacterium | reverse complement strand
TGTTCACTGAATAAGATAATCAGTGAACAAATTCCGATACGGAAAACATATTGAAAGAACGGTCTTTATTGTACTGCTTGCAATACCGTTCATACTCGTGCGCGGCAGAGATCGTCATATAGGTGTTGCCCGGCCCTGCGGTATATGTCGTAGAAACGGGTAAACAAAAACATGTTCGGTTGCACCGTATTTTGTCCGTATCGGTCCGAGGGGGAAAATGTATACGATTGCCGTTGTAGAAGACAATGATGAGGACATACAGAACCTCAAGTCTGCGCTGTCTAAATTTTTTGAGGAGAGGAAAGAGACATATTCGCTGAAAATTTTCCGGGACGGGTTTGAGTTCTTGGAAAAGCATGACGGTAACTGCGATGTTGTTCTTCTCGATGTAATGCTTACGGGAATCGACGGAATGTCGGTTGCAAAGGAGTTGCGCGCAAAAGACGACGATGTTTGCATAATTTTTGTGACAAACATGATCCAGTTTGCCGTGAACGGATATGAGGTGGATGCCGTAGGCTATATCTTAAAGCCTTTGGATTATATTATTTTCAAACTGTACATGGGCAGGGCGCTCAGGCTTGCATACGAAAAGAAAGAGGAGCCCATGGTATCTATCAAGACAAAGGGGCGTACGGTGCGCATACAGATACGCGAATTGTTATATGTCGAGTCGAGCAGGCATGATTTATTGTTTCATGCCAAAGATGGTGTACTGCGGACATACGGCAAACTGTCTAATATTGAAGAAATGCTTACAGAGCATCATTTTTACAGATGTAATCAAAGCTATCTTGTAAATTTACGCTATGTCGATACCGTGGAGAGCGGTTTCGTTCTGATTAAGGAAGAGAGGCTCGCGATAAGCAGACGAAGAAAAACCGAGTTTTTGCAGCAGCTAAATAAATATTGGTCAGACGGTGGCGGGAGATAGGGATATGTCATACTCGCTGTGGAATTTAAGTTTTTTCTTTCAGGTCGATTTGCTTCTGTTTCTTCTGCTGCTTAAATCGAAAAAAAGACGCTTTTGTGTCGTCGCATCGATCGTTTCCACTGCCGTATTCGCGGTAGTGAGCGGTTATTTGCCTTATGCAGGCCTCTTTTACGGCTTTACTTACGTATATGTCGTGATGTTCGCGTTCTGCCTGATAACCGGATTGCTCACGCGCGATATACCCCTGAAGGTATTGCTTTCTTATGCGTTTACCGCACTGATATTGCAGAACCTTGTAAATAATTTCTGTCGTTTGATACTTATGCCGTACATCAACGAGGGATACTACCTTTATTTTTTGCTGATAGACAATCTGGTGTATTTGGTCATTGTGGCAGCGGCATACTTCACATTTATAAGAAGAATAAACGATTTAGAGTTACACCTTAGCGTCGTAAAACTTGCCTTGGTGTGTGTTTTTGCGTTCTTTATTGTTTTCTTCGCGACAAACTATATGCTCGATGTGATTGAAGGCAGCGTGGGCGAAGTGTTCGGGTTACTCATCATAATAATTGCTGACGTAGGTCTGCTGTGTATAGAGTTCAGCGTGTTCGAGATAAGCAAAGGGGAGAACGAAAAGAGAATTCTTGACATGATGCTCGCTTTAAGCGAAGAGCGCGTGAACATGCAGAAAGATACCATCGATGAAATAAACAAAAAATGTCACGACATAAAACATCAGCTGGTGGCGCTCCGCAGAGAGGGCATCTCTGCCGAACACGAACGATATTTAGACGAACTCGACACGACTGTCTCCATATATGATAAAAACGCGAGACTGGGCAACCGCTACCTCGACATAATCTTTACCGAAAAGAAGTTCGTTTGCGAACAGAAAAATATACGTTTTCAATATATGCTCGACGGCAAGGCGTTCGATTTTCTCTCATCGGTGGAAATCTGCTCGCTGTTCGGCAACGCTATAGACAACGCGATAGACGCGTCGCTCAAGGTGGGGGATCTCGAAAAGCGGTTTATAATCGTAAATTCTTTTGTGCGTAACAAATTCCTTTTTTTGACGTTCGAAAATTATTTTGATCATGACATAGTGTTCGAAAACGACATCCCCGTCACCACTAAAGAGAACAACGGCTATCACGGCTACGGCATAAAGAGCATAAAATACATCGTCTCAGCTCACGGCGGCGTGACGAATATCAGACTGGAAGATAATTTGTACAAGCTGAGCATTCTTTTCCCGCTGTCTTCCCGAAGACTGTCGTCCGCAGACGAATGACGCAGCGCGGCGGTACGAGCATGATCGATGCGCTTTGCCGCGATATTAAATGCGGAAAGCGTGGAAGTGAACGACTCTTTATCTTGTCGGCTTGACCGGTGCGTAAAGGGAACGGGGGCTTTGCAAAGCGCCATCGTTTCGCTTTTTACGCGAAATAATATGCCGAATATACTCGTTTGTATCTGTTTTTATTTTTTTCGTATTGTCCCGTCATATGCCTTTATTCCTGCGGATGATTCTTTGCGGAATCGTCCGCAGGATTTTTTTCCCGGCCTTGAGAGAAATAACGCATAAGCAGAAAAGGCAAATGCATACTTGGTCGTTTTTTTTGAACAAACGGTGATTTTATTGTGGCCGCAGCGTTAAATTTATGCTTGCGTAAGCCAAATTTGCAAATCCGATTTTCCCCTCGATTTATATGCTAGAATCGGGACGTATGATGCGGGAAAGTTGCCCGCAATCTAGCTTTTAAAAGGAGGTAAAAAATGACGAGAAAAACTTTATGGCGCGGCCTGACGGCGATATTCGCAATCCTGCTTGTAATCATAATCGTAGGCACGAACATCGCAGTTGACAACGAAGGCCAAATCAACTCTTACCTTGAGACTCAATCGAGCAGGGTGGTGACACCGGACGACGATGACACCGACACCGAATATTACAAGAGTGAGTATGGTGAGAGGAACGCTAGCAATCTTGACGAACTCAAAGATGACCTTATAGAGCAGGGCGTTCAAGAGATGGAAGAGGGTGCTGTTCTTATTTGGAACGAAGAAGTCGATAATGAAGGCAATCTTGCTTTGCCTCTTGCTTCCGATGAACGCAGCGTAACGCTGTTCGGCAGAAACAGTACTACCATATCCGGCGTAGAGGATGGCGTTGGCGGAGGATTCGGTACCACCACGTATGCGGGGCCTTTGTACAGGGGATCCTCGGCGGGTAGCACGAACGGCAGCGAAGACCACTTCGTAAGTTATCTCGATGCCTTTAAAAATGCCGGTTTTGATTATAACGAAGAATTGATTGACTTATATTACACGCAACCCACCAGGACCAAGGGCAGTGCGTCGGATCCCTATAACGTAAGTATAGGCGAAGCAGATATTAGTATTTACACCGATAGTGTAAAGGATGAATGGCGAGGCGACGACTACGATGATGTGGCCATCGTTCTCCTCGTAAGGGACGGCGGCGAAGACAGCGAGTTGCTTACC
>CAYLIO010000083.1:0-2380 GCA_964383655.1 uncultured Clostridia bacterium | reverse complement strand
ATATACGCCCAGACGCCTTACGGTACTTACGAACAAAATAACAATGTTGAAAAATCGGCTATACAGCTCGTGGCTTTCGATAAAACCGATGTGCTAGCGGCAAACGGCGGCACTGGTACGTATACAATAACATTCGATACCTATCTGCTTGCAAGTTATGACTCTTCTGACGGTGTAGAAGCCTATAGTCTCAGCCAAGGCAACTATTACATCGCTATAGGCGACAGCGCACACGACGCGCTCAATAACGTGCTTGCGGCAAAGGGTTATTCTAATGCCGGTCTTGTAGACGTGGGCGGCGCCGATGCGGATGTGAGTGATAGCGATAAAAAGGTCAGGAGCTGGTATTGGGATCGTGACATAGATACATTTGCATATTCCGAAATAGTGGTCGAGAGCGGAACCCAAGCCGATGGATATACATATACGACTACGACCGGTGCGAGAGTAGCCAACCAGTTCGAAGATTGCGACATAAACTATTGGCTTTCGAGCGGTGCTATAACCAGCAAAGTTGAGTATCTCACCAGGTCGGATTGGGATGACACTTATCCCACCGAAGTCGTTCAGGTTAGTCTTACCACGGATATGGCGGAGATACTGAACAGCGAATTCTACGAAACGGCGGAAGATGCTGACTCGGTATCGGACTTCACTTTCGGCGCGAATAACGAAAGGACTTTCGTGTCTATGAAAGACGTTCCCTATGACGACGATGACGCGTGGAATGAATATCTCGACCAGTTCTCAAGCATAGAAGAGCTTGCTTACCAGACCGGCGGTTTGAGAGCCTATGTTGCGGCCGAATCCGTTGCTAAACCCGAATATGATGCCGGTGACGGCCCCGACGGCGGTCTCTACGGTACAGCGTATGACGCTGCCGGGAACGAGATAGGTTCGCTCAACTTCTGTTTTACCAACGAAGTAGTTCTCGGCTCAACTTTCAACCCCGACCTCATAACCCGCCGCGGCGAGCTCATAGGCGAAATAGGTATCTGGACGAACAAGCCTGCTTCGTTTGCTCCCGGCGGTAACGTTCACAGAACTCCTTTCAGCGGACGTAACCACGAGTACTTCTCTGAAGATGCAAACTTCTGCTACTATGCTAATATGTGGTTCGCCGAAGGCATGAACAGTAAAGGTGTCCTTGCGGGTATCAAGCACGTAACGGGCAACGATCAGGAAGCTCACCGCGAAGGACTTGCAACGTTCTTTACCGAACAGAATCTGCGCGAAGGTGCGCTGAGGGCGGAAGAAGGTGCGTTACGTACAGGGAATTCAATGATGCTCATGCAGTCGTTCAATCGTCTCGGCCTTACTTTCTCTTCGGCCAGCACGGCTCTCTGCACCAATGTCCTTGTAGAAGAATGGGGATTCAGAGGCATTCAGGAAACCGACGCCGTTTCCTCGACGGGTTACAAATCGCATTGGGCTTCTATGATAGCCGCCGGCACCGATACATTCTGCTTCGATAGTTCACATTCGGCGGCGACGTCGCTTACGAATTACATAGCATCGAATGACGATGGCGATTTGCTCGAAATGCTCAGGCAGTCGGTAAAAGACGTGCACTACGCACTCAGCCGCAGCGTACTCATCAACGGTCTGTCCCCCGCTTCGACAATAGTTTCGGTAACGCCTTGGTGGAAGGCAACGTTATATGCGGCAATTGCGGTTCTGTCAGTTCTCACGGCGGCGTCTGTAACGATGTTTGTTCTCACCGAGCGTAAAATAATCAAAAAGAAGGAAGGAGATGAACGATGACAATAAAAGAGTATTTGAAAAATAAAGGCATAGGCTTTTATATTTCGCTTTTAACGTTGGTTTTAAGCATAGTGTCATTTATTGTATATTTCCCTTACGCCTCGTATTACGTCTATAACGGATTCGTGGTATTTGCACTGATATTTGTTATGATCGTTGCGGCAGCCGTGTGCTTTGTGAAGCCGGGCTCGATCGTAATGAATTATGCAATGCTTCTTATCCCTATATTTTCCGCGATTACAGTGGCGGTTGCGCTTTATCAGAATTTCACGATACTCCAAGCATGGGTAACAGGATTGCTCATGTACGGCGATGCATCCGAAGTAGGAAGATTCTTGGCATTCTTAATAATTACTCTCATTACTGCCGTAGTCGCGGCAATAGGCTGTTTCTTCAACAGCACGAAGAAAGTTAGCGAGTAAAATACAGGCACGGCTGCCGTGCAGTGCAGGATTAAGGACGGGCGCATCTGATGAAAGTCAGGTGCGCCTTGTCATATGCCGGTATTTATTCCGCGAAAAAACGTGCGTAAAGCGCACCGGCCCGTATGCTTTTTTTTGTAAAATTTTAAATCCCGCTTCTCCGCAACTTCGGCCGCAATTTTGTCGCGCTGTAC
>CAYLIO010000082.1:0-5944 GCA_964383655.1 uncultured Clostridia bacterium | reverse complement strand
ACATCAGCTTGACATGCATTTCTCGCATACTATATAATGAAACTCACTGAAATCAAAGAGGGTTAGGTCGCATATGGATTTTATAAATGCGCAGGAATTGCTGAAAAAATATGATCAGGAGCAGTTGCTTGATTACTACGTCGAGCTTGACGAGGCAGGACGCAGCAGGCTTTTAGCTCAGATAGAAAAAATAGATTTTTCGTCGTTCGATTCCCATGCCGGCTCGAACCGGCGTAAATTAGGCAAGATTTCACCTGTTCCTGCCGTTACGATAGAGGAGACGGAGCGTGACAGGGACAAGTTTATTCAGACCGGCCGTAAGGTTCTAAAGGCGGGAAAGGCGGCTGCAGTTTTGCTCGCGGGGGGTCAGGGCACACGTCTTGGCAGTGATAAGCCGAAAGGTGTTTTTAATATAGGTATTACGCGCGAACTATCCATTTTTGAGCAACAGTTTGAAAATATAAAGCAGGTAACTGATGACAGCGGGTGCTTTCATGTCTTTATAATGACAAGCGAAATAAATAACTCAGACACTATTGATTTTTTCAGACAAAAGAACTACTTCGGTTATCCCGAGGATAAAATTCATTTCTTCGTACAGGAAATGGCGCCGGCTTCCGATTTCAACGGCAAGATATATCTGGATCAAAAGGACAGCGTCTCATTTTCGCCTAATGGTAACGGCGGATGGTATGTATCGCTTATAAACAGCGGCCTTGGCGACATTATTAAAAGTGAGGGGATAGAGTGGCTTAATGTATACAGCGTGGATAATGTTTTACAGCGTATATGCGACCCGGTATTTATAGGCGCAACAGTATCTAGCGGATATAACTGCGGTGCAAAAGTAGTCAAAAAAGCTGCGCCGGATGAACGTGTGGGAGTGCTGTGTCTGGAAAATAATAAGCCTGCCATAATCGAGTACTACGAAATACCGTCATCGCTTGCCTCTATGCGCAACGAAGATGGTGAGCTTGTATACTGCTACGGCGTTATACTCAATTATTTGTTCAAAGTCAACCTTCTTGACAAGACAATCGAGGCGAAACTTCCCGTGCATCTGTCTGAAAAAAAGATTCCGTTTATGTATAAAGGTGAACGTATAATCCCTTCAGAGCCGAACGGGTATAAGAGGGAACTCTTGGTTCTGGATATGATAAAACTTATGGGTGACTGCCTTGCTGTAGAGGTTGAAAGAGATAAAGAGTTTGCTCCCGTAAAAAATCGTACCGGGATTGACAGTGTGGATACGGCGCGCGAACTCTTGAAAAAAAACGGTGTAAAATTATGATGTGCGCCGATTTGCAAGAACAAGTTGCGCATTTCGGTAAAGCAGATAGAAAAGTCGGTTCAGAAGCCGTGTGTTTTGTTTATTAAAACGCGACTACTCATTTAAGCGAATTCTGACGAGGGATCGGCTTTCGGTTGAGAAAAAAACCGAAATTTGCGCAACATTATCAATCGATCGAAAAGGCCGGGGTCTCCGATGAATAAACGGACTCCCGGCCTGTGATGTTTAATAAGTATCTCTCCCGACGCAGGTCTTTTTTGATTAAGCTTTTGCCGTCAATTGGTTTGGTCGCCGGGGTTTTCGAGATCGTACGGAGTAACCTGGTATACATAATAGTTAAGCCAGTTAATGTAGAACAGGTTCGCCGTCGACGTCCAGTTCATCTTCACAGACGTACAGGACGAGTCCTTGAAATAGTTGACGGGCGGTTTAATCTTCAGCCCCTTTGCTTTATCGCGGTCATATTCGTTTTTGAGTGTATATCGGTCATATTCCATATGGCCTGTTACAAATACTCGTTTGTTGTCCGTGCTCTTTATAACAGACGCGCCGGCGCGTTTGGAAAAAGCAAGGATCTTAAGATCGGGTATATGTTTTATGTCGGATGAGTATATGACCGTATGGCGTGAGTGCGGCATATGGAACTCGTCCGAGATGCCGCGCATAAGCGGTTCAGGCTGCTCATCGCGGATACGCTGGTGTGCAAAAATTCCGAAACATTTTTCGCGAAGGGGGTGTTTTTTTATTCCGTAGAAGTAGTGAAGAGCAGCCTGCGCTCCCCAGCAGATGAAAAGAGTGGAGGTGACATTGCTGCTTGTCCAGTCAAGTATTTCTTTAAGTTCGTTCCAATAAGCAACGTCTTCGAATTCCATATTTTCCACAGGTGCGCCCGTTATTATCATTCCGTCGAAACGCCTGGATTTAACATCCGAAAACGTTTTGTAAAAACGTGTAAGATGGCTCTGTTCAGTGTGCGTGGAGTTGTACGTCGCTGTCTTTATGAGAGTTATATTGACCTGAAGCGGGCTATTTGATAAAAGACGCATGAATTGCGTCTCGGTAGTTTCTTTTGTGGGCATAAGATTTAATATGGCAATCTCTATAGGGCGTATCTCCTGAGAATGCGCCCTTTCCTTATCCATTACGAAAATTCGTTCGCTTGTGAGTATTTTAAATGCAGGTATCTCTTTATCTATAACGATCGGCATTTTTATCTTAAGCCCCTTTTCGGTTATTTGTATTTTTTTATTTCGCGATCAGCCTCGCGTTTTTGGTCACGTTCTGCAATTGCCCTGCGTTTATCAAATGTCTTTTTGCCGCGGCAGAGTGCAATCTCCGCTTTTACGAGCCCGTCCGAAAAGTAGAGAGAGAGGGGCACGACGGTCATTCCTTTAGCATTTACCTTGCCCGCAATCTTTGCAATCTCGTCCTTGTGCAAAAGCAGTTTTCGCTCGCGCTTAGCGTTGTGTGAATTAAAGGCACCGGCTTTGTCATACACGGCAATGTGCATGTTTTTTATAAACATTTCGCCGCCTGAAAGGTAGCAGAAACTGTCTTTGAGGTTGCAGTTGCCTTTTCTTAACGACTTGACTTCCGCACCCTCAAGCACGATACCCGCTTCGTATTTTTCTTCTATGAAGTATTCATATGAGGCCTGTCTGTTGACGGCAATCGTTTTTTTCATTTTTGTCTCTGTACCCGTTTATTATATCATAATTTACGGCGCTGTGAATCTTTTTGATGCAGAACAAGCGAAAATTGCGGCTCTTGACTATTAAAATCACATTTTTCCACCCTGATTTTTATTCTGTCGCCCAGGCGTAAGTTGGTATTCGGCCCTATGAGTCTGACAAAAAACTCTGAAAGCTCATAGTTTCTGCACGGCAGCGTATAATCCGGAATAATTCCTTCTATGCTATTGTCTAGCATAGCATAGATACCGTAAGACGAAATACCGGAAATCGTCGCATCGAATTGTTCGCCTATACGGGTTGAAATATACAGCATCTTATACAGCGCATTCACCTTGCGCTCGGCGGAGATTGCTTTGCTTTCACGTTCGGTACAGTGCACGGCGTACTCGGCGATCCTAGCGCCGCAGAGGGTCTGCATAAGTTCAGTTTCGCCATGCAAAACGCCTTTAACTATTCTGTGAACGATCAGGTCCGGATACCTGCGAATAGGGGAGGTGAAGTGGCAATAACACTTACTTCCTATGCCGAAGTGGCCGATGTTTTTATTTGAATAAACCGCTTTTTGCATTGTGCGCAACATGAGCTTTTTTACGGCCTCATGATACGGTTTGTCTTGCGTATTTTTCAGAATGTCCCTGAACTGTTCAGCTACGGGATTACGCTCGTCTATTCGTTCGCTTATTCCGAGGTGGTTTAAAAATTGGCGGAAACTATACACTTTATCCGGAGCCGGCGGTTCGTGGACGCGGTATATAAAAGGTATTTTAAGCTCGTTCATTTTTTCGGCTACGGTCTCATTTGCGCAGATCATGAATTGTTCTATGATTTTTTCGGATATGGTGCGGGTATAGTCCGAGAGCTCGATATTGCCGCATTCATCTATACAGATATGTGTTTCTTTGATGTCAAAATCAATATTCCCGAGATTGTCTCGACGCGCACTCAGTATTTCGCACAGCTCGGCCATATTCGTGCACATTTCTATAAGGTCCGGGTATTTTTCACACGCTTCTTTTTCACCGTTTAAAAGCCCTGTTATTTCGCGATAAGTCGTTCGATGATTGCTGCGTATTACGCTCTCGCATATTTCGCTTTTCAGTATTTCTCCGTTCTGCGATATTGTCATTATACAGCTTAACGCATATCTGTCTTCGCCTTCATTGAGACTGCAAGCGCCGTTGGACAGAGACTTAGGAAGCATGGGAAAAACTCTGTCCGGGAAGTACACGCTCGTCCCGCGTATATAGGCCTCTTCATCCGTTTTCGTGTTGAATTTCACATAATGTGCGACATCCGCTATATGAACTCCGAGAATAAAGTTTCGTCCCTGCCTTTTGACGGAAACGGCGTCGTCTATATCGCGTGTATCGTCATCGTCAATCGTTATTGTGAGTTCTTTCCTGAAATCGCGCCTGCCGCAACAAGAAATCTTACTGCGAGCTGCCTCATCTGCCTGTTTTTCAGCCTCGGCCGAAAATGCTTCATAGAGTCCGTATGAGCGTATGATAGCGAGTTCTTCGGCAGATCTTTCGCCCGGTTTTCCGAGAACTTCTGTTATCCGGCCTTCCGGTATACCGTTACGCGAATAGCAAACAATTTCACACAGAACCGCATCGCCCTCCTCGGCATGAGCCGAGGAGGATGTGATTTTAACATATGAGTTATAATTTGAATCCTTCGGGATTACAAAGTTCAACGAGCCTTTTTTTATCAGGAGCCCTACAATCTTCTTTCTCCCGCGTTCAAGAACTGCTGCCACGAATGCTCGATCATGCGTTCCCTCTATTCTGACGGCGTAAACCCTGTCGCCATCAAGAGCGCCGCCGAGCATATCAGGCGGTATAAACAGATCGTCGTCGTTTTCTGTTTTGTGCTTAGGGCTTAAGAAAGCAAAGCCGCGATTATTTGCGCGAATATAGCCTTCAACAGCTTTAATTTTTTTCGGGGTGGTATATCGGGCGACGGTGTCATCGACGCAAATAAGAGCTCCTTCCGAACAAAGGGATTCAAGATTTGCTTGCAGTTTCTCTGTTTCGGATTGAGATATATTCAAGGCGGAGCATATGTCATTCATATCCGCGAAGGTTGATTTACAGTGTTCAAAAAAATCTAAAACCGGGTCTTTGTATGGCATAAAAGCATCTCGTCAAACATATCGCGATAAAAATAAAGGCGGCCGAAAGCCGCCTTAAAGAAACATATTTGTCAGCTGAGCACGATTTGCACAATGTAAACCGTAATTGAAATAACAGCAATTACAATAAGCGATATCCATGCCCATCTCTTGAGTTTACTCTCAATACTGCGGCCTTTGTTCTTGCCAAAGAAAGTCTCGCTCGTTGCAGTAATACCCTGAATACCTTCAGAGTTGCTCTTTTGGAAGAGCACGACAACGATTGCCGCCAGAGAAGCAAGAAACACGGCTATTATAAATATAATCATAAGGGTGATGTAGATGCCGTATTGGAGATCGGACATTCCGCTTAAGGCAAGCAGTATACTTGACATTGTGAACCTCTTTCAAAAATCTAGCTTTTCAATTTTAGCACATCTAAATAACTCTTGACAATAAAAAAATACATTTATTCGAAAAATTTTTGTCTAAAAATCCTTTAATGTAAGATTTTTTTGGTTTCATCGGTGTTTTTCGGGCAATTTCGGGCTTCTCGTGCACGCAGATCGAACATTAAATTCATGCACCGCATATCATTCAGCGTCACACCGTTTACAAGGCAGTGATAGAGGTGAGTACAATCCTATCCTCGTAAAGACTGATAAAAGTGCAGGTATGGAAGAAAAATTTCCGACGCACATGCAAGTTTAAAAAGGTCTCAGGCATCTGCCTCAAGGCAATTCGTAAAAGCGCGGGTACAAATAAAATATGCGGCAGGATAGAGTTTACCGACACAGGGAGATGAGCAAGAAAAAAAGAAGGTTCATAAGGGCAAAGCACAGCAGG
>CAYLIO010000081.1:0-5961 GCA_964383655.1 uncultured Clostridia bacterium | reverse complement strand
TTTTTTCTGATCATGAAATCGCATTCTGATTTACCGAAGCGGTTCGGGAAGAATTACGATGCGCTCGAAAAGCAATGCAGCATCTATATGCGGCAGAATTGCAAAATTGCAGCCTTGCGTAAAAAAGAGCGGATGTAATCGTCGGGTTTATATTCGAAATAAAGAAAAAAAGCGACATTATCGATGAGTTTGATGAGAAGCTTTTTGCTGCGTTGCCGAAAAAGCGTTAGCGTTATATGCGAATGGAAGCAGCTGTTCAAATTAAAAAACGAGAAGGCGATAAAAGGGATTTTAATGCTCGCGACATAACTCGCCGCAAGCGTTACGGTTTAAAATTAAAGTACGCCGCGCAAGGCATGCGGCCGCCATAATGAGTCGTTATTTTTTCGCCGGGCTATTGTTTTCGCCGTTCTCCCCATTCGCCGCGGCTTTACCTACCAAATCGAAGATACTGTCTGACAGAGTTTTGTGAGAGTGAATAAGCTTATAATCTTTATCGCCCGTGAAATCGCGCTCTCCCGAATATTCGCCGCCGAGCGCCTCTATCGCATATTTCAGCTCACGATATTCAACGTAAGAGATGTCATCCTCTTCTATTCTTTCCATAAGATAGGGCAGAGCCCTCTCGTCGCCGTACAGCGCAAGATAGCTCGCATACGGCAAAACGCTGTCTCTGTTGCGGAAGCGGGTTATAAGCATGTCGTACACTCTGTCGTCCCGCATCTTTATTCCCGAAAGTATCTCAAGCATAAGATCCTTCTCTATACCTGCGTTATAGTTTTTGATCGCCTGCTCAAGCACAATATCCGCATTTTCTTTGATAAAATCTATACACAGATTTTTTAAATCTTCACCATCTATGCCGTCAGTGATAAGACGCATGTACTGCGGAGCTGCCTCGGGATCCGGACCTAAGATATTTACGACATACCGTTTCAGACTCTCTTCGCCCTCTTTAAGGGCGGAGAGCAACATATCCTTGCACTCCGGGCGCGACTCTATCGCCATGCAGAGAAATTGCGGCACCGGCACACCGTTTTTTATATGTGCTTTAAGGGTTTTGACAAGCTCCTCCGGGCTCATTGCACCATAATATTCGTTGGGACTTACGCCGAGCGACTTTATGACGGCATTCCCGAATTCGGAGTACAGCGCGGGAATCATGTCTTCCCACTCTTCTTCGCTGTATTTGCCGGCGTTGGCGGATATGTAAGCAGAAAGTTTTTTGTCGAACATCCCGTCAAAATCGTAGAGTTTCACTTTATCGCCTCCATTATCTTTTTAAACGTCGTCTCATCGGCGTCGAAAAAGTTCAGCATGTCACTCTCTGTAATTTCTATGTGTTTTACGCCGGACACGGCAAAGATTGCCGCTGCAAGCGCATTAACATCTTCAGCGGCAGAAAGAATACCGCTCTTCTCCATTTTCTTGTACAAGCTTTGAACAGCGGACGCAAAGATGCTTGAGTACGACTCGTTAATGACGGCAAAACGCGAAACCACCGCCGCATATGCAGAGATGAAATATTTACGCTTTGTCCTTCCCAGCCGAACGGCATGAAGCTCGACATTTTTGTATATGTTGCAAATCACAACCCCGAAACGATCTCCCTCGTTGCGTTCGCAAAGCTCGTGTAAAACGGCGACCTTAAGATTATCCGGAAGAAATGCGTTGAGCAAAAGATCGCGCACATAATCGTCGTACCCGGCCCTGACGGCACACAGTGCCGCGATTATATGCAGTTCATTGTCTTCATTGCTGTCCGACTCGTCAAAACACCACTTTATGCACTCGAGCACATCAACGGTTTTAGTCAGCTTGTTCAAAGTGCGCATCGGCATGCGGTAGAGGACCGACATGAATTCGAACGTTTTTTCTCTCAGTTCTTGAGGCAGCCTGTAGTGATAGTCGAACTTCTCGAGTTTGTTTTTCTTAACATTATCCCGCGCTCGCATGTACCAGTATCTTGCAACAACGGCGTCCGGATTTATCGTGAGCAGTCTGTCAAACGCATCGAAACACGCATCGAAATGTCCGCTGTTATAGCCGGATATAGCCTTAAAATACAGCATCATGATATCGTAGCCGTA
Source organism: uncultured Clostridia bacterium (assembly GCA_964383655.1). Taxonomy (GTDB): domain Bacteria; phylum Bacillota; class Clostridia; order Christensenellales; family Borkfalkiaceae; genus Coproplasma. The sequence goes on along the minus strand of CAYLIO010000081.1, from coordinate 3,871 downwards.
TTCATTCTCCAGTTTGCAAAAGATATCGAAAGCCTCCCTGTGCATAGCGTTTTCACAGCACACGGTGGCTACTTTATACAGGTCGTCCGGATCTTTTACTTCGAGCTCAAGCAGTCTTTGTGCCAGTCTTTTACTCTCATCGTACTCTTTCTTTTCGTTTTTGACGGCGGCAAGCGTCGTAAGTGCCTGGATATCGTCCGGCCTCTCCTTTAAAACACGCCTGCACTCCAGCTCTGCCTCGTCGTATTTTTCAGTGATTACCTTGCAAAACGCGATATAGTTTCTGGCCGCGGAATATTTATCGTTGCCCTCCTCAACTTTTTCGAACTCCTCTACAGCCTTATCGTATCGCCTGTCACGCATGAGCGATAACCCGCACGAGATCTCCTCGGTATAGTCCGCGATATTCGGCGGATATACAAACTTCAAGGGGGGATTGGTCTTGCCGAAAATAATATCGATAAGCTCGCACCTGGTCTCGGGAGGGAGATCGACCGATGTCGAGAGAATAAGGTTGTAGTAATAGACGGCGGCCTGCTTATTTTCCAGGTTCATGTAACCCAGCGCAAGCGCTTCGTAGGTATCGGCCGCTTCCGCTTCGGGTATGACGTCAAGATATTTAAACCAAGAGTTTATGACCTGTTCGTACAGCCCCATTTCATCATAAGCCTCAGCGTAAAGCATATAGGAACGCTCGTCGTCGCAATTGACTGCGGCGTTCTTGTTTAAAATCTTGAGTGCTTCTATTAAGTTGTTTTCGTCTATAAGCGTTGAAGCGAGCGCAAGCAGTCTGTCATCGCTGAGATCTATGCTCTGTATCTTTCTCATTTGAACAATTTTTTTATATCCCTGTCGCTGAATTTATAGTCCTTGTTACAATAGTGGCAATGCACCGAGACACAGCCTTGCTCTTTGATTATATCCTCAAGCTCTTGCTTCCCTGCAGATAAAAGCACCCTAGATATTCTCTCTCTCGAGCAGTTGCATATATAATCGGGAGAGGTCATGTACACGTGCCCGCCTTTGGTCTCTTCGGCAAAATACCTGTTCATGATGCCTTCAGCGCCCATCTCGGCTATCAGTGAGGCGACGTCTTTGAAATTTTTCATCTTGACATACGCGGCATCTTTCGTCTCTTTCGTATGTCCGGGCAGCAGTTGCATGACGACTCCGCCTGCCGCGCGGCACTCGCCGTTCTCGCCCACATCCGCGCCTACGGATACATACGTCGTGATTTGCTCAGATATTTCAAAGTAATGCTCCATATTCGCAGACACGGAGTCGGATACGAGCTCACACGCACCGGTGAACGGACGGAAAAACCCGTCGTCCTTTATGACCGTCATAAAGCCTCCCTCAAGCTTCCCTTCGGCACCGTCGTCTATATAACCGCGCATATGAAGGTTGATATCGCCCGAGACGCTCGCGGACGCAGATCCATTCTTCCCCTTTATCGTTATAGATACGGCGCCTTTGTCGCTTTTTAAGCAACCGGCCATATAAGTTCCGCAAGTCAACAGCTCTCCGAACGTACGCCCGGCTGCGGGGCGGAGACCATGTATTGCCATGCCTTTTTTTACGAGGTCCGTCGTCTGAAGAACGGACAGTGAAACGTTCCCGCCGTATATTAAGGTCTTAAATAGTTTGTTCATAAACAATCACACTTCGCAAGTTCTTTAGTCAGCGTTTTACGCAGATAAAGTTAAGTCTCTCTGTTTTTTCGTCTACAGCCGCGCCGAGATGCCCTTCGACCCTTAAGATATCAAACCCGGACGCCTTAAGCGCGTTCTCCAATGCGGCGCGGCCGTGCGCATACTGCACCTGCCGCTCGTCTTCGCGTTTGAATAGCCCGCCGCCCGCCGCAGTAAATACGGTTATATCCATGACCAGCCTTCCGTCGCTGAAGCTGTTGAACCAGAGCAGGGTCACATCCTCTCCGTCCTCGGCAAAAAGATTATCGCCTATTATTTCCTTGAGCTTATACTCGGTACTCACGTCAAACACGAACGCTCCGCCCTTTTTAAGACATCCTGCGACGCGGCAAAACGCCGCCCTTATCTTCTCAGGCTCCACGTAGTTAATGCAATCGTTGATCGCAACGGCAAAATCGACCTTCTTTAAAAGCTTAAGTTTTGTAACGTCGCCGAGCACGAACTGTGCGCGTACACCCTCCGCCGCGGCAAGTTCTTCGGCCTTTGTCAGCATGTGCACGGATATATCCGTCCCTATGACGCTTTTGCCGTTTTTTACGAGCGCGCGCGTAAAATAGCCGTTCCCGCAGCCTATATCCACTCCCGTTCGGCCTGCATCGAGTCCGTCCAGCGTATTAATTAAATACTGCGACCATTTTACATAGTCGCAGTCCCGGTTAAGATATTCAAATATACTGCCGAGTGCGGCATAGCTTTCTTTCATAACGGTTATGGTACGTGAAGACGAACGGCAATCTTTTTATCTTAAAAGTCTGTCCGCGCTTATCCTGTTTTTCTTCTTACCCTTCTTGCCTTCGTCCGCATTCAGCGCTTTCTCTCTTTCGGCGAACATTTTATTATACTCGACGTAGCGCTTTTCGCCTTTATGCTTGTTTTCGTAATCGGCGATGCTCGTTTTCAGCGCCGTACGCGAACGCGAAACCTCGGCTATTTGACTCCTCGTGAACGATTTGCCCAGTGCCTTTACCTGATTGGTCTCTTCCAGAGGCAGAACGGGCCGGCTCAAAAGCTCGCTTTTGCCCGCGACCAAGTTCTCGCGAGCTACCCGGCGCTCATTCTCTTCCTTCTCAGCCGCAATTTCTCTCTCGCTCATGTTGGAGCGCACGGCTTCCGAACGAGGCGCAATCTCCGGCGGGAAGAATATGTCGAACACCCATTGCGTAAAACCCATCCACGCAATCGAGATGTATGAAAAACCGAATACAATGAATATAACTACGGCGATAACCTGCATTATGCTGCCCATGAGAAGCAACCATACCGGTATAAAGGCAATACCCAGAATGATAAGCGTCTGAAGTATCGATTTAAAAAGGAACGCGAACGAATTCTTCAGAATCATGCCGGGGCTTGCTTTATAGCTCACGCCGACAGCAATAAGCCACATACTGACTACGCCGACGACGACACAGAGAATTATCATGAGAACTTTTGCCGCTATGGGCCATGCCGCATCATTGCCTAAGGATATCGTATAGTCCTTCCAGCTGCTCACAACCATCGTGCAGAAAAAGACCGCCATAAAGAGAGTCATGGGGAGCGCCGTCTTGATATAGCACTTCTTCACACCGCGGAAATAACTCTTCACCGTAAATTTACCGTGAGTGATAAGCAGTTTTTTCATTGAATAGAACGATCCCGCAAGACCGACGGCGGCAATGAGGCCGGCCGCGACGGCAACCGAGTAGAAGATAAGGTCAGCCGAAAAATTGAGCCCTTCCGCAAGCCCCGACAAGTCCGGCACGGACGGAACGCTGACGGGCCCTATGACGGCACCGAACGGATACAGATCCGCCAGAGAGTTAACATACAGCATGCGGGAATATATGACTATTATAAGCGGGAGAAAAAATACCAGCGTAAGGAGATTGCTTAAGACTACTTTGCTGAAGTTGGATTTAAAAACAGTCCAAGCGTCGCTCCACCGCCTCTCGGGAACGGCGTCGCGCGTGTAGTCAATGTTTTCCTTTCCTTCAAGCCCCTTTACTTTTGATTCTGCCATTTTGCGTTTCCTTTGGAAATTTCTACACCAAATTATAAGAAAACCGCCGCTCTTAAACGGCGGCAAACATGCATTGCGATACCTAGAAAGAATTATACCGCATAACGGCCTTTATTTTCAACTATTTTAGTTGCGGTTTGAAAATTTTCTTTACTTA
>CAYLIO010000080.1:0-5965 GCA_964383655.1 uncultured Clostridia bacterium | reverse complement strand
CTTAAGCGGCACGTACGGTGGTGTGGGAGGAGGGGGAAACCCCTCCTACCCGATGGCGCTTCAGCATAAATAAACCCCGGTAGTGGGTAACTTTTTGAGTTTCTACGGGCCTGTTCAGATTCCGCAAGGAGCAGCAGTCAATTTTGGCTGTTTAGATGTTCGGTTTTGGTCAAAGTGTGTGTGCTTGTTATTACCAAGCGCACACACTACAGCCATCCATCATTTTGCGCACAAAAATTTAAGGTCTTTTTGAGGTTTTTCTCTTGGAAAATTCAGCGAGTTTTTGGACGTAAAAAATTGACAGAAAAAAACGGAATATTGACTTTTGTGAAGCGTGCCTATGCAGCTTGCCGGCACATCCAATAGTTCGCCTATATCCCTGTCTGAAAATAAGTTGTTGCGCTTTACTACGTCTTGCAGATATACCGTCTGCAACCGGGTATTCAGATAGGCAATTTTCTGTTCGTCCGTCTTTAAAGAAAGCAATGCCGGCAGTCCGCCGTAAGTCATATACTCTTCAAAAGCAAGGCTTTTATCTCCGCCGTATTTAGTTGGATTAACTGTGTTTCAAGAAAACAATCGCGTAGAGTTCGTGAAGTAGAAAGTTTATTTACTTTGGGAATTTACTTGAGATATGGAAATCTTAAACCATGCCTTACAATTCTTGATTTTCTCCAAAAAGTTTGATATAATAAAACTACTTGGAGGAAATTATGGTTCTGACTGCCGATGATTTACATTTAAGATACAGCGATTATACCGATATACGCGGCAAAATCAGGCGCGATGTCCAGTCTGGCAAGCTCATTCAGATAGCGCGCGGATTGTATGAAACAGATGTGGGGACTGACGGGAAGTATCTTGCAGGATACATTTACGGGCCATCCTATTTGTCATTCGATTATGCTCTTGCGTATTATTCGCTCATTCCCGAATCAGTTTATAAAACGTACACAAGCGCAACGTTTTCTAAAAACAGGAAAAAGCGGTATGAGAATATTTTCGGGTTATACACGTATCGGGATGTTCCCAAGGATGTATTCAGTCTGGGCGTAAAGATTTGTGTGGAGAACGGCTATTCATATCAAATTGCCAGTCCTGAAAAGGCCTTGTGCGATAAGCTTTATACTTTGCCGCCAATAAGCACGCTGTCCGGGATAAAGGAGTTATTGTTTAGTGATTTGCGTTTGGATGAGTCGGGATTGAAGAATTTAAATTTTGAAGATATACGGGCGATAGCTCCGCTATATCGTTGCAATAATTTAAATATGCTTTTAAAGTTTTTTAACAGAGGTGCTTTATGAATTCTATTCTCGGACAGATGATGTCAAAATATAATGCACAAACAATAGAAGAGGAAAAAAATGCACTTAAAGAAGTTGTGCAGGAAGTAGCGTTATGCGGACTTTCACGCGCAGGTTTTTTTAAAGCAGCTGCATTTTATGGCGGGACGGCTCTGCGCATTTTTTACGGGCTTGATCGTTTTTCCGAGGACCTCGATTTTTCTCTTGTGGCTCCTGACGATAACTTTGATTTGAAAAGATACTTTTCTGTATTAGAGCATGAAATGCAGGCGGTCGGGTTAAATTTTTCGGCGGAGGAAAAAGTTAAGACGGCGGAATCACATATTAAATCTGCGTTCCTGAAGGGCAACACAAAAGAGCATATCATAAGCATTTATGGCGCAACGGCAAATAACTTTCTATATCCGTCAGAAGTTATAAAAATAAAATTTGAAGTCGATACTAACCCGCCCGCGTGCGCAGCATTTGAACGGAAGTACGGATTGATGCCATCTCCTTATGATGTAATGCTCTACGATTTGCCGTCGCTTTTTGCAAGTAAAATTCATGCCATGCTTTGCCGAGCATGGAAAAATCGGGTAAAAGGCAGAGATTTGTATGACTATATGTTCTATATTGCCCGCAATGCCACTGTCAATATGCGCCATTTAAAAGCCCGTCTTGTTGATTCAGGGGCGGTAAACGCTGATTTTAAGATGACAAAAGATAGCCTGATTGAGCTTTTGGACAATAAGTTTTCAAGTATAGATTTTGATGCGGCAAAAGAAGATGTGCTGCCGTACATAAAAGATAAAAAAGCTCTTTCACTATGGAGCAAAGATTTCTTTATGCAGATAACCAAGAAAATTTTTAATGGGTGATTCCTCACATCTCTGCGATCTCAATTTTTTAAGGTTTCATTTTTTCTTTATGGCTCTTGATTGTAACTTAAAAAGATACTTTAATGAATGAAGAAATTTATGGATAAACATCTCTTGTTTGTATGAAGTTTAAAGACGCATCAATATGTGTCGACGTACAAGTTGTATTTTTGAGGTGCATATATTCAACCGCTGCTTTCGAATTTTAGCAGCAATCGGATATGGAAAGAGACAGCGCGAAGTTCCTGTACAGATCATTAAAACCGCTGCGGACTAAAGTGCTGCGCACAGTGTCGCGAGAGAGAACGGCGATTAATCACCGGCTTCTGCTCGATTTAAGCAGAGATAACGGCGCTCCGCGCTTTCAGATATATATCGATATCCTGATTGATATACTGATATCCGGTCGTGCGCAGAACATCGTTATAATCGTGCAGGTAATCGTGCACGCCGTATTTTTTAAATAAAGAGGCGGTTTATTTTCTCGTCAATGATTTGTATGCTTTATGTTCATATAGAAAAAATTAACGAATTTTTTTGATTTGTTCACCGATCAGAACATTTGATGAACGAATTCTCGACTCCCGTCGCAGCGCTATGAAAGTTCCGTCGTTTTATTTTCCGGGTTTCATCAAAAAAACCGAAACTTAGCGTGTCCTCTCTCGTCTTTATCGCAAATTTCTTCAATTTTCCCCTTTGGGCTTTTTCGTTTTCCTCTGTAAGCGTTATTTAGTGAAAATTTTTGCAAAGTTCAGAATAAAAGTAAAAGCGCATAGCCGTTATTATGCTTTCGGCTGATTTTTATTAATAATCAAAATCAGCCGAAGCTGACTTGACGATTACGGGGTTTTCGGTTATAATTTGATTGTAAACAAAATCAGCCGAAATAGGGGGCACCATGTCATATATTTCAAGGCATATGGAACAAATGATTCTCGATCTCAGCGGGTCTTTTTTTGCTCTGTTTATCACAGGTCCCAGGCAGGCAGGAAAGACGACAATGCTCAAAGAGCTTGCCGTGCGCGAAGGGATTGGAAGAAATTATGTATCTTTGGACGACCTGAATGTGCGCGATATGGCAAAAACAGATCCGAAATTATTTTTGCAACTGTATCAGCCGCCCGTTATTATCGACGAAGTACAATATGCCCCCGAACTTTTTACTTATATCAAGATTCACATAGACGAACATCATATGCCGGGAGCGTTCTGGCTGACAGGGTCACAAGTCTATCGTCTTATGAGCGGTGTACAGGAATCACTTGCAGGGAGAGTGGCGCTGTTACAGCTTTCTCCGTTGTCGCAGCGGGAGATCACGGGTACGTCTCCCAAGATATTTAACGTTGATTTTGAAACGTTGCTTACGGAAAGCAAGAACATTGCTCCTGTCGATGTGAGGCAAATGTACGAACGCATTTGGAATGGCTGTATGCCCGGTCTTATCGGCGGACAGCAGGAGCGCGATGTGTTTTATTCGTCTTATGTTTCTACGTATATTGAGCGGGATGTGCGCGAACTTTCCGGGACGATTGATGTGCTTAAATTCAATCGTTATGTAACGGCTGCAGCAGCGCGCTGCGCCCAACTTGTGAACTTTACTGCTCTTGCGGAAGATGCAGGCGTCGACATTCAAACGGCAAAATCATGGCTGAATATCCTTGAAACGTCAGGTATCATCTTCTTGTTGCATCCATATTCTGACAATGTGTTGAAGCGCACCATTAGAACACCGAAGCTGTATTTTTATGATTCGGGCCTTGTATGCTATCTCACGCGCTGGTCATCGGCGGAAGTTGCAGAGAGCGGTGCTATGAGCGGCGCGTTGCTGGAAAACTTTACCATATCCGAAATAATGAAGAGCTATCAGAATGCCGGCGTCTCTCCTTATCTGTATTTTTATCGTGACCGCGACGCCAAGGAAATCGACGTGATTTTGGAAGGAAACGGGAAGCTTTATCCTTTGGAGATCAAGAAGACCGCAACGCCGGATAAACGAATTATTCGCTCTTTCGGCGTCATTGAAAAATCCCCGCTTGAACGGGGAACGGGAGCGGTTTTATGTATGGCTCGGGAATTTTCCGCTTTCGACAGCGATAACCTTATCATCCCTATTTGGATGATTTAACATCTGCGGCTGCTAAACCGTGCTCTATGGTCGTGTGCTCCATGGTAATATGTCAGGCAGCGGGAAGGGTGAAACGCAGATGAGCAGATCAGCGTTGCTTGAATTTTGTGTTTTGCTTGGCAAAAATCCTAAAACGACAGGCTAATTGAACAGCCCGGAAAGAAATTGTGTCGGTAAATTCGATTGACTGATTGCAGTTGCTCCGGAACTATTGTGCGGGCGATTTTGAAGCGGTTTCAGGTTTTAGAGATTGCCATGAGTCGTTCGTTAAAATAATTCTTAAGGCGGTCTAAAATTTAGGCCGCTTTATCATATAGAAAATCTGCAACGGTATTTTCAATAATTTGGTGCAAAGATATAATGCCGCACGTATTCGAAGTAATTACACAAGCTTTGACGATAATAGTGAAAAAGATACATGCGAAGTTCTTGTAAAGAATTGTTGAGGTGTTTATGGCGACGCAAAAACGAAATATAAAACCCTTTCATTTTTTACAACAATGCTCTGATTATTCCGGGACTCTTTGAGCCGCCTGTCCGGACTTTGAGAGCCGGTCAAAAATTTCGATTTTGTTATTGCGAATTGCTTACCGCGGCGCTATTTGTAAAGGCGGCTGACGCCCCGCTATAGCGGCTTCGCCCTTGACAAGCAGTGCTCCTGCAAGTCCGCAGCAAACAAGCAAAATCAAAGCGGTTCTGTACCGCCGGAACTATGGCTCTGATTTTACCGGACCGGTGGCTCCGCAACACCTTTATAATTGAAAGTCTTGTTTGCTAAAAGCAATAGAGGTGTAGATAAAGAATAATTTAATTGACAAAAACACAAAAAAAGTATACTATATTATCCATTAAGAGGTGAAAGATATGAGCAAATCAACCACGGCGCTTCTGCCGCAGACAACTGAAATTTTAGAGAGGATGGGAAAACAGATAAAACTTGCAAGGCTCAGGCGCAATCTTTCGGCAACTCTCGTTGCTGAACGCGCGGGCATAAGCCGTATCACGTTGCGCGCGGTTGAGAGTGGTTCTCCGACGGTGCAGATAGGTATCTACGCAGCCGTTTTGCACGCTCTCAACAATATGGATAAAGATTTGCTTCTGGTTGCAAAGGATGACGAGCTCGGCAGGACGATTCAGGATTTAAACCTTACCGTTCCTAAACGCGCTTCAAAGAGGAGCAGAAAAGATGGTAGATAATCAAAAAGTAATTTACGTTTATGCGGACTGGTTGGGCGATGCGCCTGTGCTTTTCGGCAGGCTGTACGTCAATTATATAAGAGGCAAAGAGGTTTCGTCCTTTGAATATGACGAGGAGTGGCTCAGGTCCGGCAACCGTCCGTTTTTCGATCCTGACTTAAACTATTATGTAGGCAGGCAGTATGCGCCCGCCGACAGGGAGTTGTTCGGCATATTCTCCGATTCGTGCCCGGATAGATGGGGGAGACGGCTCATTCAGCGTAAGGAGGCCATAGCTGCAAAAAAAGAGGATCGTCCGCAGAGAAAGCTGCATGAGAGCGATTATCTGCTCGGCGTATATGACCTGACAAGGATGGGTGCGCTTCGGTACAAGATTGAGGAGGACGGACAATTTTTATCTTCCGATAGAGAGCTTGCAGCTCCGCCGTGGACTTCACTGAGGCAGCTCGAAAATGCTGCACGTCAACTTGAAGAGAGCG
>CAYLIO010000079.1:0-5977 GCA_964383655.1 uncultured Clostridia bacterium | reverse complement strand
GTGTGAACAATTTACGGCTATACGCAGACTATTTATTGATTTTTTCGTAAAAAAGTGGTATACTTCGAGCGGTTGTATGCGGGTTGTATATGTTCGATAAAAATGTAGTTTTGTCGCGCGAAAAAGCGCGTGTTTTAAGCCCTGTCGTGCTTGCATTTGTCGGGGATGCGGTCTATTCGCTGTATGTGAGGGAAGAGCTTGTTTTATCCGCCGATTTAAAGACGGGCGAGCTCCAGAAGCGTTCGGCTTTAAAGGTGTCGGCGCATGGCCAGAGCGAGCTTGCCGACAGGCTTGTTTCGCTCTTTACGGAAGAGGAGTCGGATATGTTCCGACGCGGCAGGAACGCGAAAAAGGCGACCAGGGCAAAGAACGCAACCGTAGTTGAGTACAATCGCGCTACGGGATTTGAAGCAGTGCTCGGATTTCTATGGCTTACCGGTCAATACGCTCGCATAGATTATCTTTTGAAGGAGAGAAATGAAGACTGAGGGCAGGAATGCGGTGCTCGAGCTTATAAAGAGCGGCAAGCCCGTTGAAAAGATAGTCATGCTAAAGGACCCGAAAGGTTCGCTTTTGAAAATATTTGCCGAGGCGCGTCAGGCCGGCATACTCGTACGGTTTGTCGACGAGAGGGCGCTCGAGAGAATGAGCGGGACAAAAAGACACCAAGGCGTTCTCGCTTTTTCTTCGGATTATGAGTATTGCGATCTTGAGGATATAATCGCTGCCAAGGGCCCGGACGGCGGGTTTATCGTCCTGTGCGACGGCATAGAGGACGTGCACAATTTAGGCTCCGTCATACGCGTCGCCGAATGTACGGGTGCCGACGGGGTTGTCATCCCGTCAGTCAAGTCTGCTTCCGTGACGGAGGCGGTGGTTCGCATATCCGCGGGCGCGGCAAACCATGTGAAAGTGGCTAAAGTCCCGTCACTCAACAGGGCAGTGGAAAAACTCAAAAAAAGCGGCTACTGGGTTTATGCCTTAGAGGCTGACGGAGAGAGCATATATTCGTCGGATCTTACCGGTGACATTGCGCTCGTCGTCGGCGGCGAGGACAGCGGAGTAAGAATGCTTACGAAAAAAATTTGCGACGGGGTGTTGTCCCTTCCGCTTAAGGGGAAGGTGAACTCGTTGAACGCCTCGGTGGCGCTCGGCGCGGCGGCGTATGAAGTGGTGAGATGCAGATTAAAAAAATGACGGATGAGGAGCTTGCAGTCCGCGCAGGCAGCGGGGACAAGGCGGCTGCCGATATCTTGCTCAAGAGGTATAAAAATACCGTTTTATCCATAGCGAGAAGATTTTTTCTCTCAGGCGGCGAGACGGAGGATCTCGTGCAGGAGGGGATGTGCGGCCTGTACTCGGCCATAGGCGGGTATGAAGAGGGTAAGACACCCTTCTCCGTGTATGCCGCACGCTGCATACGTAACCGCATAATAGACGCGGTGAAGTCTGATTGCGGCGCGAAAAATTCTGCGCTGAACAACTTTTTGCCCATCGTCGAGGTGGGGGAGGAGTTGTATCCGTCACCCGAAAACCCTGAGGACGAGCTTATAAAACGCGAAAACAGGAAAGAGTTTTTGCAGAGAATAAGCAAAAATCTATCCTCGTTCGAGTTTAAAGTAACGGTTATGTATATGGACGGACTGACCATGGCGGAGATGTCATCCGCGACGGAAAAACCCGTTAAAAGCATAGATAATGCGCTTCAGCGCGCAAAGAGAAAACTAATTACATTATTCGGCGGCGAGAGCTGAAGAAAAAAACGGAGCGGCAGATGGCATATCTTGCGTTTTACAGGATGTTCCGGCCGGATTCGCTCGACAAGGTCGTGCGGCAGGAGCACATAGTAAAAATTTTAAAAAACCAGACAGAGAGCGGCAAAATAGGGCACGCATACCTGTTTTGCGGCCCGCGCGGCACGGGCAAGACTTCCGTTGCCAAGATTTTTGCGCGCGCCATCAACTGCGAAAGCCCGATAAACGGTTCGCCTTGCGGCAAGTGCAAGGCGTGCGGAGCGCTCGCGGACGGGAGTAATCTGGATATATCCGAAATAGATGCGGCATCGAATAACGGAGTGGACGAGATGCGCGATCTGAGGGAGAAGGTTCAGTACCCGCCCGTTGCCGGGAAATATAAGGTCTATATAATAGACGAAGTGCATATGCTCACCCCTTCTGCGTTCAACGCCGTATTGAAAACGCTGGAAGAGCCGCCTGCGCACGCCGTGTTCATTCTGGCTACTACGGAGCCGCAAAAAATTCCGGCTACCATCTTATCGCGCTGCATGCGCTTCGATTTCAAACTTATTCCGCAAAAGGATCTGGAAGGGCTTTTGCAATACGTGCTCGAAAAAACCGGGAAAGAGTACGAGCACGAGGCCGTTGCGGCCATTGCGCGCGCAGGCGCGGGAAGCGCGAGAGATGCGCTCTCCATCGCGGATATGTGTGTGTCTTATTCGGCGGGGAAACTCACTTATTCCGATGTCAACGCCGTTTTAGGCAGCGCCGATTTCTATAAAATATCAAACATGGCAAGCATGCTTCTGTCCGGCAATGCCGGAGGGGCTCTCTCTGCGGCGGAAGAGATATTCTCGTCCGGAAAGAGCGCCGGCGTGTTCGTTAAGGATCTGCTCTCTTTTTTGAATAATCTTGCCATAGTCAAGATGTGCCGCAATGCTCGCGAGATCTTAAGTCTTCCGGGCGAGATGTTCGGCGAGCTCTCTCGCATCGCGGAAGCGGACGGTCACGCCATTCTCCGTGCAACGGAGATATTCGTCAAGGCGGAGAGCGATATGCGTTACGCCGCAGATTCGCGCGTGGTGATAGAGACAGCCGTTCTGCGCTGTGCCATGCCTCAGTGCGACTACAACATCGACGCGCTTATTTCACGCGTTGCGGCGCTCGAGAAGAGGCTTGAGGGCGGTTTTGTCTCACCAAGCGGAGAGGGGAATGAGAAACGACAGAGAAAGGAGACGATAAAGAGCGCAGACGGAGAAAGAGATGTTGAGGGAAAGCTAGGCGACAAAGCTTTACCCGGCGGCGATGTGAGCGAGGATGGTTTTGCTTCTGTTCGCACGGATGCAAAGAGTGCGAGAGGAAAGAGTAAAAAGACGTCTCTTTCTGAGGAGACATACGCAGGCGAGGATGTGTTCGATACAAAAGAAGAAAGCACCCCGTCGCCTGCAAAGACGGGCAATTCACCGGGTACCGAGATTTACGCCAAACTAATGAAGGCTTTCCGCACGACGCATAAGAACGGAGTGCTGCTCACGCTTTGTGCCGACCTCGTATGCACGAAAGAGGGGACGAAGACGGTATTTGCCACGGATAACGGGACGGTTTACAAGCTTTTGAATAAACCGGAAAACGCCGAGGCGCTTTCCGAGATCCTTACGGAGATAGGCGTGGACGAGTACGAGATCCGGGTCGAGAAAGACAGGTTAAGGAATGCTATCGATGTCCTGAAAGAAAATTTTAAGGGTACAGATATAGAGATAAAGTAAAAAAAGTCTTTTAAGGAGCGGTTTTATTATCATGGCAGCATACAGAGGCGGAATGGCCGGGGGGATGAACAATCTCGTCAAGCAAGCACAGAAGCTGCAGGAGCAGATGCAGGCGGCCGAAAAGGAGCTTGAAGAACTTGAGGTTGTGGGTCTGTCCGGCGGCGGAGAAGAAGGCGACGAGACGGTCGTCATCTATATGAACGGCAAGAAGGTGATAAACGGAGTGGAGTTCGGAAGCAAGATCTCCGAGATAGTCGACTTATCGGACGAAGATGACGTGGAGATGCTCGAGGACCTCATCCTCGCCGCCATAAACGACGGGTATAAAAAGGCGGACGAGCTGTACGAGGAGAAGATGGGCAAGTTCGGCGGAGCAGGTATCCCGGGGATGATGTAATCAAAAGAGAAAAAGACGCGTTTCAGCGCAAAAAGCGCGTCTCGGCAAGGGTGATTTTATCTGATTATGGATGTTTATATCGAGCCTATAGGCAGGCTTATCAACGAATTTACAAAGCTTCCGGGCGTCGGGAAAAAGACGGCGCAGCGGTATGCTTACAAAATAATAAGCATGACGGATGGCGAAGCTGCAGAATTCGCCGCAGCCGTAACGGATGCGAAGCGCAAGGTCAGGTATTGCGGCATATGCGGCAACTTCGCCGAAAACGATGTGTGCGATATATGCAAAACGCGAGACAAATCGACGATATGCGTAGTGAAAGAGCCTAAAGACGTGATCGCGCTCGAGAAGCTGCACGAATACAAGGGCGTGTACCATGTTCTGCACGGCGTAATAAGCCCGATGGCGGGTGTGGGGCCGGACGATATACGAGTAAAAGAACTGCTCTCGCGCGTCGACGGCAATATAAAAGAGGTCATAATGGCCACCAATCCGGATGTAGAAGGCGAGGCAACCGCCATGTATATCGCAAAGCTGTTAAAGCCGCTCGGCGTCAACGTCACGCGGCTCGCGCACGGCATTCCGATAGGCGGTGAGCTGGAGTATACGGACGAGGTAACGCTCTCTCGCGCACTCATTGAGCGAAAATCTATATAAAAAAACAAAAAAGCAAAAGAGAAGGACAGGGCGACGATGAAAATTTCTGTTCTCGGATGCGGCAGATGGGGTTCGTTTATAGCGTGGTATCAATCTGTCATCAAGGGCAATGACGTCATAAGCTGGGGACCTGAGGGTGATTATTCTTATGAGGTTTTGAAAAGCACGGGCAAAAACGAGTATGTCGAACTGGATAAAAAGATAAAGCTGACATGCGATCTTGAGTACGCGCTTTCATGCAGCGATGTGATAATAATTTCCATAAGCTCGCAGGGACTGCGCGGATTCATGCGCGAAATCGTGCGTTATCCCGTGCAGGACAAGGTGTTCGTGCTCTGCATGAAGGGTATCGAGGAGAGTACGGGCAAGCGCCTTTCGGAAGTCGTGACGGAAAGCGGAATAAAGCCGGACAGGGTTGCGGTGTGGGTCGGACCCGGTCACATTCAGGCGTTTGTAAAGGGCGTACCCAACTGTATGGTCATAGACTCGGAAAACGACAGCCTCAAGCGCCACCTTGCCGATAATTTCAAGAGTAATTTGATACGCTTTTATTACGGGAACGATCTTATAGGCACGGAGATAGGCGCGGCGGCAAAAAATGTATTGGGGATTGCCGCGGGCGTGCTCGACGGCAGCGGCTACGGCAGTTTAAAAGGTCCCCTCATGGCGCGCGGTGCACACGAGGTGGGCGTGTATATAAAGGCCATGGGCGGAAACTTTATGTCGGCATACGGGCTTGCGCACCTGGGCGATTATGAGACAACGCTTTTTTCGGAGTATTCGAACAACAGGCGCTACGGCGAGATGATGGTAAAAGGCGCCAAATTCGACAAGCTGGCGGAGGGGGTAATGACCGCCAAGGCCATGAAGCAGGCGGGCGATGTGCGCGGGCTGGATCTGCCTATAACCGGCGCGGTGTACGAGGCGTGCTTCGAGTCCAAAGCTTTTGAGAGCGGCGACGGGGCGAGAGAGTGCATGAACATAATTTTGAAACTTTTCGACAGGCGTACGAAGAGCGAGTTTTCGTTTTTAGACTGACATAACAGACAACGAAATAAAAAAAATACGCATGCCGCCTTTTGATTTTTCTGTTTTTATATGAGAAAGGGTCGTTTTATATTCGGAGTAAGCCGAAGAAGCGCGATAAAGATAATGAATGTAATGACAGGAGGAACTGCGCCGTTTATCGCAGCCGTTACATACAAAAGGGGCCTTCAAAAGGCGCGGACAAGGCTCATTCAGATATGTGTATGAGTTTGAGTACTGCTGACGATGGTGTTTGATTTCGTAAGAGACGGTAGTAGGATCTTTTTGGATGAGGCGAGCAATAGACTTAAAAGTCATGCGCCCGGTAAGGCAATCCTCGATCTGTTTACGATCTTCAAGTGTCATGTGTTTGTTTGTCTTGTCATTTGTTTTTT
>CAYLIO010000078.1:0-6028 GCA_964383655.1 uncultured Clostridia bacterium | reverse complement strand
TAATTGAGTTGCCGGCGGCATGAAGCGTAAAAAAATAACTTTAAAAATAATTATATACTTGTAAAACGGTTTACAAATATATTAAATCTTAATATAATGATTGCATTGATTTTTAAAAAGGATTTTGACAAGCAAGTCATGCATGGCCTGACTGCATCAGGCGGACATGTGGAGATGATGATTTTATGGTAAAATACGTTAAATGCCCGAGGTGTGAACTCAACTATATCGATTCCTCAAAGCAGGAATACTGTGATGTATGTATAGCAGAAATAAAAGGCAACAAGCTGCAGTTTGCCGATATAGAAGACGAGGATATGGAGGGAATCGGGGAAAAGACTGAAATATGCCCGATATGCGGTACCAGTACAATGCGTTTCGGTGAAAAAATGTGCGACGCCTGCAAGCAGGCCGGTCAGTATGAGGACGATCAGGACGTAAATATGGATACCGACGAGGAATGGAAAAATTACCTTGAGGACGATGATGATATTACCATAGATGAAGAGGAGCTGGACGAAGAGCTATCAGAAGAGTTCGACAGCGAGTTTGACGACGAGGAGAATGAAGACGAAATGTATGCGGCGATTGATCCTCTCGACGAGCTGGATGAAGATTTTGATGATGAAGACTACGACGAAGACTTTGACGATGACGAAGATTTCGATGATGAAGATGAAGACTACGACGAGGATGATGACGAAGACGACCTCTTTTGAGATTTAAAACGATAATCTATGTATGCGGAGATTTTTGTTCTCCGCAATTTTTTTAGATTTCAATTAATTTGCCTTATGCATATTTCCCAAAATTATCACGTCAAATTATTGTTTTGCATTTAGGCGCGTGCTATAATCTACATATGGATATCGTTCGTGTTAAATGCCCTGCAAAACTTAACCTAACGCTGAATATATGCGGGGTAAGCGGCGGATATCATATGATAGACAGCGTTGTGACGACCATAGACGTTTTTGATATAGTCACCGCAAAAAAAAGAGCGGACTGTCAGATAAATGTCACGATGCGCGGAATGAAAAGTGAATCAATTCCGAAAGAGATGAATAATGCGTACCGTGCTGCCGCACTGTTTTTCGACCGGTTCTCATGTGGCGGAGCGGATATATATGTGGATAAAAACATCCCGGTCGGGGCCGGTCTCGGCGGTTCTTCGGCAGATGCAGCCGGCGTACTGAATGCGCTTTCAAGACTATATAATATTCACGACGAAGCCGCCGTAAAAAAGCTGGCCGACTGTACGGGATCGGATACCGGATATATGCTGACGGGCGGATATGCTCGTTTGAGAGACAGAGGCTGCGAGATTGAGCCTGTAGAGAGCCGGCTTAAACTTAATTTCTTGATTTTATGCCCGGAGGAGCCCGTTTCTACTTCGGAGTGTTACGAGCAATACGACACATCGCCGGATGGGATGAGGTATGACAGCGACAGAGCGCAGGACGCACTTTGCAGCGGCGATTACGAGGCGCTCTGCAGAAGTTTTTATAACGCGCTGTATGCGCCGGCGCGCAAGATTGCGCCATGTGTTGAAAAAGCGCTTTATGATGCGCTTGCTCTCGCGCCTGACGGAGCCGCGATGACCGGTTCGGGAAGCGCCGTATTTGCAGTATTTCGGAGTGCAGAGCTGTGCAGACTGGCGCAGAGCAGATACTGCGGGAACGCACGCGCTTTTTGCGCGACTACATACATACCAAAAAATATATGGAGGCTTTAAATGGCTATAGAAGAATTTAAAGATGATGACAAGAATCGGAAGTACCGTATACGTATAAACGAGTATGGTGAAGAGGAGCTTGAAATTATAAATCCTGAAGACGAGGAAGAAGATGAGCAGGAAAGGGCTGTCGAAGCCGGTGCGGATTTTGAAGTTCCCGAGTTTACCGAAGACGATGAATCAGTTACCGGTCTGACTCCGGAGCAGCTCTATATCGAGCGCATGCGCCGGGAACAAGAGCGCGAGAAGGCATCCGCCGATGCGATGGAGCTTATAGAAAAGGCAGCGGCTCTTTTCAAAGAGGGGAAGACCGAGTATGCGCTGATATCGCTCGATTCGGCGCAGAAAACATTTGAGGAACAGGCTGAGATATATCCTTTAAAGCTCGAGGTTCTGACGAAGAAATATACAGATTTTTCGCGCATTGATGAGTGTCTGACTTTGACAGATAATTATACCAAGTATGTTTCAGCCGAGAATAAAGCAGAATACTCGGATAAGCATGCGAAGAAGCTATTAGCTGAAATTGAGCGTGTGCAAGCTCAAAACGAGTCTATACACGAAGAAAATGAGCAAAAAAAGGCTGAGCGCAGAGTGAGGTTCAAAGAGCGCTTTAAAAGAACACTGCGCAATTTCTTCTTTGCATTTATTCCGTTTATTGTTTTGCTCGCTATAGGCATCGGTTTCAGTACGGTCATGTTTTCGGCTAATACCGGCGAATTGTTTGTTGTAACCATTGTATTTTTTGCACTTGCATTTATTATGTTTATCGTATCGATACTGCTCGCGCGTCCGCTCGCACGTGAAATCATGCATTTGTACGTCAACGAGCGCGACAGTTCGACGGCACTCGGCAGGACGTACTTGGATGGTTTGGAGTTTTATGATAAGCTCGGTGTGCTATATGATACGATATTGTATAAGAAGGAAGAAGAGAAGTCAGAGGATGCTGATGTAAGCACAGAAGAAAATGCTGACGAAAAGAAAGCGGAAAGCACTGAATGAACTACATCTATCTTGACCATGCTGCAACAACGCCGCTGGATAAAACCGTCTTCGAGTCGATGGCTTTGTGTCTTGCAAACATCTACGGCAACGCAGATTCGGCACACGGCCCGGGGAGAGAAGCGGCGGCGGCGGTACTTAAAGCACGGGATAATATAAATTCGCTTATAGGCGGACGAGGCGGGCGTCTCTATTTTACATCCGGCGGTTCGGAGTCTAACAGCTGGGCGCTCAAGGGCATATGCGCCGCGCGGAATGATAAGAGAAACAGGATAATATTATCCGCAATAGAACATCCGTCCCTTTTGAATGCAGCTGAAGATATGCGCCCGTTCGGTTTTGAGGTTGAACTCGTATATCCGGACAGCTCAGGAATCGTACGGCCCGAATCCGTTGAAAGTGCGCTCGAAAAAGGTGACGCCGTGTTTGTAGGGGTTATGGCCGCAAACAACGAGACGGGTGTAATCCAGCCGACGGACCGGATCTATGAAATATGCAAAAAACACGGAGTTTTTTATTTTTGTGACTGTGTTCAGACGGCGGGAGCTTTGCCTCTTGACGTATCTTCCGTTGCGGACGGCGTCAGTATATCCGCGCATAAATTCTATGGTCCGAAAGGCGTTGGGGCACTCTGGCTCAGAAACGGTGTGAAGATATCTCGCCTCATATCCGGCGGGCAACAGGAGAGCGGATTGCGCGGAGGCACCACGAATGTCGCAGGCGTGTACGGAATGAGTGAGGCTTTAGCTATTGCCTGCACCGGGATGGACAAGAACGAAAAAAAAATACGGGCTAACCGGGATCTCTTCTTAAAAAATGTGCTTGCGCACGTCGAAGACGCATTTTTGGTCGGAGACAGGGACAAAAGGCTTGCGTGCAATGCAGAGATTATGTTTGAAGGATGTCCCGGCGAACAGCTTGTAATAAATCTGGATATGCGCTCGGTTGCTGTATCTGCGGGCTCGGCATGCTCGTCGGGAGCAACCGAGCCGTCGCACGTTTTGCTCGCGATGGGTCTTGAACGGGATAAAGCAGCTTCTTGCGTACGTTTTACCTTCGGAAGAGAGAATACGGAAGAGGAGGCGTTGTGCGCAGCTGAGGCGGTGAAAGATGCTGTAAGTGCCGTCCGCGCAAAATAAATCAAATCGTTCACAGTCATATTCCCGCATCGGATTCGGTTGTGAAGAAATTTAAATAAAAAATATTTATTTATTTTAATGAGGATTGTGTAAGGTGAAGGAGCGGACTTACATAGCAATCGATCTTAAGTCATTTTATGCCTCTGTGGAATGTGTCGACAGAGGCATTGATCCGCTTGATGCAAATCTTGTCGTTGCGGACAGAAGCAGGACAGAGAAGACGATATGCCTGGCCGTAACTCCCGCGCTGAAGGCTTACGGGGTGCCGGGCAGAGCTCGGCTTTTCGAAGTTGTGCAAAAGGTTAAAGAGATCAACCGCTCAAGGCGTAAAAATGCGCCGGGAAATAAGTTTACCGGCAAGTCGTATTTCGATAGTAAGCTCAAAAACAATGCGTCGCTTGAGCTCGATTATATTATTGCACCGCCGCGGATGGCGCATTATATCGAGTACAGTACAAGGATTTATGGTGTATATTTGCAGTATGCAGCGGCCGAGGATATACATGTCTATTCTATAGACGAGGTGTTTATAGACGTAACGTCCTATCTTAAAGCGGCAGGGTGTAGCGCACATGAGTATGCCATGCGGATTATCAAGCATGTGTTGAAGGAGACCGGCATTACCGCAACGGCGGGTATAGGCACGAACCTGTATCTTTGTAAAGTAGCGATGGATATCGTAGCAAAGCATGTGCCTGCGGATAAAGATGGAGTACGCATCGCCGAGCTGGACGAGATGACCTACCGCAAAACGCTATGGGATCATCGTCCGCTGACAGATTTCTGGCGTGTAGGCAGAGGGTATGCCGAAAAACTGGAAAAGAACGGACTTTATACCATGGGGGATATAGCGCGCTGTTCCATAGGAACCGGCGTTTATAACGAAGATCTGCTGTACAAGATGTTCGGCGTGAACGCAGAGCTGCTTATAGACCACGCATGGGGATGGGAGCCGTGTACCATATCCGATATAAAGGCATACACGCCGCAATCCGAAAGTTTGGGAGCGGGGCAGGTGTTGAAGGAGCCGTATCCGTATGACAAGGCAAAGATTATAGTAATCGAAATGTCGGATGCTCTTGCGCTCGATCTCGTTGCGAAGGGACTGGTCACAAAACAGATTGTAATGACTGTAGGTTATGACAGCGACAATCCATTCTATAGCGGTGAATATTCGATCGATAGCTATGGAAGAAAGATACCTAAACACGCGCACGGTACATATAATCTGAGCGAGCACACATCGTCCGGGCAAAATATACGACGTGCCGCGACGGAGCTGTTTGATCGAATAATAAACAAAAAACTCAATATCAGGCGTATTTATATAACGGCGGCAAAAGTCGTTCAAATAGATTATGCGCCGCAAAACGAAGATGAACAGCTGAACCTGTTCGTGGATTATGAAGTAGAAGAAGCAAGGAGACGATTATCCTTAAAGGATGGCGAAAAGGAGATAAAACGTCAGAAAGCAGTACTTGAAATAACAAAAAAATACGGCAAAAATGCCGTGCTTAAGGCAACAAGTCTCGAGGACGGGGCAACGGCAAGAGAGAGAAATGAGCAGATAGGGGGACACAAAGCGTGAGTGGATATTATGATATAATTAATCTTCCGCATCACCGGTCAAAGACTCGTTCGCATATGTCAATGCATGACAGAGCTGCGCAATTTGCACCTTTTGCGGCGCTGTCCGGATACGCCGATGCAGTTAACGAGATCGAGCGAATGACATACGCCAGACGGGAACTTGATGAGAATTGGCTTACTGAGCTCGATATGGAACTTGCAAGGTTTATGGAAGATGAGGACGGGCATCCTGAAATAGAAATTACGTATTTTAAAACGGACGATAAGAAGGATGGCGGAGCGTATGTCTTATATTCGGGAGCCGTTAAAAAAGTGGAAACGCATAGCAGATTGCTTGTTTTTGAGGATGGAACAAAGATAAGGCTCGACGATATCGTTAATATACGAAAAATCATGTAAGAAGTAAAAGATATTAAGAATCCGAATAAAGAATCACCTTAACATCTGTCTCGATTTGTAAGACTTGTAGTTAAGGTGATTTTTTGTTTCGTCCCTTTTGTGTTGAATTTTTTATTTGACAAATGTATAGAATAAAGTATAGAACAAAGTACAGAATAAA
>CAYLIO010000077.1:0-6096 GCA_964383655.1 uncultured Clostridia bacterium | reverse complement strand
AAATTAGCTGACATCGCGAAAGCTTGCTTTTTGATGTCGGCTAATTTAAAACTTATGCCATTGACAGACACAAGTATACTTTTTGATTAAGAAGTCATGTAAGAACATGATAATTTCAGCGTGGCAGAGTAGAGTGTCATTTCTTGCCGAGAGACTTTTTATATTCCTCGATTGCGCGTGAGAGCTGGTCCGGGCACGAGGTGCCGTTGCGGCATTGAACGCCTTTAAGCAGCACTTCTATTTCATCGGCAGATCTTCCTTCGCAGAGTCTTGATATGCCTTTTGTGTTGCCTGGGCAACCGCCTGCAAAGGATACATTGTGCAGTTTTCCGTCACTATCGACGTCAAACGATACGGCACGCGAACATGTGCCTTGTGTAGCATAGGTAAACATAATTTAGTCTGAAAGATTCTCGTATATTACGGAATATACGTCGGAAGCTTTCTCTTCCCATTTTTTGTATATTTTGTTGGCCGTCTTTCTGTCAGGAACGACCATTTTGAGTTCTAAAAGAGGTTGAACCGGAGCTAAGATTTTGAGATAGACGGTGTAGGTGCCGTCCTTGTTTTGATAGTAGTCGGCACGGCACTCCTGTCTGTTGCGATAGCGCGAACTGTTTATTTTAATAAACTTGGAGATTTCTTCGCGCATGCTTTTAGGGATTTTTATATAAAAATTTGCGAGCGACTCTCTTCCGTCAGGCGTTATAGTGTAAAGCGTGTCCTCATCTTCATTGACGATGCATATGAAATTGTCGTCTATAAGCTTATGGATTACATTTACGCAATCCATGTAACCCATCCAGTCATTGGACGAGGTGCACATGTCGACGATCGTTCGCTCTGATATTGCGCACTCCATCTTGTCGAAGACGAACAGAATTATTAATTTGTTGATAGAATTCTCGTTTGTGTTCAACATAATACTTTCTCGTCCGTAAGATGGATAAAAGTGAAATAATTATACATAAATCGATTTTTAAAAGCAACTATTTGCTAAAATATTGTTTAATTTTCCAAATTATGATGGTATAATGGCATAAAGAAACGACAAGGGTGCAACCATGGACAAAACCAAAGAGGAAATAATTGATTTTCTTAACAAATGCGAACAGCTGAAAAAAAGTAAATTTATACTCGCGACTTCGCATATTACGGATATTCTTCGCAGCATTGTCAACAGCGCTGCTTTATACGAGCTTTTCAGCGTTGTCACGGCGGATTTTGACTATATATCTGCAAAACGTAAGCACCTGATAACTCAGTACGAGGGGGTATTGGCAGGAAGTTATCTGGTCCTGCCTGACACCATAGGCGACAGGCTTGCTTTCATATTCTGTCTTTTGGTCGAGTTTAATCATAATACTATAAACTTCAACGACTTTTTGCGCCAGTTTTTTGCCGAGGACGGAAGTTACTATTCAAGTTTTCATAAATTTTGCGATAAGGTTATCTCAAGTCTGCAAAATATAATAATCGAAATCTTCTCGGATGAATTGATCGAGGAAGAAAAGCAGGTGCAAATCGCTCCGGCCCCGCCCGCACCCGAGGCACAGCATCAGCCGACACCGCCTTTGCAGACGTATCAGCTCCGGCCTCGGCAGGAGCAGGTTGTTCAGCCGCAATATGCGCAGACGGAATCTTCAACAGACTCCGGTTTGGCCATGAATACTTTTCCGGTCGATGATAAGAAAGAGGTAAATGTCGATTTTGACAATCTTGAGTCGACAGCCGATCCGGATAAGGCTGAAAGATATTCGGTAGTCTCTATTTTGATCGCGCGGGAAAAGAGTGATATAGGAAGCTCATATATGTCGGAGGAGGATAAGCAGGAAGGGATTTTTATTCTCAATGAACTGGAGAATGCGTTCAGAGAAAACAGGTATCGCAGTGTGGACGGAATGCTGAATATGTACTCAAGCTATTCGATGAGACACGGAAACTTCTCTAATCTTGTCAATAAATTCAATGAGGCTATGGAAGACAAATAATTCAGCGGCGGGTTTTTGATGTATAAAAAAATACTTAATTTAAGGCTCTTTTAATGTTATGCACCATTAAAAAGAGCCCTATTTTTTGGGTGAAAAATAGAGTAAAGCGTCCCTTTTGCTTGCCTATGTGTTACGCAAATGGTATAATTATTTAGCTTAAGTGAAATTTTTCACATGTATATGGCGGATACGTTATTTTCGATCCGACTGCATATTTCGACGATGAAAAAATATATATTCTGCGGATATTCCCATGGAAATCCGACGGAGGGAAAAATGGAAGAAAAGGAGCAATGCGCAAAGGAGAGTAACGCGACTTCAGCAGTCGGGACACGGCCCGCGGGGAGAGCGTCCGCGAAGAACATTGCATATTTTGCTGTTCTTATCGCGCTTGAAATTGTTTTGCAAATGTGGGGGAGCTCTATCTCCATTGGCGGCGGCGCAACACTCAACTTTTCGCTTATCCCGATAGTTCTCGGTGCAATTTTGCTCGGCCCCGCAGCCGGCACGCTGCTCGGACTTGTAAGCGGTATAATAATTCTCGTCGCCGTTATCCAGGGGCTCAACGGGGCGGTTATTTTATATATGTTCAACGAACAGCCTGCGCTTATTTCAATCGTATGTCTGGTAAAGACCTCTGCAGCGGGCGCGGTGTCCGGAATCATATATAAGATTTTATCTAAAAAACATAAACGTGCGGCTGTATTTGTTTCTGCCGTGTCAGCGCCTGTCGTTAATACGGGGCTGTTTCTTGCGGCATGTCTTATATTGCTCGGTACAATCGAGAGTGCTATCGTGCTGTACGAGGTTGACGCGACATCCGCCTACGGGCTTATATTTAGCGTGTTTATCGGATTCAATTTCTTTATTGAGTTTGCGATCAACGTCTTAGTATCGCCCGGGCTGTATACCGTAGTCAAGGTTGTCGAAAAACAATTTATCAAAAAAAAGGCCTGAAATGATTATTTGTTCAGACGTTGGCAATACCAATATAAAATATGCGCTATATGAAGGCGACAAACTTGTCCTGAGCTTTCGCGTCGCGACTGATGTTAAGAAGACATCCGACGAATACGGCGGCCAGCTTTTGAGTATTCTCGCGACAAACGGAATAGACGGAAAGAGGTTCAAGGGCGGAATAATTTCGTCTGTAGTGCCCCAGCTTGACTACACGCTTGAGCGGATGTGCACGACCTATCTCAAGATAAAACCTATGTTTTTAGGCCCGGGACTTAAGACGGGCATGAACATGAAGGTGGACAATGCGCGTGAGGTGGGTGCTGACAGAGTGGTCAATAATGTGGCAGGAGTCAGAAAGTATGGCGCACCGCTCATAATCATTGACTTCGGTACGGCAACCACATTCAATGTAATTAACGATAAGAGGGAGTTTATCGGCGGTGTCATTGCTCCCGGGATAAAGGGCTCCCTAGACAGTTTAGCGGAAGGCACGGCAAAGCTTCCCAGAGTAGAAATAGAGCGCCCTACGTCCGTTATAGGGAAAAATACCGTTACGAATATGCAGGCGGGAATTGTTTTCGGTTTCGCCGGACTTGTGGAATACATCGTTAAGAAGATAAAGAAAGAGCTTAAGACAGATATTGACATAAAGACAATAGCTACGGGCGGATTCTCCGAGGTAATTGCAGATGAGACGCCCTGCATAGACATAGTTGACAAACTGCTCACATTGGAAGGACTCAAATATCTCTATTATTTGAACAGTACGGAGGCTTAATTTATGAGGAAGGTCGGAGTTGCGATTCTGGGACTCGGAGTAGTCGGCGGGGGTACGTATAAGATGCTCACCGAGCACCGAGAATTCTATCAGATGACACAGAATATTGACATTGTCGTTGAAGAAGTGCTCGAGCTCGACAGAAAGAAGGCGCTTGCGCTCGGCATAGATGAGAGTAAAATCGCGTCAAATATCGCCGAAATCTGTTCAAATCCGGACGTTGACATTGTCGTTGAAGTGCTTGGCGGTGTTGAACCTGCAAAGAGTTTCGTCTTAAGTGCGTTGAGCGCAGGTAAATCGGTGGTGACCTCAAACAAAGAGCTGTTCTGCAAATTCAACTATGAACTGGAAAAAGCGGCCAGGAAACATAACTGCGGGCTTTTTTACGAGGCAAGCTGCGTAGGAGGCGTGCCTGTTATACGTGCGCTTTTGGACAATCTCCAAGGCAATAAGATTGAGTCCATGATGGGTATAATCAATGGAACTACTAATTATATACTCACAAAAATGACTAACGAGGGAGGTTCGTATTCCGATATCCTGAAGGAGGCTCAGAGGCTAGGTTATGCGGAGGCCGATCCCACTGCTGACGTAGAGGGGTATGATGCAGCTTATAAGTTGTCCATTCTTTCCTCTCTCGCGTTCCATACGAAAGTTCCTTTCTCTAAGATATACAGGGAAGGGATTACAAAGATTACGACGAAGGACATTCAATACGGCAAGCAACTCGGGTATGTTTTAAAATTGCTCGCAATAGCCAAGAATACCGATAAAGGTATCGAGGTCAGGGTTCACCCTACATATATAAAGGCCGGACACCCTTTGGCAAGCGTAAACGACAGTTATAATGCCGTCTATGTAACCGGCGATTATGTGGAAGATGTCATGTTATACGGCAGAGGTGCAGGAGCCAAGCCCACGGCGAGCGCAATCGTAGGCGATGTCATCTATTGCGCAACGCACCATCAAAGCTACAGATACTCGACATTCAAAAATACTGCCGATGCGGATCCTGCGGTTAAGTTTACAGACAACTTTGAGAGCGCGTATTATCTGCGTCTTGAAGCGCATGATAAACCCGGCGTTCTGGCTAAAGTTTCATCTATCTTCTCGCGGCAGAATATATCGGTTGCGCAGATGATTCAGGAGGAAGAGGTGAATAATGGTATTGTTCCTCTTGTATTCATCACTCATATCACGAAGGAGAAGAGCATAAATAAAGCTGTGGATGAAATCAATTCGACCAGCGAAGTCGCAAGCGTGGTTTCAGTCATACGCGTCGTATCCTGATTTTTATTGCAGCAGGGCATGAAGCCCTGCTGAACTTATATATCATGAAAGTTACTATCGTATTAAATGCGTACGAGCAGAACATATCCCAATTGTCGAAAGCCGGCCGCATAAAAGAAGAATTGGAAAGTTTAAAAGCGCAATGCGAAATTGTACGCAATTTCAGACTTGCTGATATTAAGAAAGGGCGTGTCGTATCAAGGTTTACCGGGAAGGTCGTGTTCCTTGATAAGGATAAGGAGGCTGCCGCTCTTTTGGAGAGCGCAGGATGTCGTCTGTATAACAGTGCGTATGCTACGGCCGTATGCGACGATAAGATGCTGACCTATGCCGCAATATCCGGTATAGGGGCGGACGTGCCGGATAGTGTCTATGCGCCGCTTTGCTACTATCAGGATGCGGACATTCCAGAAAAGTTTCTTTGCAACATAGCCTCCGAACTCGGATTGCCTCTCGTTGCAAAACTTTGTTATGGTTCGCTCGGCAACGGCGTTTTTCTTATTAAAAATATGGATGAGCTGTACGCCTTTGAAAATGAACATAAACTCGAAGCGCACCTGTACCAGAAATATATCACCCCTGCAGGTGAAGATATCCGATGCATTCTCGTTGGCGGAGAGTTTTTATGCGCGATGAAGCGGTTTAATAAATCGGATTTTCGCTCCAATATCGAAAAAGGGGGAAAAGGAGTGATGTATGAGGCGGACTCATCGCTAATATCGCTATGCGAAAGAGTTGCGAAGAAATTAAAACTTGATTATTGCGGAATCGATGTCCTGACGGATGAAAAAGGCAGACGATATATATGCGAAGTAAACTCAAATGCATTCTTCGCCGAGGTCGAAAAAGTGTGCAAAATAAACGTCGCGAAAAAATTTGCCGAATGGATTATAAGCAACAAAATTACTTGATTTTTCAGGTGTGATTTATTAAGATATAATTGTTCGGTCGAAATATTGTCGGACATCAATGCGGAGATGGCTGAGCGGTTTAAGGCGCACGATTGGAAATCGTGTGAGGTCAAAAGCCTCCGGAGGTTCAAATCCTCTTCTCCGCGCCACACGGGGCAAAAACGCA
>CAYLIO010000076.1:0-6098 GCA_964383655.1 uncultured Clostridia bacterium | reverse complement strand
ATTTTTTTGAGATTTAACGGCAAATCTGCTCCTAAAGAATATAGTGCCGGCAGCGGATTTGCTCCGAAAAATATAATATACGCCGCCAAAGCCAGGTATTATCATAATATATAATACATTTCAAGCGTAAAAATAGAGAGCAGTGAAAAAAATATTGATTTTTTCACTGCTCTCTTCTCCGATCAGGACTTTGCGATAGTCCCGGCGGGAGATAACGCGGAGTAAAAAGCTTTTTTATCAGAATTTTCGGAAAACGTCTTTCAGCGCAGGGTACATCTTCACGAAGATATCGTATCTGTCTTTATAAAGCTCGGCGATACCGGTATCCGGATAGGTGATTTCTTTTACGCCGTTCATGGCCGAGGCGGCTTCGTCCGCAGAATTGTAGACGCCGCAGGTCGTCATGGCGAGCATTGCCGCGCCGTATGCGGGACCTTCCTCGGTCTCGGGAACTTCCACCGGAATGTTCAAGACATCTGCAACTATCCTGCGCCAGAGAGAACTTTTCGAGCCGCCGCCGCATATTCTCGTGCGTTTAATGTCTACTCCGCAGCCTTTCGCGGCCTCGACGCAGTCCTTCAGCGCAAAGGCGACGCCTTCTAAAACGGCAAGAGTCATGTCGCCGCGCGAAGTATGAGGCCGCATCCCGATAAACGCGCCGCGCGCGTTTACGTCGTTATGCGGACTGCGTTCGCCCATAAGGTACGGCAGAAAGAATATGTCGTTTTTTCCGAGTTTTTGTTCAAGGCCCGTCTGTTCGGCGTCAAAGTCGTCCGTGCCGAGTATATTTTCCATCCACCACGAATTACACGACGCGGCGGAGAGAATACAGCCCATGAGGTGGTATTTGCCCGTGGCATGGCAGAAGGAGTGTAAGGCATTTCCGCCGACGGACGAAAATTTATCGCGGGAGATAAATACCGTGCCGCTTGTGCCCAGCGAGATATTGCAGTCACCGTCGCCTGTCGTGCCCGTGCCTATTGCGGCCGCGGCGTTGTCGCCGGCTCCGGCGCAAATGACAACGTCTTCGCCAAGTCCCAGTTTGTCTGCTATTGAAGGGAGCAGTGTTCCGACCTTATCGTATGATTCGTGCAGCGGCGGCAGCATGCTGCGATCAATTTCGCAGATTTTCAGCATTTCATTGCTCCAGTCCTTGCCTTTCACGTCTAAAAGCAGTGTGCCTGAGGCGTCTGAAAAGTCTGTAGAAAACTGTCCGCACAGGCGATATGCGACATAGTCTTTGGGCAAAAGTATTTTACGCAGCTTCTCGAAATTTCCCGGTTCATTTTGCTTCATCCATAGAATTTTCGGTGCTGTAAAGCCGGCAAAGGCGATATTTGCCGTATACTCGGAAAGTCTGTCCGTGCCGATTTCTTGATTCAGATATGCCGTCTGTTTTTGCGTTCTGCCGTCATTCCAGAGAATGCACGGGCGTATCACGTCACCGTTTTTATCCAGTGCGACCAATCCGTGCATCTGTCCGCCGATACCTATGCCCTTAACGCGCGATTTATCCCGGCCTGATAGCAGCGCAGAAATTCCGGACAAGATACCTGAAAACCAGTCATCCGGATTTTGTTCGCTCCATCCGTCGCGCGGATAAAATACGGGATATTTTACGGCTGTGCTTGCGACTATATTTCCGTCTGATGCGACCAGCAGCAGTTTTGCGGCCGATGTGCCGAG
Source organism: uncultured Clostridia bacterium (assembly GCA_964383655.1). GTDB lineage: Bacteria > Bacillota > Clostridia > Christensenellales > Borkfalkiaceae > Coproplasma. The sequence goes on along the minus strand of CAYLIO010000076.1, from coordinate 4,412 downwards.
ATCAATTCCTATAAAAGTATCCATCATTTTCCGAAAAGTATGCAGTTTACGATGCTCTCAAGCATTTCCTGTCTTCCGCTTGAGGGCATGGAGGGTGCGCCGAGCTTGTCCGCATATGCGGCAAGTTCGGCGAGGGTGGTTTTGCCTGAAATTATCTTTTTTCCTATATCGCTGTCGCGGAAGCTTGAATAACGCTGCTCAAGATTTTTCTCAAGTCTTCCGTCCTCAATCAGAGCGCATGCGTTCATAAGTCCGAGCGCAAAGGTATCCATCCCCAGAATATACGCCTCGAACATATCCTCAAAGGTATAGGAGGGGCGGCGGCATTTAGCATCGAAATTGAATCCGCCGGTGATTCCGCCTGCTTTCAGAATTTCGTACATTGCCATTGTTGCGGTATAAACGTCGAAGGGGAATTCGTCGGTATCCCAGCCCAGGATAGGATCGCCCTGGTTTGCGTCTATTGAACCAAGCATGCCGTTTATTGCGCTGACGCGCAAATCATGTTCAAAGGTATGACCTGCGAGCGTTGCGTGGTTGGCCTCGATGTTGAGTTTGAAATCCTTGTCAAGGCTGTAGTTGCGCAAAAAACCTATCGCCGTGGCGGCGTCGAAGTCGTATTGATGTTTCATCGGCTCTTTGGGCTTAGGTTCTATGTAGAAATCGCCTTTAAACCCTATGCTTCTGCCGTAATCTACGGCCATGTGCATAAGACGCGCGATGTTGTCGAGCTCAAACTTCATGTCGGTGTTGAGCAGCGTCTCGTAGCCTTCTCTGCCGCCCCAGAACACATAACCCCTGCCTCCCAGTTTTACCGTTAAATCGAGCGCCTTTTTAATCTGTGCGGCGGCAAAAGCAAAGACGTCTGCGCTGTTTGACGAGCCGGCGCCGTTCATGTAACGGGGGTTGTTGAACATATTTGCCGTGCCCCAGAGACACTTAATGTCCGTTCCGTCCATCTTTTCGAGAATATAATCGGAAATCTCGTCGAGACGTGCGTTAGTCTCCTTTATGTCTGCGGCTTCGGGTATAAGATCGATGTCGTGCCAGCAGAAAAGTTTTATGCCGAGTTTATGCATGAATTCAAATCCGGCATCGACCTTTGCTCGAGCATGCGCCATCGTGCCCGGTGTCGTGCCGAATGTTTTGTCGGCCGTTCCGAGACCGAACATGTCGGCGCCGCTTGCGCAAAGATTGTGCCACCACGCCATGGCAAACGGCAAGTGGTCCTTCATGCGTTTGCCCATTACTATTTTGTCCGCGTCGTAAAACTTGAAAGAAAGCGGGTTCTTGCTTCCCGGCCCCTCATATTCTATGACGGGAATATTCTTGAAAATCTCAGCCATAAAAGAAGCTCCTTCAATTAATTTTCCTTACCTATATAATATAATATTCATGTGCAGGTTGATAGGCCATAATGTTTATATTATGTGTAATTTTGTTCACAAAATATAAAAAATTGTAGTAAATGCGTTTATTTTTGCCTCATGTCCGACATGCCGAATAAAAAGAAGAAAGCGTATTTGCGGATTGTCGAAAGATATGAAATTTTGTAGTTGACAATGCGGACAAAAAAGAATAATATATTTTATGCCGAACGGGAAGACAAGTACCGTCCGCAGGCCTCAAAGAGAGTGAAGTCGCCGGCTGGAAGCTTCGCAGGCAGGGCGGGGAGCGGGAAACCACTTCATTAGCATTCGGAGACAACATGGAAAGCGGTCTTGACAGACAATTAAGGTGGAACCGCGCAAAAATCGAACTTTTGCGTCCTTAAATTCGGGTGATCTCAATCAGGATTTAAGGGCTTTTTTTATTTTTATATACCGAAGGAGAAATATTCATTATGGTGGTATATCTTAAAAACGGCGACGAACTCTCTCTCGACGACGGCGCGAAATGTGCGGATGCGGCAAAAGCCGTGAGCGATTCGCTTGCACGAAATGCCGTCGCCGCAAAAATCAACGGGAAGCTTTGTGATCTGTCGGCGTCTCTTTCAAACGGCGATAATGTTGAGTTTGTAACGCTCAAAGATAAGGAGGGGCTTGAAGTATATCGCCACACCTGTGCGCACGTGCTTGCACAGGCCGTAAAAACAATCTACCCCACGTGCAAGCTTGCGATAGGACCCGTGGTAGAGAACGGGTTTTACTACGACATAGACTTCAATACTCCTATATCGCAGGATGATTTTACGAAGATAGAAGCGGAGATGGCTAAAATAATCAAGGCCAACTCGCCTATCTCGCGCTTCGAGCTTCCGCGCAAAGAGGCCTTGGCTTCTATGAGGCGTTATAAAGAAAAGTACAAAATAGAACTCATAAACGAACTGCCTGAAGATGCCGTGATTTCATTCTACAAGCAGGGTGCATTCGTCGATCTCTGCCGCGGGCCGCACCTTCCGTCCACGGGCAGGATAAAGGCTTTTAAACTGACTTCTCTCACGGGCGCATATTGGCGCGGAAGCGAAAACAACAAGATGCTTACCCGTATCTACGGAACGGCTTTTGAAAAGAAGAGTCAGCTTGACGAATATCTTGCCGCCGTCGAGGAAGCAAAAAAGCATGACCACAACAAACTCGGCAGAGAGCTCGGAATCTTCATGACGTCCGATGTGGTGGGGCAGGGTCTCCCCATTTTGATGCCGAAGGGTGCCAAGATTATGCAAATCCTCACGCGGTTCGTCGAAGACGAGGAGGAGAGACGGGGGTTCGTGATTACCAAGACTCCCAATATGGCAAAGTCGGATCTGTACAAGATCTCCGGGCACTGGGCGCACTATCGCGATAAGATGTTTATAATCGGCAGCATAAACGCAAGCGGTGAATCGCCGAAGGGCGAAGAAGTGCTCGCCATGCGGCCCATGACCTGCCCGTTCCAGTACCAGATATATAAAAACGGGATCAAGTCATACAGAGATCTGCCGTGCCGCTATTCAGAAACGGCGTACGAATACAGAAAAGAGGCGTCCGGCGAAATGCACGGGCTTATCCGCATAAGGCAGTTCACGCTCTCGGATGGACATATTATCTGTACAAAAGAGCAGATTGAAGACGAGTTCAAGCGCTGCCTGGATCTTTCCTATTATTTCCTCGACTGCCTCGGGTTGAGAAGTGATGTCACATTCCGTTTCTCTAAGCGCGGCAAGGCAAAGTCTGACAAATATATAGACAACGACGAGGCGTGGGATAATACAGAGAAGCTCATGAAGAAAATTCTCGATGGTCTTGAGATCGATTACGTAGAGGCGGACGATGAGGCTGCGTTCTACGGGCCGAAACTCGATGTGCAGATAAAAAATGTATACGGCAAGGAAGATACTCTTATAACGATCCAGATAGATTTTGCGGCCGGCGAGAGCTTTAACATGACGTACATCGACGAGAACGGAGTGAAAAGACATCCTTACGTAATCCATCGCAGTTCTATAGGATGCTATGAGCGCACGCTTGCGCTTCTTATAGAAAAGTATGCCGGAGCTTTTCCGCTCTGGATGTGTCCCACGCAGGTCAAGATTCTACCCATAACCGACAGAACGCTCGCCTATGCGAACGGTGTCGCGGACAAGCTTCGTGCGGCGGGATTGAGAGTAGAAGTCGATGACCGGAATGAAAAGATAGGCTATAAGATAAGAGAGGCCAAGATGGACAAGATCCCTTATATTCTGGTTGTCGGGGATACGGAAGAGCGCGATGGTACGGTCAACGTCAATAAACGCGGGGTTGAAGAGAAATGCACCCTTTCAGTCGACGAGTTTTTAGATGTGGCAGTCATCGAAGATAGGCAGAAAGTTATTTTCTGACGCATGTTTCATCATAATAAGCTTTGGTGTCGTAATAGAAGTAAGGAGGTGTAAGAAATGCCTACAATCAGACCTTCTGCGGAACTCCGCAACAGCTATCAAGAAATTTCAAAACTGTGTAAGCAGACCGGCAAGCCTGTGTATATCACCGTCAACGGAAAGGGTGATACTGCTGTAATCGACATCGACGTGCTGGACGATTTATATGCCCGCCTCGAACTTTACGAAAAGCTGGCGGCAGGCATGAAACAGATAGATGACGGGAAGGGGCTCACCCACGAGCAAGTGTTTTCAAAGTTTAGGGCGTGATATGTATAATCTTATCTATTCTCGGTTCGCTGACGATGATTTGACGGTGATTTATAACTATATTGCGGCAGACAGTCCCGCCCGTGCCTCAGCATACATCGGTAAAACAGAGAAGTCTTTTTAAAGCTGTGCGGCTTCCCTGATATCGGTGCGGATGGGCGCTATCCCCGAACTTGTAAACCTCGGAGTAAAGGTGTTGCCTTTCGATGACTATCTGATATTTTACACGGTCAACGCCGATGCTGAGCCGGTGAGAATTGTTCGTGTGTTGCACGGCTCGGTAAACTACCGCAGGCTGTTTAGG
>CAYLIO010000075.1:0-6201 GCA_964383655.1 uncultured Clostridia bacterium | reverse complement strand
GAATGAAGGAACAACTTATAAAAGTGGCCGTGGTGGAAGACGAGGATGACGCCGCGGAACATCTGGAAAAGATGCTTGCGAAATACGGTGAAGAGCGGAACGTTGCTTTTAATGTCAGCCGTCATAAAAATGCCATTACTTTTTTAAACAACTATAAGGCCGATTACGATATAGTGTTTATGGACATCGATATGCCGCATATGGATGGCATGAGTGCGGCGAAAAATTTGCGTGAGGTCGACCCTTCCGTAATTCTCGTGTTCATAACCAATCTCGCTCAGATGGCTATAAAGGGATATGAAGTAGGCGCGTATGATTTTGTGGTTAAGCCGGTAAATTTTTATGGGTTTGCGATGAAGCTTGACAAAATTTGCAATCACATAAAAAACAATGCGGCTCGTCGCGTGCTCCTGAATATAGGGAAGAGCGTTATAAAATTGGACGTGCGTTCCATAATTTACGTCGAGGTGCTCGACCATCAGCTGATATACCATACCACAGACGGCAATTACAGCAGTTACGGTTCGCTGAATAAGCTTGAAACGAGCAGGGATTTCAACAGCTTTTTTCGTTGCAATTCCTGCTACCTCGTCAATTTAAAACATGTAAAAAAGGTTGTGGGGTACACGCTGCACATAGGCGAAGAAACTCTTGCGATAAGTCATCCGCGGCGCGCGGCGTTGGTTAAACGTCTCAACGATTATTTAGGGGATACGTCATATGACGCAACTTAAGCTTCAAATTATATTTTTTATGATTGAACTGTTGGTCGGCGAAGCTATATTCTGTAATCGTCTTAAGCGTCGCCAATGGTACGAACTGCGAATAGCCGGAGCGTATGCGATCTGCCTTTTGCTGAGCGTTTTTGTCCCGATATTTGCGTATAACGCCATCTACGCATCGCTCACCTATCTTATGCTCTATGCCGTATCTACGGCTTTTTTGTTTTTCTGCTATAAAGAGTCATGTCTTACGATATTCTTCTGTTCATTCGCCGCATACACCACCCAGCATTTTGCCTATGCTTTTAAAGAACTCGTCTGCACCGCTTCCGGCTTTTCCGAATTCATATTCTCGGGCAGCCGGACATACGGTCCGTGGATGAACTACGGCAACAGCACCGTTACGATAAGCAATGTTTTTGACGTGCTGAGCGCACTTGCTTTCTTTGTATTCACGTATTGGGCATTCTATCTGCTGTTTGCCGACAGGATAAAAGAGCGCTACAGTCTCACGATTGAAAGCAAGAATATATTGTATCTCGTCATATTGCCTTTCTCCATAGTAATGGTTCATGTGATATTCAATGCGGTGACCGTATATTACAGTTATGAACATTACGACAAGGTTTACTATATCATAACGGTAATGTACAGTCTGCTCAGTTGCATAGTGGCGCTCTCTCTGCAATTCAGCATATTCCGCGGAGAGCATCTTGAATCCGACTATGGGATAGTATCGTCGTTGCTGCACGAAAAAGAGAAGCAGTATGCTATTTCAATGGAAACGATAGAACTTATCAACCTTAAGTGTCACGACATAAAGCACTTGATAAATCGGTGGAGTACCGTGGGTGGTGCGGACAAGCAGGAGCTCTCCGAAATAGACGAACTCGTACAGGTGTACGATCTCTCTATAAATACGGGCAACCACACGCTCGACATAATCTTTATGGAGAAGAGCCTTATATGCAAGCAAAACGACATACAGTTTACCTATCTTGCCGACGGAGCCGCGCTTGACTTTATTCGGCAAAGGGATCTGTACATACTCTTCGGGAATATGCTCGACAATGCCATCGAAGCCTTGAGGAAAGAAAACGACGTGCAAAAACGCATACTTTCTCTCAATATAAAAAGGGTAAACGGCATGGCCGTGATCAGTGCGGAAAACTATTTCAGCGGCGAATTGCGCTTTTTCCGCGGGTTGCCCGAAACGAGCAAAGAAAAGGACGGCTATCACGGCTATGGATTGAAGAGTATTGTTCGCATAGTCGAGAGCTACGACGGCATATTGTCGGTATCCGCAAAGCACGATACGTTCAGGCTGAACATTACATTCCCCGATGCGACAAAAAAAGACCTTTGATGTTTTTTCGCGGTTCAGCCGGCATAAGGATTTTGAACATGAATTCGGAACTCAAGCGGCCGTCCGCCCGGGGCCGAGAGCTTGTTAAAAATCTATTTTCATCATGGTTGTGTCCCCTTTGTCATTCGGGCTTTTGATTATGACGCGAGAGCAGGAAACGGTAAGCCGCAGAGACGCCGGGAGAAGCCTGAACGTTAAAGTTACGTAATGCAAAACTAAAGTTGAGTGAGAGTCCTTGATATTTCAGGGGCTCTTTTTCATATAATTCGGATGTAAAGCTTTTATCCGTCCTGCAGGGGAATAAAGCAAAAAATGATAAAGAGGAGATATGTATGAAAAGCATGAAAACTCGTATAACAAAGACGGTTTCTGCAGTAATGCTGACTTTGTTTACGGTAGCGCTTGCAATGTCGATAGGTATATACAGCTTTGCCATATCGCCGTATATTCACGACTGGTTCAATACAAGCTCTACAGAAGTTGTGTCTGTCGATCCTGATGAAAATGAAGACACTGAATATTATAAGATGGATTATAGCAGCAGCGATGAGTTGATGGAAGCAAAGATAGACCATATACGCGAGACTGTGGGAGAGGGTACCGTATTGTTGAAAAACACCGACAACGCGCTGCCCATAAGCACGACTACCAATGGTGAGAAGACAAAAGTAACATTGTTAGGTCAAGGTTCCGAAGATCTCGTTTACGGTATGGACGCAGGTGCGGGACAGGTACCCAATGCCGACACTTTCTGCAAGCATTTCGATACCGCTCTCACAGATGCCGGCTTTGATGTGAATCAAACTATGGTCACCTATTACGAAAATACGGGGATAAATCAGAACAATCCCGCCGGATATTACGGCTTATCGGGTGATTTGATAATCGGTGAAGCCGATCCCTGTGATTTCGGCACTCTGCAGAAAGATTCTATAGAAGAATATAACGACGTCGGCATAATAGTGCTCCGTCGTAACGTGGGCGAAGGTTTCGATTTGTGGTCGGGAGAGTCAGATCAGCCCATATATCAATCCGGCACCGATACGACAGGATGGTCGGACACCATGATAGAGGGGCAATCGTCGTTAGAGCTCGTTGAGTATGAGCTTGAACTGATAAAATACGCTATAGATGTCGAATTCGATACACTCATTCTCGTGCTCAATTCCAACCAGCAGATAGCTCTCGGCGACGTGCAGGATTTAGATGGTATCGACGCGATTATTCAGGTCGGGGGACTTGGCTATAACGGCGTAGACGGCGTGGTTGATGTTCTCATCGGCGAGGCAAATCCCTCCGGCAAGCTTGTGAATTTGTGGTCGAGAAATTCGTTGTCGTCTCCGGCGGCTCAGAATATGGGCAGCATAGCTTATTCGAACATCGATGAGATAGAGGATTATTTTGCGGCTAACGAAGACGGCTATGAGAAAGGTGAAAGCAATCCTTTCCGCGCAATATGGTATGTGGCGCAGATGGAGAGTATATACGTGGGCTATCGTTACTATGAAACGAGGTATGAGGATGTAGTTCTCGGTCAGGGCAACGCTGAATCCACGGTAGGCGCCTATAACTCCGATGGTAATTGGAGCTACGAGGAGGAAGTGATGTATACTTTCGGTTATGGCCTTTCGTACACCACTTTCACGCAGGAATTCGTAGGCGATCCCGTTTGGGATAATGATGCTAAAACATACACTTTTACGGTAAAAGTTACAAATACAGGCGAAGTTGCAGGCAAGGATGTGGTACAAATATATGCATCCACTCCTTACACGGAAACGGATATAGAGCGCGGCGTTGAAAAGTCATCCATTCAGCTTGTGAATTTTGAAAAGACACAGGAGATCCGGCCCGGAAATAGCGTAGAAGTTGAAGTGGTTTGCGATCTGTATAACATAGCCAGCTGGGATTCGCTCGCCAATGACGGCGACGGCGGTTATATCCTTTCGGAGGGCGAACATTATTTTGCTCTCGGCAACGGTGCGCATGAGGCTCTCAATAACGTACTCGCTGCAAAAGCGGCTGACGGTGTGAGTGTCGATACAAGCAAAATGGACGCCGCGGGGAATGCCTCGCTTGTATGGTCTTTTGATCAGGGTTCGCGCGATGAAGAGACTTACTCGGTTTCCAAATACACGGGCGAGGACATAACCAACCAGTTTGAAGACGCCGACGTAAATTATTGGCTGTCTGATAGTGAGCAGGTTACTTATCTTACGCGTGACGACTGGTCCGGCACTTTCCCTATAATACTCGAAGGTGAAACCAATGGCAGAACGAGCGTAAAACTTGAGGCTACGGATGATATGCTTCTGGAGCTGATAGGCCAGACTTCGGTAAACGGCAAGGATTACAGCTACGGCTCGCTCAACTACGAAGCATCCCAGGAAATGGTCAACGGTGTCGATACCGATTATCAGGTTTCGATGATGATGGGGGCTTCCTATGACGACGATGCATGGGCTCTCATAATCGACCAATTGTCCTATGATGATATGGCCAATCTTGTTGCTACAGGCAATGGTTTCACATATGCATGCGATTCGATAACATATCCGGGATCTAGGGTCAGCGACGGTCCCATAGGCTGGTATTCAACAACTATTGCACTGCCTTATAGCGGGGATAACAGATATAACGGCTTTGAGGGCGATATATATTCCAGATGTTATGAAGGCACTCTCGTTACCGCTTCTACGTTCAATAAGGATCTCGAGTATGAAAGAGGCGTGCTGCTTGGTAACGAAGCCCTATACTTCGAAAGAACGGGTATCTGGGGTATAAGTGCTGCAAACCTCGCGAGAACAGCTTTCTCCGGCAGAAACGGTGAATATCTCGGCGAAGAACCTATGATTGCAGGATATATGGGCGCGGCCGTGTCTGAAGGATACTCTTCCAAGGGCGGCGTTGCTTATACCAAGCATTTCGCTTTCAACGACCAGGAAACCAACAGATACGGTATGTCTACATTCATGACCGAGCAGGAAGCGAGAGAACTTTCGCTCCGTTGTTTCGAGGGTATACTTTCCAATGAGGAAGGCAGGACCAAGTCTATGGGCGCAATGGAGTCATTCTCCAGGATAGGCCTTACATGGGCAGGTCAGTCATATCCCTTGCTTACACAGGTACTGCGCAACGAATGGGGCTTTGAAGGTTGCGTTATAACCGATATGGCAGTTGCACTGCTTACATATTATCACGCACCCGAGGCTGTAAAGGCGGGCACGGATTATTTCGACACTACCAGCTTTGACTTATACGGCGAATACTTCAGCGAAGAAAACCTTAAAGCAGATCCCGTACTGTACGCTGCAGTGCGTCAAGCGTCTCAAAGAATACTGTATACTTTCGTAAACAGTAATGCCATGAACGGTATATCCAAGAATGCTGAATTGATACATGTGACAGTATGGTGGGAAAAAGCTATCATAGCAATAAATGTAACGCTCGGCGTACTTGCAGTCATTCCGACGGCTCTATATGGTTACTTTACGATAAAAGATAGGAGGAATGAGACTGATGAACAGCTTTCTTAAAAAATTGTTAACGCGTTTCAAAGATAATCTCTTGGCAAATATAGCCGCTGTGCTTACGATTATCATGATGATCCTGGCGCTCTCTTTCTACGCGCCTGCCGTGCTCAGGAATTATTCCTCGGCAACCGTCGTGATAGGTATAATAGCTTGTGTGGTATATGCGGTCGGGATCTTCGTCGATATGAAAGCGGTAGACGTGCTGGTAGGTTCAGCGTGTACAGGATTCTGCTTCGGTTATTTCCTGATAAGCAGACTGGAATCGCTTAACTTGATTCAGGTAAATCTGTCCGACATTAATCAATATTTTTATGTGGACATAGTATTCTTTGCCTTGGCTCTCGCATTTTCGCTGGCGGCGGCAGTGCTTAAAAAGATCGGGCCGGCTAAAAAAATCGCGTCCGAAAGCTGAAAAGCCGCCGCTTGCATGGCATTACGATAACGCTATGACGAGTATGTTTTGTATAAGAAACAAATTTATACGAAATTCGTGATGAAGCGCTGTTAAGCTGTAATGCGAGATGCTTTGTCGACGGAGGTATCACGTTTCTTGACTGAAGAAGCTGCCCCAAGTCGACGA
>CAYLIO010000074.1:0-6609 GCA_964383655.1 uncultured Clostridia bacterium | reverse complement strand
TTGTCTTTTTCATTTTTAGTATATGCCGTGAGCAAATAAATCTTCTCATATACTTCAAAATCAACATAGATTACTCTTGCCCCACCGCTTTGCCTCGGTGTTCGAAGGCATATCTCATTTTTCGTACGCCTCCCGTTCCCTGTATTACCGCACCCGCTTCGGGGTCTGTAAGCAGTTCTATTTGAAGCCTGCGCAAGTATTATCGTTTAATCCTAATTTTTCCCGCCTTGAACAAACATAGGCAGTTCTACAAATGTACGCCTCATTAAATATCCTCTTTCGTTTTCTATACATATTAGACCCTATTTAATAGGGGTTGTCAAGTCTTTTATGGAAAAAAAACTATATATCCAATTTATCTCGGCATAAAAGAAAATAATAACCTGCAAAATACATTATTGCGAACAATAGATTTGGGAGAACAGAAAGAATCCGTATATGAAAACACAAGCTTATATGATATAGGAAAGGATTTTCAAAAAGCCGGCGAGTCAACCAATGTCTGAATCAAAAATTTTACTTTTTATTGTAGAAGATCCAAGTGACGAAGTCTCCATAGCACCGGCTATGAAAAAAAATAATTTCTAATTCTACCGTTAAGTTTAAGGCTATGCATTACGATATAGTAAGCGACTACGGACTCAACTGTTGCAAAAATAGAAAGAAGAATTAAGGACTTAGCCGTTGGACAATATTTAAAGCGACACCCACAACTCTCACCAAAAGATATTGCCCCTTCGGGATATATTGCATCATATCAAACACTGTTCGTCAACCGGCAAAAAAGACCCTGCGCAGGGCCTTTCCCTCTCTTTTAAAACAGCTAAAATCCGGTATAAATATTTGTTCGTCGATTTACCTCATATGTGCTGAAAATTATTTTTGGCAATATTTTTCAGCCATTTACTCAGAGCAATTCAGCCGTCTCTCTTGCAATGACAAGTTCTTCATTTGTAGGTATTATAAGCACCTTAACTTTGCTGTCATCTGCTGAAATTTCGCGTATTGAACCTGTATTGCCCGCATTGTTTTTCGTTTCGTCGAATTTAACGCCTAAAAACTCCAGCCCTTTACACACTTCCTCACGTACAAGCGGCGTGTTTTCACCCACACCTGCCGTAAACACTATGCAATCAAGACCACCCATTGCCGCCGCATATGCACCGATAAACTTCTTCGTTTGGTAGCAGAACATATCGAGTGCAAGCCTGCACCTGTCGTTGCCCGCTTTGGACCCTGCAACGAGATCGCGAAAGTCGCTTGACACGCCTGAGATACCGGTCACGCCGCATTTTTTATTGAGATATTCAACAATTTCTGAATGGCTCAAACCTTTTTTGCGGGCAAGGAATTCAACGGCAGCCGCATCGATATCGCCCGAGCGCGTACCCATCATCACGCCGGCTAAAGGCGTGAGCCCCATTGAAGTGTCTATGCTTTTGCCCCCGCATACGGCCGTTATGGAAGAACCGTTTCCGAGATGACAGGTGACGATTTTAAGATCCTTTGCGTCCTTTTTCAGATACTTTGCAGCCTCTTGCGACACAAACTTATGGCTCGTTCCGTGAAAACCATATTTTCTCACACCATATTTTTTGTAATCTTCGTAGTCTATGGCGTAAAGATATGCCTTGTCTGGCATGGTGGAATGGAAAGACGTATCGAAAACAAGTACCATCGGGGTGCCGGGCATTACATCCATACACGCTTTAACCCCCGTAACCGCAGGAGGGTTGTGAAGCGGCGCAAGTTCAAAGGTCTTCTCCTCTAAGGTCTTGATAACCTCGGCAGTCACTAGCGTAGATTTGTTGAAGTATTCTCCCGTGGCGACCAATCTGTGACCTACGGCATCTATCTCACGCATGGATTTTATTACCCCTATATCCTCGTCCGTGAGCGCTGCGATAACCTGCTCGACAGCCACCTTATGGTTGGGCATATCCTTTTTGAAAATCTTCTCTTTGCCAAGGCCGAAAGCCTTAAGATTGGAGCCGTCGATTGCTATTCTTTCACATGTACCCTTGGCTAATACTTCCTCCGTCGACATGTCTATAAGCTGATACTTAATCGACGAACTGCCTGCGTTTATTACAAGAATCTTCATTTTTTCGGTGTCTCCCGTTATTTGATTTAAAACCCCGCCTCATTCAGCCTGAAGCGCGGTCACTGCAACCGTCGCCACAATATCGTCAACGCTGCATCCGCGCGAAAGATCGTTAAGCGGCCGGGCAAAACCCTGACATATAGGCCCTACCGCCATGTAGTTACCGAAGCGCTGAGCTATCTTGTATCCTATATTGCCCGCGTTTATGTTGGGGAATATGAGCACGTTCGCATGTCCTGCAACCTTGGAACCCGGCGCTTTGATTTCACCGACCTCCGGCGCTACGGCCGCGTCGAACTGGAATTCGCCGTCAAGTTCAAGGTCGGGCGCCATTGCCTTGGCAATAGCTGTCGCCTCCTGCACTTTAGCGACCGTTTTATAGTACTTATCGTCATTCCCTGAACCCATTGTCGAAAATGACAGCATCGCGACCTTAGGCTCAATCCCCGCGATCCTGCGCGCCGTTTTCGCCGACAAAACCGCAATGTCGGCCAGCTGCTGCGCGTCCGGCTCGATATTTATCGCGCAGTCGGCAAATACGGCAATTCCATCCGGATTATATTTATTCCCGCCTTCCGGCGCAATCATTATAAAACAGCTTGAAACGGTCTTTATTCCGGGAGCCGTCTTAATAACCTGAAGCCCCGGCCGCAGCGTGTTTGCGGTGGAATGGCATGCACCTGAGACATATCCGTCGACATCGCCCGCCTTTAACATGAGCGCACCGAACATCGTCCTGTCTGCGGCCTCTTTCTCCGCCTGCTCTTTCGTCATACCCTTAGCCTTCCTCGCCTCATATAACATGGCGGCATATTCCGGCGTCTTGTCAAAGGTGAGCGGATCGATGAGAGTGATTCCGCTTAGGTCTGTGCCCGGGGCGACTTTTTTCGCCTCTTTTTCGTTTCCGATTAAAACAATTTTCGCTATCTTCTCTCGCGTAATTTTAGCCGCCGCCTCAACAACGCGCCTGTCTTCACCCTCGCAAAGCACGATCGTCTTGTTAAGAGCGGCAGCTTTAGACTTGATTTCGTCAAGCAGAGCCATATCCTTTTTTCTCCCGGAATTTGCTTTATTTATTTGGAATTTTAAGATATAATTCACTAAAAAAACAATGCCAAAACAAGTGCTATTATAAAACATTATTATTCGATTGTAAAGATTATAAACTCATACCTTTAACAAAAAATATGAAATTCTGCGCCATTATCTGCGAATATAACCCGTTTCACAACGGGCACAAATATCTGATAGAACAAGCAAGGCGTCTCTCGGGCTGCGACGGCGTGCTTTGCATTATGAGCTCTTCTTTTACGCAGCGCGGCGAGATGTGTATTTCAGACAGCTTTACGCGGGCTTCACACGCCGTCCTGGGCGGCGCCGACTGCGTAATACGGCTTCCCGTCAGCTTCTCGGTCGCACCTGCCGAAATCTTTGCGCGCGGAGCCGTACGCATTCTCTCTGCGATGCCGAGCGTAAGCTGCATTGCCTTCGGCTGCGAAAACGACGACAGACAGGCAATTTTAAGCACCGCTCAGATTCTGGCAAATGAGCCGCCGCTTTTTAAACAGCGTTTAAAGAACGAACTCTCATGCGGCGCGAGCTATAAGACAAGCATGTCGGCGGCATTGTCTGCATGCGGTGCAGACGGCTCACTCGCATCCTCGCCTAACAATGTTCTCGCTTTGGAATACGTAAAAGAAATCATAAAACAGAACGCGAAAATTGACTTTTTGCCCGTAAAACGAATCGGTTCGGCATACTCGAGCACCGAGATATGCGACAACTTCTCATCCGCTGCGGCTATTCGCGAAAGTCTCGGCAGCGAAAAAGTGCGTTTTAATCTCCCGACATTTGTGTATGACGATATAAAGAACGTCGACATAAAGTCTTTGCAAAACAAATTCATTCTTCTTTCAAAGTACGCCGTTTTAAGATCTTCGCCCGAAACGCTCCGCCTCATCACGGGCTGCACCGAAGGATTGGAAAACAAGATCAAAAAAGCGGCGGAAAACGGCGAGGATATCATTGCCACGTCTACGGGGAGAAGATACTCCTCTTCGCGCATCAGACGCGTCGTAACCTCAGCCCTTTTAAATCTCAATAGCGAGGACACGAATTTATACCTCGAAAACGGAACATACATAAAACCGCTCGCCATAAATAAGAGCCGTGCAGATGATGTTTTGGCGACGCTGGCGCTCTCCGCTCTTCCCGTAGTCATAAAAAAGAACGACCTGCGTTCTCTTTCGCCTGCGGCAAAAAGCTGCTTCGACAAGGACGAGTTTGCAGATAAAGTACGCGCCGAAATATGCGGGGAAAGAATATACGGCTATACCGTCAGGATGATATAAATACAGGCTTAGCATCAGTAAATAAAGTAAGCTAAGACAAAACATTATTCAGTCACATGCACCGGAGAACCCGGCAAATGCAGAAAACATGGATTATCGGCGCTTAAGGCTAAAAAAAAGGCAGCTCTCCGACATTTTTTGCGCGGAGGCCGTCCCTTTTTACGGGCATTCGTTTTGCCCGGGTATTTTTTTAAAGAATCCGAGATTAATCTGTAAGCCGAGTTCTGTCGTGTACGGTCATCTATCTATGCTTATCGTCACCGATAAGCTAAAGCGATATTAACGGATACGAACGGACGGGCAGCCCTGCAATTGAACGCAGTCCGTATCCCAATCTTGCATCGGATGGGGTTTAATTGGCTCGCCCCGTTACCGGGGCGACGGTGAGCTCTTACCTCGCCATTCCAACCTTACAGCCGTAAAGCTGCGGTATATTTCTGTTCACTTTCCTTGAAGTCGCCTCCTCCTGCCGTTAACAGGCATCCATGCCCTATGATGCTCGGACTTTCCTCACGCCGCAAAATACGGCCCGCGACCGTATAATTAACTCGGATCCGAAACCATTGTAACATAATAAAACTATATTTGGTAACTGTTTTATGTTAATTAGTAACGATTTTTTCGAGGTTGTATTTTTTGACATCATGATGTTGATTTATTTTTGATTTTTGCTTAAAATGTAATTCGGAAACAGTCAAGAATTGTTTTAGGAGTTTTCATTGTATGAAAAAAACAAAAATCGTATGTACTCTCGGACCCGCAAGCGATACCGAAGAGATAATTTCAGAGCTCATCGATGCCGGCATGAACGTGGCACGTCTCAACTTCTCACACGGAACACACGAGGAACATGCCGACAAGATAAATATGATAAAGAAAGTGAGAGAGAAAAAGAATGCGCCTATTGCCATCATGCTTGATACCAAAGGCCCCGAGTTCAGAATAGGAACGTTTGAAAAGGGTAAAATCACACTGAAAGATGGCGACCCTTTCACATTCACCGCTCAAGAGATCATAGGCGACGAGAAGAGAGTTTCCGTCTCATTCAAAGACATATGCAAACAGTTCAAACCCGGCGACAAGATTCTTTTAAACAACGGACTCATGGTGTTTGAAGTTACAAAAGTCAAGGACCCGGACGTTGTGTGCAAAACCGTGATAGGCGGCGACCTTTCAAACAGAAAATCAATGTTTTTCCCTGATAAGGAGCTGGATATCGTCTATCTCTCCGAACAGGATAAAAAAGACTTGGCCTTCGGCGTCAAACATGGCGTAGACTACGTTGCATGCTCGTTTGTATCAAAGGCACAGGATATAATAGATGTAAGAAATTGGCTTAAAAAATGCGGCTCACCCGAAGGTGAAATAGAGATTATAGCAAAAATCGAGAGCCGTGCCGGACTCAATAATCTGGATGAAATTCTTGAGGCGAGCGACGGCATCATGGTTGCCCGCGGAGATCTCGGCGTCGAGGTTCCGTTTGAGGAGCTGCCTTATATCCAAAAGACGATAATCCATAAGTGCCGTATATGCGGCAAGCGCAGCATCACCGCGACGGAGATGCTCGAGTCCATGATAAATAAGCCCCGTCCCACCCGTGCCGAGATATCCGACGTTGCAAACGCCGTCTATGACGGCTCATCCGCCATAATGCTCTCGGGTGAAACGGCTGCCGGAGCATATCCCGTTGAAGCCGTAAAAGCCATGGCTAAAATCGCCGAACAGGCGGAGGAAAATACAAACTATATTGCATACATCCCGCCCGAGAAATACAATATAAAGACACTCTCCGAGGCTCTTTCCCACTCTGCGTGCACACTCGCGCAAGATATAGGCGCAAAACTTATCGTTGCATGCACGAGGTCGGGTTATACGGCAAAGCTGGTCTCGCGTTTTCGCCCCATGATAGATATAATCGGCATGACCACAGATGAAAAGGCCTATCGAAAACTGTCATTAAGCTGGGGCGTTATTCCGATGATGAGCGAGGAATTCAATTCTGTCGACGTGCTATTCCACTACGGCAAGCGTACTGCCATCGAAACAGGTCTCGTTCATAAGGGAGACAAGATTGTATTGACAGGCGGAACACCTAACGGAAAGAGCGGCAACTCAAATCTGATAAACGTTGAGACAATTCAATAATTTGCACCC
>CAYLIO010000073.1:0-6637 GCA_964383655.1 uncultured Clostridia bacterium | reverse complement strand
GGCGGTGATGCCGACATCGACATTGATGACGACTCTTATAACTTGCTTACATTGATTATCATAGTGCTTTGCGTATTTATTATCGGCACGATTATAGTTATAATAGTACTTCGTTATAAGAAGGCGCATAAGAAGAATGAATAACGCTCTTGATATTTATCCCCACAGAATACATGACGGTCATTAAACAATGTCCGGGTCAAAAGGTTTCTCTATAAAATCTTAAATGCCCATATTTACTTGTACTTGCGGTAAATGTGGGCATAAATATGTGATTAAGGTGGCTTTTTGTGCATTCATTTGAGTTAGTATATCCACAATATTCCGCAATTTCGGCTATCAGATTCGGTGCTGCACAAAATTTAAATTGTGAGCGTCGCTTGGGTTCGCGCTGTGGTCTCTGCATGCCACCCGCAGTCCGGTCTCTTCAGTTGCAATCGGGCCGTCGCAAAATCACGGTGTGCCGGCTGTCGGAATAGATCACACGCATGTTGAGACCTCCGGCACAAGGGGATCGTTAAACTGCTTCTGACCAAAAACAAACAGCCGGACATATGTTTCCGGCTGCAAGTATAGATGTGAATTGATTTTTTTCATTGTTGATGGAATCCGTCAAATTATTCGTCGGACCGGTCGTCATTTACCGCCTCGCTTCCGCAGGAGACGTCGTTGCTTTCCGTAGATTCTGTATCCGGGGATTCCTCGGCTGCTCCTTCGGCTGAAATCGATGCGAATCGCTTTTTGAAGATGGAGCGTCGGAACAGTACGATATTCAGGACGACGAATGCCGCGCCTGCGATGATGCAGGTAATCAGCGCCGCCAGATTACTTGTCGGTGCATACGTTGCCAAAAACATCAAAGGGAATCCGAAGACGATTGCAGGCAAACTTTGATATACGAGGTTTTCGCTTGCGGGAGTTCGATAGCTGCCGTCGATTTCGCGGAGCAGTATCATACCCGTACTTGCCGTACCGGTAAGCATGCCGAAGAAGGCGAGGAACTGTTCGTGCCGATAAGCGGGGAACAGTTTTTTACAGACGAGGTTGACATAGATAAATGTGGAAACCGTGCCGACCACCGTGAGAGCAAGCAGTACACCCCAATAGGTTGCAAGCAACGGTAATTGAATGGCTGCGACGCCTGCGACAATCATCAGGTCGAACGCAAATCCGCTGATGCGGTCCATCATGTAATTGTTTATAAGTCGCTTTTTAATGATTTTTTTGTCATATAATTTATTTAAGATCGCCTTTGCGGGCACGGTGAGAATTACGCCGATAAGGAAATTGAACCCGAACAATGTGTTTGCAAGCGAAGGTATCAGTGCGGATAATCCGTACATAATGCCGAAAGAAATGGCATATATGACAAGCACGATTGCGATTTGGACGGTCATCTTGTCCATAGAGGAAACGGCGGGCAGCTCGTTTTCATCCTCGTAATCGGCAAGCGTGCTGCGACGGGCAGATGTGTCTATCTTGATAAGTCCTTTTTTGCGCATGACGTTGATATAGATAACGCCGCCTATGCACGCAACCAGGAATCCGATTGCTGCTACTGTCAGGCCAAAATTTGAGCCGCCGACAAATTTGTAGTCGTTTTCGTAAGTTTTTCCGTAGTTGAGCGCCTGGCCTGTGCCCTGACCGAATCCGAACGCAAGCAAAATTCCTGCCGCGCTTATCATGCCGCTTGTCTGCAAACCCCACACGGCTATGATGGTAATGATCAGTCCCAAAAACGCTTGGATGAGATATCCGTTTACGGTAGTTACGCCCGAGTCAAAAATTTCCCCTGCGCGTTTTTTATTGAATTTCTTCTTAGAGTTGCGCATACCGGAGGCGATAAACCCGATTCCCAGGCAGTGATAGGTGATTACTTCCAGCATATCCATGCCGGACATTGTCGTTTCATCTGAGGATGCCCCGAATAATGCCAGATTAAACAGATAGTCCCCGGCTGTAAAATAGACAATGGTCGATATGGTAAGCAAAAGAATGCCGCCCAGCACCGAAACCGGGACGAGTGTCTTTTGCAACGCGGGAATAAAGTGTTTGAGGATACTTGCTATCAGCATACTTGCAAGCAGTATCGCCATGATCATGATAAATGACCATGTGGACAGTTCTGAAAAACTCATCTGTATTCCTCCTTACCGGGCATCGTGCAATCCGTCAAAAAAGTGGACATATTTAATGGAGCAGAATCGCTTTTTGCCCTTAACTTGTAAAATTTTACCTCTATAATAGAAGTTGAACTTCCTTCTTCCGAGTGCCGTGATCGCGTCTATTTCTGCAAGCGGGAAATGCGTTTCTGAGCCGTTCCCCGAAATGACGAGGGCGTCTTTATCCATGGAAACGGTGTCGCCCGGTAATTTGATTTTTCTTTTCAACTTTACGCTTTCGCGGAAGAGTATGCCGCCATCGGAAATCCTTTCTCCTGCGAGTGCGCGCTGCACAATCTCCTTTCGTTCCCATTCAAACCATTCGTAAATGCGTGAATATCCCGCAACGGGCGGTGAAATTTTTAAGTCCTCGGTGTATTCGGCTTCCGTCTTGCAGGAGATGCAGCCAAATTTGGTGCCATGCGAGTGAATCGTGCCTATTTTTCCGCAAACGGGGCACATGTAAAGCGCCCGCTCTATGTATTCTGCGCGACGGCGGCTCTTGTATCGTTCGCCGGAAGACGTATCGTCTACGTCAAGCTCCGTTTTGATGACTTCGAACAGTTCCTCCTCGGTCATATCGGCAAAATCTTCAGGGTAGAGTATGCGTTTTACGCGGCCGATGAATTTCGTGCCGCGGCGCAGCCCTTCGCCCCAGCGCGGGTCTGTGCCGAAGCCGCCGCATAGGTTAAACAGAACAAGCGGCACCTTTGCCGTCTTCACGAGCTTGGCGACAGCCGGACTTATTTCCCACATTCTTCCGCTCAGAGTGCGGTTGCCTTCGGGCGTGATGCCGATAGAGCCTCCCTCACGCAGTACGCGCAGAGAGATCATAACTGCTTTCAGGTCGGACACCGATTTGCTTTTAGGTATCGGTGCGGCGAGGTATTTTATGAGCGGTGAAGCTTTTACATTGAATAAATCGTCAGATGCATAGTAGTAGAGAGGGAAAGGGAAAGCTTTGGCGATAAAAAACGGGTCCATTGTTGCCTGATGATTGGAAAGTACTATGCAAGGCCCCTTTTTTAAGGGCGATTTTTCGGCGCGGTAATGGTATTTCAGCCGAAAAATCGGCGCCATCGCAACACGCAGAAATGCAAACACGACGGAGTGCCGCTTTTTTACCCAACGCTTCTGTCTTTTTTGTTGTTTTGTTTTGTCCAAATCTGTCTCCTTTTGATGTCGTGCTGCAGTTAGCAGGTAATTTACACGGTAAATAAACCGGTGCCGGTACTGCGGAACACGAATACAACACAAAGACATTATAAATAAAAACGTCGTTAAGGTCAAATATCTGTTGCACATGAATTGGTGAAGGGTAGGTGAATTATGTCCCTGACAATATATAGAAGGGGCGGGGGAAAGTCGTCGTATTTTCTATCGAGGGTGCGCTATGCAAATCGCGAGTTATGGCCAATCTCAAGCGCGAGGGTATAAGCGGCAGTCTTTTCTACGGACTCGGTTGACGTGCTGTGAAAAACTTTGACGGCGCTCATATAAATTGATATAATATTTTTATCAAAAATTTATTGGAGATACGGGACATGCTGATAATTTTTTCCGGAAGCTCAGGTGTCGGCAAAAACACGGTTATCGAGCATCTTCTGGCGAATGACGATTTCGCGTTGATGCCCACATATACAACGAGGGAAAAAAGAGAAAATGAGCGTGACGGTTATCCGTATTATTTCATTACAGACGATGAGTTCAGAAGAAAAATAGAGGAAGGGGAATTTTACGAGTACCAAAAAGTGCATAATCATTATTACGGCACGTCAAAAAAATTGCTAAGCGATAGTCTGGCACTCGGAAAAATTCTACTAAAAGATATTGACGTATTGGGAACGCAGAATCTATTGAAAACCGTCAGCGACGATATAAAAATAGTAACCGTATTTTTAAAGGTGGATTCGGCCGATAAACTCGTGGAAAGATTAACGGTGCGAGGCGAGAAAAATATTGATCTGCGCCTTAAAAGATACAAAATGGAGCAGCAGTATGCTGTTGATTACGACTATATCATCAACAACAATAGTTTAGATGATACCATCGATACAATGATGTGCATAATCAATAATGAAAAATCGGACTGTCTTCCTGCCTGTACTCATAAACTGACCGATCGAGAGATAGAAAAGGTTTATGAAATGGCGGACCGTTTGAGAGACGGGCAGAAATTGGAGCCTGTTAAAATCGCAATAAAAAACAAATCGATATTTATAACAGACGGGCATTGTCGGTATTTGGCCTCAGTCCTTACGGGCAAGAGAGTGGCAAAAGAAGTGATAGAGCCCTGCTATATTGAAGAGGTTGACCTGCGTTTTTGGGAAGAAACCGTTGATTATTTCAAAAAGAAGAAATAAAGACTGAAAGAGCGAAAAAAATATTCTCTTCGCGCCGTATTGCCTAAAGAGAATACAAGTTAAAAAAAGAACGCCCCGATTTTGAAGTGAAGCGATCGAGGGCGTTTTTGTTTTATCTGTTTTAAGGGGAAACTGCTCAAAAGCGGGAATCTTTAAGCGATCTTGCGGCGGCGTGCGCAGGAATGTAAATCTTGCTTTAAGATGCAGAAGCTGCAGAAACTCGCGTATAGCCTGTAAGTTCGACCAAGTATTGTCCCTGAGACGAGAGTATCCATTCAAGAAGCTCTGCAACCATGCCTTCCGGCTGGCCCCGCGTTACGGCATAGGCTTCGGCTATAAACGGGTAGTTTCCGTTTTGTATATTTTCGTCAGATGGTGCATATTCGTCTATGGAGAGTAATTTGGTTTCGGTATTCGGGTACATCGTTTGTGCGAAATAGCGGTAGGAGTAGCCAAGGCCGGGTTGTACGCCGTTATACCACACCGAGACCTGCTGCATCAGGCTGTTGGAGCCGTTCAGCGCCTCGCTCGGAATAGGCTGGGCAGCAACCGTCGGACGGCCTTTCATTACTATATTGCTCAAGCCGGATTCGCTGCCGGATCCGTCCGGCCTGCGGAATTTTATTATATTTCCGCCGTCTTCCCAGCCGAGCGTGCTCCATTTTGCGGTTTTGCCGGTATAGATATTGTATATTTGCTGCGAAGTAATGGATTCTATCGGGTTGCTTTCTCCCACGATAAACACAAATGCCTCCAGCGCTATCGGGATAAAGCACAGATCCGCGCCTGCATCCTTGGCCGCTTCAAGCTGACTTTCAGAGGGCGCATATACAAATATGATGTCCGCATCCCCCGAAATTATTCTTTCGTATGCCGCAGAAGTTTTACTGCAGCTTACAATCGAAGGGTCGCTGTTATAAGAATCCTCATCATAGACGGCCTGCGCGAATGCGGCATACAGCGGATAGAGCGCCGTTGCTCCGTCGAGCACGGGCAAGTCATCTCCGCTTAAGGAGAGAGTAGATTTTTCATTCAGACTTGCCGCCAAAGTATCCTCTTTAAACGGCTCGTATAAGCTCAGGTCAGGATAGTCTCCTCCGTCGGCGGAATTGTAGTTAAACCACCAATTGCCGCGCAGCGAGTTTGGGTACAGCACTGCGGTCAGTAAAACAAAAACGGCCAAAACAATTGCAAACGGTGCGTTTTTGCGCGTATATCTCATCCAAATGAGGACCGTGCATCCGACGACAAATAAAAGCGCAAAAGCTATGGGCAGCGCACCCGTGATGTTATCGACCTGCGTCCATTCCTGAAAATACTCGAATGTATAAAGAACTGCCGCCGCAGCGACAAATACCGCAGCAGTGGCTGTGATGCGCAAGCACAGAAAAAGCGCGCGTTTGGTTTTATCGCTCATATCATCCTCACATCAAGGAAATGACAACAACGTTTGTACTCAAAAGAAGCAATGTTGTCATGACCGCAAGCGGGGGCAGAACTATGTCGATTATTCCCATAACAAAACCTGCCGTGCCGGTTTTACTTCTTCCCCTTGCCACGGCTGTTATACCTGCCGCGATGCCGAATACCGGACACGCAAGTGCGGCGGCGATAAATACTATGGCGATGGGGCGCAGTATGGCGATGCCGTTAAACATCATCGCCACAAAGAGCAAAAACAGCGGTGCGCACGCAATTTCGGCGATTATTCCCCAGTAAGGCAAAAAGGAGTGCTTTAAGCGTCGCTTTCTCGCTTTCAGCTTAGGTTTAAGCAAACGAACAAGCAATATTACGACAGGCACGAGCAGAATAAGCGCAATAACGAGGAGAATCGGGCTTTGAAGGGCTATTGCAATCACGGCCGTCACAAGAGCGCACGAGGCGCACGCTATGACGGGTATGATTTTTCGATTGAGTTTTTTAGGGTTATCGGGTCCGCAGACTGAAGATTCCTGCCGTACGTTTTCGGGCTGATTTTCCGTCTCTTCGGCTTTTAAGTTTTTTTCATCCATCCCGTCACCTGACTATTTTTTATACTTGGAAATTTGTGTTCGTATTTTAACATAAAGCGCTTCCGGTTGTCAAACAAAGGGTTTTTACGCTGCACCCGTA
>CAYLIO010000072.1:0-6721 GCA_964383655.1 uncultured Clostridia bacterium | reverse complement strand
GCATCATGCCCTGAATCTGTCCGCCGTAGAACATACCCATAAGCGTCGTTTCGATCACGTCGCTCCTGTGATGCCCGAGCGCGATTTTGTTACAGCCTAACTCCCGTGCCTTTGCGTACAAAAAGCCTCTCCGCATCCTCGCGCACATATAGCACGGCGAGTCCCCGCCGGCAATCTCCGCCGCCTCAAAAACGTCGGACGAAAAAGTCTCGAGCGGAATTTCGAGAAGGTGCGCGTTGCGCACTATTGTCTGTGCGTTTTCCGCGTTGTACCCGGGATTCATGCATAAAAATTTCAATCCGAACTCATACTCGCTGTGCCTTTTAAGCTCCTGCATGAGTTTTGCGAGCAACATGGAGTCCTTCCCGCCGGATATGCAGACGGCAATATTATCCCCCTCGGATATAAGCCGGTACTCTTTCACCGCCTCGAGAAAAGGCGCCCAGATCCCCTTTCTGAATTTGGTTATTATCGAGCGCTCGACACACTTGCACTCAGTCAGTTGTCTTCTCATATTTTCCCGTTTTAAAAGCCCGGCCGCGGTTAGATATACCCGCTATGTCACAGACTATCTCTCTCGCTGCGGCAAGCCCCGCAGCCGCAGGCGCGAAGGCGTTTGATGCAGGAATATGCCGCGATGAGCCCTCTTCTTGTTCCACAATCGATCCGCAAGGCATCTCTTCCGAATATATGACCCGTACACCTTCGGTTACCCCCTTTTTTTTAAGCGCCGAGCGCACCGCACGTGCCAAGGGGCAGACCTTAGTCTCCGATATATCCGCCGCTTTGAATGCGGCCGTGTCGAGTTTGTTACCCGCACCCATGCAAGATATGACAGGTACGCCGGCGTTTATGCAGCGCTCTATTATAAGCACCTTGGACGTGACGGTATCCACGGCGTCCGCCACATAGTCATATACAGAAAAATCTATGTCTTCGATTGTATCTTTGTCTATAAAAACATTATAGGCCCGCACCGAGCACCCGGGATTAATATCTCTTATCCTCTCTGCGGCAACCTCTGCTTTGTATCTTCCCAGGGCAGAGTGCACGGCCACCATCTGTCTGTTTATATTCGAAAGGGTCACCCTGTCCCCGTCATACAGATCTATGGCACCTGCTCCGCTCCTCGCCAAAGCCTCTGCGCACCAGCCCCCGACTCCGCCCACGCCGAATACCGCAACGCGAGCCGCATAAATTCTTTCCATGGCGCCTGTACCGAAAAATGCTTCCGAGCGCGAAAACTCCTCTCCCATGCCGACATTATAGTAAAGACGAAGTCTTTATGTCAACAAAAGCGGCTTTCTGCGGGCTTTCCGCCTCATTTTTTTTGCTTCTATCAAAAAAAGACAAGAACACACAAAAAAACCGCGCGGCCAAAACCCGTTTGACCCCTGCGCGGCTTCTTACTCTTTTTTTTAATCGTGCTCCCCGTGCATTTCCTCGTCCTCATCGGGCTCCGGGAACTTTGATTTGTCATACTCTATGCCGTTTCTGTCATAGTAATCCTTGATAGCTGCGCGAATGGCCTCCTCCGCGAGCACGGAGCAGTGCATCTTATGTGCGGGAAGCCCGTCTAAAGCGTCTGCTACCGCCTTATTCGTAAGCTCGAGCGCCTGTGATACAGGCTTGCCTTTTATAAGCTCCGTAGCCATCGAGCTGGACGCTATCGCACTGCCGCAGCCGAACGTGTTGAACTTGACGTCCTCAATTATCCCGTCTTTTATTTTTAAATATATCTTCATTATATCGCCGCAGCGCGCATTGCCGACCTCGCCGACGCCGTCGGCGTCCTCAATCTCGCCTACATTGCGCGGATTTCTGAAGTGGTCCATAACCTTTTCGCTGTAAAGTGCCATTTTTTTTCTAAAAACTCCTCTTCTTGTTCTGCATATTCTGAATGCGGATTAAAGCCGCTTTTTTTTACTTTCCCCGCTTAAAGCAGGTGCGCAATCTCGCCCCTTTCCATCTCTTTCCATACAGGCGACATGTTCCTGAGATAGTCGACCACTTCAGGCACCGCCTTTATTATTCTGTCAACATCTTCCTCCGTATTATACTCCGAAAGGCTGATCCTTAATGAGCCGTGCGCAACCTCGTGCGGAAGCCCTATAGCCAAGAGCACGTGCGACGGATCAAGCGAGCCGGATGTACAGGCAGATCCGGACGAGGCGCATATACCCTTGTCATCGAGATGAAGTAAAAGCCCTTCGCCTTCTATCCCCTCGAAACATATGTTGACGGTCCCGGGCAGACGCTTTTCCCTATCCCCGTTGAGCCTCGAATGCGGTATTTTTGTCAGCTCTTCTATAATTCTGTCGCGCATCGCACACAGCCTGATCGAATTTTCCTCCATATTCGCGCATGCTTCCTTTAAAGCGGCCGCCATCGCATTGATCCCCGCAACATTCTCGGTTCCCGCTCTCCTGCCGCGCTCCTGCGCACCGCCGTCTATGAACGACTCCAGTCTGACGCCCCTTCTGCAATACAGCGCACCGACACCCTTGGGCCCGTGGAACTTATGCCCGGAAAGCGAGAGCATGTCAATGTTTTGCTCCTTCACGTTTACGGGTATATGCCCTGCCGCCTGCACCGCATCCGTATGAAATATGACACCCGCCTCGCGGCATACCGCACCTATTTCCTTTATCGGCTGTACGGTACCTATTTCGTTATTGGCAAACATTACGGTGACCAACGCGGTATCCGGCCTTATAGCCGCTTTCACCTCGTCCGCAGTAATCACGCCGCAGGAATGAACGTCCAGAAGCGTTATTTCAAACCCCTCTTTTTTCAATCTGTCCAGCGTATTCAAAACCGCATGATGCTCAAACTTCGTGGATATTATATGTCTTTTCCCTTTAAGCGCCCCTGTATGCGCCGCCGAGCGTATTGCCTGGTTATCGCTCTCACTCCCGCAGGATGTGAAATATATCTCGAAAGGCTGCGCCCCTATACACGCGGCGACATCCTCGCGCGCCGCCTCAAGCACCTCCTTTGCTCTCTGGCCCGCCGAATAGAGCGACGAGGGATTGCCGTAAACTTTGTCAAGATACGGCAGCATAGCCTCTACCGCCGTCTTACTCATTACCGTTGTAGCCGCATTATCTGCGTAAACCATGCTCATTTTCTTCACTTCTTTTAATTCCTACTTGTTTACTATGATATAATTATAAAAAATTAAATCCTATTTTGTCAATAGGATTTACGCGCTTTTAAAAAATTTATCCCCCCCAAAAAAATACTTACGGCGCAGCACGAACAGGCGGCGAAGAAAGCATGGACTGCGTTATAGTGAATTTATCACAGCTCAAGCCGCAAACGCTGCAGCGGTGCAAAGCCTCAAAGGCATTGCCGGTTTTTGGTTTTTTTTCAGATTTTCCCCGGTTAATTTTTAAACGCCGCATTGATAAAACCGCGCGGAATACGAGTATCCCGCGCGGTTTTATTAGCTAAACGTAAGGTTTTGATAATGAAAAGATGTATGCTTTTTATTTTCCTATAGACGGCTCTCCTTAAAATTTTATTTTATTCTTCGGCGATTCGCCGAGTTTGACAATTTTTAAGCTTTAGCGGCGGCTTCGCCGAGTGCGCGGCATTTTTCGACACCCTCTTCGTCCGGAGCGCCGAACACGGCAAGCCCGTCCGCGATCATAGTCGCGCCATCCGCTTCCGCGCGCGCCTGCCAAGTACGCATCCACTCTCCGTCGGCCCATTCATACGAACCGAAAAGCCCTATTTTCTTTCCTTTAAGCGCACCCTCCACAGATTCGAAGAAGGGCTCGAATTCGCTTTCCTCCAGCTCTTCGTTACCCATTGCAGGACAACCGAAAAGCACTGCTTCGCTATTCATTACAGATGAGTCCGCTTCGGCTACGGGTATGATCTTCACCTCTGCACCTGCAGCTTTTACACCCTCGGCCACCGCATTCGCCATAGCCTCGGTATTCCCGGTTCCCGACCAGTAAACAATGCTTACCATAAAACTGATTTCTCCTCGCATTAAAAGTAATATTTTTGTTTTATTGTTTCGATTTTTTTATACGCTTTATATAAAAAATCAATTATCGTCCAGCTTGAATATTTCCTCTATAGACATGCCCGAAGACATCTTGTCGCATATACACCGCGAACACTTTCTATAGCGTTCAAAGATCTTTTTCTTTTCATTGAGGTGTCCGTATACCTTCCAGTATCCGCACTCGGTACACACCCCTCTGCGCGCATCCGCCATAAAACCGCGCACATCTTCCAAAGGATAGCCGAGAAAAAGCCCCACCTCGTGCGGGAAGTCGCAGTCGCCTTGCAGTCTCCTTTTGAGTTCAATCAGCGCCCCGCCGATACCGTCATATCTGTATCCGCAAGAATGCAGGAATGTACGGTTTTGCTTGTCAAACAGCAACTCCTCGAGCTTGTTTTGGTTGAACACATAGAAAAGTCTTCGCCCCTCTGCGCTCTTTACGACCATAAAACGGAATTTACGCTTTGCAAAGCTCTTGCGATAGTAATCAAGCTCGCCGCACTGCTCCTCTTTAAGCCAGAACAAACTTGCAGGTTTAAGCCCCGCAAACGTAATTCCGCAATTAACGCCGAGCGCATAGCCCGTTCCGCTCAATTTGCCGCCTCCCCCTCTCCCGCAGCGTTTTATCCCCCGCTGCGGCATTGTTTCACATACTCTTTGCAGGTACGTCCGTCTTTTTAATTCCTACAAACATTATATGGATTAAAATATGCGATGTCAACAAAAAATTAACCTACGTTAAGTTTTTGTATAAATTTGATACATTTTGCACAAAAAAGTCGGACGCTCGTGCGGATATTCGCATGAAAATTCAAGAAAAAATAAGAGCGCGAACTTGTCCGCGCCCTGCTGCGTGAATATATTGTTTTGTATCCGTACTATTTGATAAGGTCGGAAAGTTTTTTTGAGTTCAGGAAATTCATTATAACTTCGTCCAGCTCTTTCCAGAGCGGAAGCGAGAGGCAATTTGCGGCGTTTTCGCAAGGGATGTCTGAATACAGACAGGATACGGGAGCCAGCGGGCCTTCCGCCGCTACGATAATTTCACCTACGCTGCACTCATCGGCGGATTTAGCGAGGCGATAACCGCCCGTCTTTCCGCGCGCGCTTAATACAAGCCCTGCTAAAGACAGCGGGCCCATGACCGCTTCAAGATATTTAACGCTCTCATGCTGACGCTCGGCAATCTCGGTGAGCGAGATATTGCTCCCGTCATTGTGCTGCGCTAGGTCAATCATTACCTTGAGGGCATTTCTGCCTTTCGTTGTTATCATCATGTTAAATCAACCGCCGTATTCAATCATTTTTTCTATGCATTTCACGGCCTCAAGCCGCATTTTTTCGTCCATGACAATCTCTTCGCCGCCCGTACCTCTTACCGCATTGCAGACGTCTGCAAGCGTGGTTATCTTCATATTGTGGCAGACAAGATCTTTTGAAAGGGGATAGAACTCTTTATCCGGGCACTTCAGCTGAAGGTGCTGCACTATCGCATTCTCCGTACCTATTATAAACTGTTTTTTGTCCGACTTTATGGCGTATTCCATAATACCGCTCGTGGAACCCACATAATCCGCAAGCTCAACCACCTGCGGTTTGCATTCAGGGTGTACGAGGAAAAGCGCATTCGGATGGGCCGCTTTTGCTTTCATGACATCTTCCCTTCCCATTTTCGCGTGTGTAGGACAGCCGCCGGATAGCAGTTTAAAGTTCTTTTCGGGAAGTTGTTTTTGTACATATGTGCCGAGATTTATGTCGGGTATGAAAAGTATATCTTTTGCGGGAATAGCCTTGCAGATCTTTACGGCGCTGGAAGATGTTACGCATACATCGCACACCGTCTTAAGCTCTGCCGTTGTATTTATATATGCGACAACCGTATATCCCGGATAACTTTGCTTTACCTGAGAGATGAGCTCCCTGTCCATCTGCTCCGCCATGGGACAGCCCGCATCGGGATTGGCAAGTATGACCCTCTTTTGAGGGGACAGCATCTTTACGGTCTCCGCCATAAAGCGCACGCCGCACATGACGACTGTGGAATTTTCAGCGCTCTTCGCTTTTAACGACAAAGCGTAGCTGTCGCCTGTAAAGTCAGCGATCTCGCATATGTCGGGCGACATATAGCTATGAGCGAGTATGCACACGTCAAGCTCTTTTTTGAGCTTCAATATCTTGTCCTGTAATTCTCTTAACATGTAAACTCCTATCCGGTTGCCATGATAATACCACAGCCTGTGCGCACCGGTCAACAAGTTTATAAAAACATGCATGTTTACAAAGCTATGCCGGCATGTTAGAATAAAGCCCGAGATGTACTCACGGCACGGCTGAAACTCTCCTTGTGTCCGCGCGAGCGCATATGATCTGCTCCGCGCTATAGTTTATATAAGAGGTATTCTTAGGATGAAAAAATGCAGAATCACCGTCGTCAAAAAAGTTCAGCATACCGAACTTATGAAAAAATATGAAAACCCTATCGAAAATGCGTGCGATATGCAGGAAGGACAAGTATACATCGCAAGAGATCTTAGCCGCCCCGACGGACTGTGCGAAAGCGCCTGGCAGAGCATGTATCCGTTTGTGCTTGCCCTCTTATGCGGCGGACGCAATATATACGGAAACTGGATGAAAAACAGCTGTTCCGCCATGGTTTCGTGCAACGACGGATTTCGCCCCGTCAGTTTTTATATCGAGGCA
>CAYLIO010000071.1:0-6803 GCA_964383655.1 uncultured Clostridia bacterium | reverse complement strand
ACTACGATGTCAACAGTGAAACCGGAGTCGATTCGAGCACTTATAAATATTCGACGGAAACCGGTTATGAAGTAACCAACCTCTTCGATGACGCAGATTACAACAACTTCGAAGGTGCGCAAAATGAGTACGTTTATCTCACTCGTCAGGACTGGTCGACATTCCCCACCAGCGCTGATGAAGACGGAAGCGGGCTACTCGCCGCCACCGATGAGATGATGCAATTGCTCTCCGGTCAGGAAGCGCTAAACCCCGATTACGACTACTCCAACGGCGACTATGACGACGTTACGGAAGTTACCGTAAACAGCGGAACCGATTACGATTTATCTGTGCTGTACTATTCAGACAACTACGACGATCCGTTATGGGATACCGTGCTGTCGCAAATGAGCTGGGAAGAGATGACTACATTTACGCAGGGCAACAGCCTTACTCGTCCGATAGAATCTATCGGCTACATGGGCTCGGTTGACGGCGATGGTCCCGCAGGCTTCAGCGGTACGTTCGGTGATGAAACAACCAACCCTGACGGCCTCACTGCTCGCGTATACCAGTCACAGTGCACACTCGCCTCTACATGGAACCAAGATCTTGCTAGCAGGCAAGGCGAATTCATGGGCGAAGATGGTCTGTGGCTCGGCAAAACTTCTATATGGGCTCCCGGAATGAACCTGCACCGCACCCCTTACTCTGCGCGTAATTTCGAATACTATTCGGAAGACTCTATGATGGCTTACTGGATGGGTGCACGCCAGAGCAAAGGTATACAGGACAAGGGTTGCATAGCTTGCCCTAAGCACTATGCATTCAACGATCAAGAAAAGAACCGTTGCAGCCTTATTAACTTCTTCAATGAACAGAGCGGACGTGAGCTTCAGCTTCGTTCATTCCAGGGTTCGTTCACGATAGGCGAAGCCATGGGTACCATGACTACCTTCTCGCGTATCGGCTGCACTTACGGCGGCGCTTCATGGGCACTGCTTACCGGCGTTCTCCGCAATGAGTGGGGATTTGAGGGCTACACCATAACCGACTATGCGGCATGGCAGTTCCAGCATGCGATCGAGTCTCTTAAAGCAGGTACGGATTTGTTCGATACTACCGCCAGCACTTACAGCGACGTTATACTTGAAGAAGTTCTTAAAGACGACGGCGATATAGTAACCCAGGCTGCTCTGCGCGAAGCTAACAAGCGCGTACTGTATGCCTATGTGAACAGCAACGCTATAGAAACCACCTATACAACCGTTCTGCCTTGGTGGGAAAGCGCGATTTATGCGGCAATAGGCGTCCTTTCAGGACTCACCTTAATATCGCTGGTTGCATGTGCAACGGTAACAATAATATCAAGGAAGAGGAAAGACGATGGACAAAATTAAAGAATTTTTATCAAAAAAGAGCTTAGGCTTTTACTTCGTAGTTGCGGCAATACTTTTCCTTTTGCTTTCAATGATATGCGCAATCGTCACGGGGGCACAGGAAAGCGACCTCACCGCAGGCATAGTCATTATGTATATAATTGCTATCCTCGCGGCAGGGGTAGCCATCTACAAAGACTTTTTCGGCATAGAGCTCCTCGCATCATGCGTATTCGCGGGTGCAGGCTACATGATGCTTTTAGTTCCCCGCCTTAACATGATAGGACTTATACTCAACGGCGTTGTAGAACAAGAAATATCTTCCGGTCTTATCGCAGCATTGGTGTTCTTGGTATTGGCCATGATCTGTAACATCGTATGCGGATTTATAGGTGCGGAAAAGAAGGAAGAAGACGGCGTTAAAGCATAAGTTAAAGTTGTTGAAGCTCAGCTTTTAAAAGCAGTTACTCGGCGGCAGAGAAAATATGTCATAAAAATATCGATCTGTCACAGTCTGCGGATATGAGATAGGATTACTTAAAAAGTCGGTGCTTATCCTCCTAATCCCCTCGTATCCGCAGAAAACTTAATCTTGCATGGTTTTAACTTAGGATGCTGAAACCATCTGCGGTGTCCTTGTTCTGTCCTTACGGACGGGGCAAGGATACTTTTTTTATACAACTGTCAAACAAAAATAAAATCATTGCAAAATCGCTTGAGCATAGAAATATATATCGGCATGGTTTCGACAAGAAGCAGATGAATATGATGCAGCGCGAGAGTGCATAAAAGAATTTTAGAAAAAAATTCAACAAAGACGGCTCCTTATAAGACTGACGCTTGTAATGTCGGTTTTTGTGACCGGTATCAAAAGTTTGCGGCGAAAGCCAAGCAGCAATCGTAATTCATACAGCGATAGTTCAGACGTATGGGCCGGGAAAAGCGGAGTATATCCGCGAGGCTTCACGGGTGGAAAAACTCTGTAACAACAATGAAGCGCATAAGTTATTCGGAATAAAAATGCCGAAAGGCGGGAAAAATAAATGGTATAAATATTGCCCCATCGCAGATGGTTTCGCACTAATCGCTTCTCATGATTTCTTTTTCCTTGAAATATACATAGCTGAATTAGTTCCGTAAGTTTCGATTCCGTCGTTTTGCAGTATTCGATATCGATTTTAAGCACTTTTTCATCCGCAACCTGTAAATATAGCGATAAAAATAAAACGCTGTCTGTAAATAAACAGCATATAATGCATTGAATAGAGACCGGGCTTGCGTGAATGTCAAGTAAAAACGCTTGACAAACCTTCTCTTGCGGCTTATTATTGTAGACGAAGCGTTGCTTTGAAGCTGTACTCCGGGCAGGGAAAACATAACGGAAAACATGACAGTTCCGGCGGGTTCCCCATTGTACGTCAATACGCCGGACTGTGTCGGTTTTTGAAAACTTCGCCGGGCTAGGGAAATAAAAATCAAAGCGGCACGATTTACAGCCGGCATCGGTAAAACGGAGGCGAGATAAAGAAGTGGCAGGTATAAAGCTTATAGAGTTATGGGATATGTATTCGCCGCTTCTGACTTTAAATCAGCGCGAGATTACGGATTTGCATTTCAATCTGGATCTTACCGTATCCGAGATTGCCGAGCAGAAGGGGATTTCGCGGCAGGGGGTTTCGGAATGTCTGTCCTCGGCAAAAAAGCAGCTGGAGGAGTACGAGAGGAAGCTCGGATTCTGCAGGATGCGACAGATAAGCGCTTTCAGGCGCTCGCTCGTATCGGACGAGGTGAATAAATGGGCGGACGAATTGCTTTCCGCAAGTCCGGAGTTTGCCGAAGAGATAAAAAAGCTTAAGGAGATATTAAGCTTCGACTATACCGCAAAGGCCGAAGAGCTATGCGATAAACCGGATAAGGAGAACTGATGGCAGTATTTTCCTCTCTTACCGAGAAACTTAATCATATATTTTCAAAGCTGACCAAGCGCGGCAGACTTACGGAACTTGAGATCAAGACGGCCATGCGTGAGGTACGTGTCGCGCTTTTAGAGGCGGACGTCAATATACAGGTTGCAAAGAGATTCTGTGCGGATGTGTCGGAAAAAGCGGTCGGGCAAGAAATATTAAAGAGTCTCAACCCTGCGCAGCAGGTTATAAAAATAGTCAATGACGAGCTCATAGCGCTCATGGGGCCGACCAACGCGAAGCTTACCGTCTCGAGTAAGCCGCCCACGGTCATTATGATGTGCGGACTTCAGGGCGCGGGTAAGACCACGATGTGCGGGAAACTGGCTGTGCAATTAAAAAAGAACGGGAAAAAACCGCTCATTACCGCTTGCGATATATACCGTCCCGCAGCAATAAACCAGCTTAAGGTTGTGGGTAGGAATGCCGGAACGGAGGTTTTCGAAAGGGGAACTCAGAGCCCGGTAAAGACAGCAAAAGAGTCTGTGGGATATGCTCTTTCGCATGGTTATGACACTGTCATAATAGACACTGCAGGCAGGCTGGAGATAGATGAGAAGCTCATGTGCGAGCTTGAGGATATATGCGCGGCCGTCGAAGTTACGGAAATTTTACTTACCGTCGATTCCATGATGGGACAGACGGCGGTCAATGTTGCCAAGACGTTCAACGAACGGTTGGAGATCACGGGTATAATTCTGACAAAGCTGGACGGCGATACGAGAGGCGGTGCGTGTCTTTCGATAAAAGCAGTTACGGGCAAGCCTATAAAATTTATAGGAACGGGCGAAAAACTCGGTGATTTGGAGCCGTTCTATCCGGACCGGATGGCGTCGCGTATTCTCGGAATGGGGGATGTTCTTACACTCATAGAAAAGGCGCAGCAGGCGGTGAGTGAAGAAGATGTCAAAAAATTGCAGAAGAAGATGCGCGAGAACACGTTTACGTTGGACGATTATCTCGAGCAGTTCGAGAGTATGAAAAAGATGGGCGGAGCCAAGGCGATTTTATCCATGCTTCCGGGGATGCACGGTAAGCTGAACGCAAGTGACTTGGATGAAAAGAAGTTGGAGCGAACCAAGGCGATTATACTTTCAATGACTCAAAAGGAGCGCGAGGATCCGGTCATCATAAACGCATCGAGAAAGCAAAGGATTGCCGCAGGTTCGGGTACGAGCGTACAAGAGATAAACCGGCTGTTGAAGCAGTTCGATCAGGTAAAGACGCTCATGAAGCAAATAAAGAGCGGCAAACGCAGGTTACCTTTCGGTTAAAAAAGCGGTATGGATAAATATAAAAAAACAGCCGCGTGTAAAAAATATATAAGAGAAAATAAAAAAATTTAATTTTATTTAGTAGGAGAAATAAAGAACATGGCAGTTAAAATGAGACTCACGAGAATGGGAGACAAAAAATCACCTTTTTATCGCATTGTTGTCGTAGACAGCAGAAAAGCACGGTCCGGCGAATATATCGACAAAGTCGGATACGTAAATCCTCTGACCGATCCCGCAGAAGTAAGCATTGACGCTGAAAAGGCAAAAGACTGGCTTTCCAAAGGAGTACAGCCCACAGAGACGGTGAAAAATTATCTCGTGAAGAGCGGCGTAATAGAGCAGAGCAAGAAGCTTTCGGCGCCCAAGACCAATGACAAGAAAAAGAAGAAGGACTAATGTCTTTTAAGCCGGGTGTGTCTTTGGGACATATCCCGGCATACACGCGAAAATTACGAAGGAGCTTTTGAAATATGCTGGAACTTGTAAAATATGTTGTAGAGCAGTTTGCAGAGTACAAGGACGCCGTTGAGTACAAAGAGCAAGAGAAGGAAGATTGTATTGAAATTACCGTTTTCCTCGAAGAGTCGGATATGGGTAAGGTCATAGGCAAGCAGGGCAAGATAGCAAAGGCTTTACGTACGCTTGTCAAGGCCGCAACGCCCAGGGACTCCAAGAAGTACTTAGTAGAAATCAAGAGCAAAGAGAGCTCATAAAAAGCCGAATCGGTTTTTGCTTAAAGGCCGCGCCGCTGAAAAAAAGCGCGGTTTTTTCTTAGCACGGTACGCTTTTTTTATTTACTTTTTTTTGAGGCGGACTGCAGCAAAATAAATTTTGCAGATAAAAAAACAGGGGCTTGAGCGATTATGAATGAATATCTTACGGTAGCAACCGTTTTAAAGCCGCAGGGTATCCGCGGAGAGATAAAAGTCATGCCGC
The DNA here is from genome assembly GCA_964383655.1 of uncultured Clostridia bacterium. Lineage (GTDB taxonomy): Bacteria > Bacillota > Clostridia > Christensenellales > Borkfalkiaceae > Coproplasma. Next base: position 1,265 of record CAYLIO010000071.1, on the reverse strand, counting down.
AGACGGACAGCGCGGACGACATCAAGAGCTTGCCTTTCGTTATGATCGACGGCACAAGATATAAAGTGCTCTCCTGCAGGACGGCGGGCGGGTTTGCCTATCTCGCACTTTCCGGTATAGCGGACAGGAATGCCGCCGAGCTTTTAAGGGGAAAGGATATTAAAGTGAGCCGAGAGGAAGCGCCTAAGCTGCCTGAGGGGCGAGTGTATATAGCCGACGTTGTAGGCTGCATGGTTTTAGCCGACGACGGTACGGATTTAGGCGAGGTAACCGATGTCACGCCCGCGCATACGGATATTTATACGGTGGCATCCAAAGGGAAGGAGATTATGTTTCCCGCAGCAGACGGGGTAATTCTTTCGATAGATATCGCTCTTCGGACGGTCACGGTAAGCAAGAAAAGATTTGAAGAAGTGGTTGTAAACTGAATATGAAAGTTACCATACTCACCCTTTTCCCGGATATGTTCAGCCCGCTTAAAGAGAGTATTATAGGCCGGGCGGCAGCCTGCGGAAAACTTAAAATTGAAATTGTAAATATCCGCGACTATGCCGAAAACAAGCACAAAAAATGCGACGACTATCCCTTCGGCGGGGGAGCGGGAATGGTTATGATGGCGCAGCCTATAGGTTCTGCGGTGGAGGCAGTCGATCCCGGGCATAAAATGCGGCGCATATTCATGTCGCCGGGAGGTGCGCTCTTTACGCAGAGTAAGGCGGCGACCTTAGCGGCATATCCTGAAATTCTGCTCCTTTGCGGTCATTACGAGGGCGTGGACCGGCGCGCGATAGACATGTATATGGACGAGGAGCTGTCCATAGGCGATTACGTCTTAACAGGCGGCGAACTTCCCGCCATGGTCGTGTGCGACTGCGTGTCAAGGCTTGCGGAGGGGGTTATATCCGGCGAAAGTTTAAAAGAAGAGAGTTTTTCAAGCGGCAGGCTCGAATACCCGCAATATACGCGCCCCGCAGTATATAAGGGCGTAAGCGTACCGGATGTGCTTTTGAGCGGCAATCACGAAGAGGTGGACAAGTGGCGTAAAGCCATGTCGGAGAAGATTACGAAAGAGCGCAGACCGGATCTTTTCAAAGACGGACAGAAATAAAGTAAAGATGTCGGGGGCAAAAGCGCCTAAAAAAACGAGCCCTATACCCATAACGCGTAAAAAAATTCTAAAAAATTTCGAAAAACTAAGATTTTTGCAGGTGTAATCTCAAGTTTGGAAAAAAATCGGCAAAAAGCCTTATAACATAAGGTTTTTT
>CAYLIO010000070.1:0-6835 GCA_964383655.1 uncultured Clostridia bacterium | reverse complement strand
TGCCGCTCAATCGTCAAGCTTGGGGACAGAAAACGGCCGAGAAAGCAAAAAAGTTTTTTAAATTGTTAAAAATTTACAAAAACAACCGATTTTAAAAAAAAGTTTACACATAACTTGACAGGTGTAAAGTTTTTCTGTAAACTTAAGTGCAATCTTAAAGGGAGGGAGAATCTCCCTTGCGTAGCGGAAAGCTGCGCAGAAAGAGAAATTGCCGGCGCGCCGCGGCGGTGTATTACCGACGGCGCGGCAGAGTAAAATGCAAAAAAGGACGGGAGCACAAGTTTCTGCCCTTAGGGTTTTCCGGCGCGGACAAAGCCGTGCGGAGTCGGTGTATTTCCGTCCGCCGAGGTCTTTGTCGAGAGAAGGCAGTCAGACGGGACGGTGCATTGCCGGCCGCAGGCCGCCTTACGGCAGAAGGCGGCCGCGACGCAAAAAAAAGAAGCGCCGCGGCTTTTTTGCACAAAAAATAAGAGATAACGTCAGCTTAAGGCCTTTAAACCCGGGGAGAGGAGAAATATTTGATTAAACTTGACAAATATTACGACGTCGTTATAGTCGGGGCAGGTGTTTCGGGGCTCAATTGTGCGCTTAACTTGCCGGAAGATAAGAAAATTCTTATAATATGCAAGGATACACCCGATAAGTCGGATAGTTATCTTGCCCAGGGCGGTATATGCCGGCTTGCAGACGAAGACGATTATCAAAGCTATTTCGACGACACGATGCGTGCGGGGCACTATGAGAACAATCCGGCCAGCGTCGAGTGCATGATACGCGGTTCCGTGGCGCTTATCGATGATTTGATAAGTATAGGCGTACGCTTTACGCGGAATACTGACGGGTCGCTTGCATACACGCGCGAGGGCGGGCATTCAAGGCCGAGGATTTGTTTCCACGAGGATTGTACCGGCAGGGAGATAACGACCTCGCTCATGTCGAAAGTGCGTTCGAGAAACAATATATTCATTGCGCCGTATGTGACGATGGTGGATATGATATGCGACAAGCAGTGTTACGGGATAGTTGCCAAGGACAGCAAGAACGGGGAACTGTACCGTTTCTATGCAGATTATACGGTGTTCGCGTCCGGCGGAATAGGCGGAGTCTTCGAGAACTCGACAAACTTTCGTATACTTACGGGCGATGCTCTTGCGGTATGCTTAAATCGCGGCGTGGCAGTCGATCATATTAACTATATTCAGATACACCCTACTACGCTGTATTCGAAGATCGTGGGAAGGCGTTTTCTCATATCCGAGAGTGTGCGCGGCGAGGGTGCGGTGCTTTTGGATAAGAACTTCAACAGGTTCTGCGACGAATTGCAGCCGCGCGACGTGGTTACGAAATGTATTTTTGACCAAATGAAAAAGGACGGCACGAAGCATGTATGGCTCGACATGCGGCCTATCCCGAAGGAGGAGGTATTGAGACACTTCCCCTCAATCGTGCAGCGTTGCCTTGACGAGGGGTATGACGTCTTCAGGGAGTGTATTCCCGTAGTACCGTCGCAGCATTATTTCATGGGCGGCATTCGCTCCGATCTTGACGGAAGAACGACTATGGACAGGCTGTATGCAGTGGGAGAGACGTGCTGCAACGGAGTACACGGCGCGAACAGGCTTGCGTCAAACTCGCTTTTAGAGAGTCTTATCTTCGCCAAGCGCGCGGCGCAGGATATAACTCGGCGTTATACGCGCATAGACTTACAGGCCGCTCGTCGTGCGGAGAGCGAGTTGGACCTGTCCAAATATTCAAACGTGCCGGGGCTTTTGCGCAGGTATAAAGAGCAGGTACAAAAAGCTATCGAGGAGGCGAAAAATGAACAACCCCGTAACTGATGCGTTATATACGGAAGAGTTGATAAGACAGGCTCTTAAAGAAGATATTTCAAACGAGGATATAAGCACGAACGCCGTAATGCCCGGATTTAAGAAGGGTACGGCCGATCTTATCTGTAAGCAGGACGGAGTGGTATGCGGACTCGGCGTTTTTTTGCGTACGTTTTCGATTCTCGATCCGAAAACTGAGACAAAGCTTTATGTTAAAGACGGGGACGAGGTTAAAAAGGGGCAAAAAATTGCGACGGTTTCCGGCGATATACGCGTGCTGCTCTCCGGCGAGCGCACCGCGCTCAATTTCCTTCAGCGAATGAGCGGAATTGCCACATATACGAGGAGGATCGTAAAGCTTTTGGACGGGAGTCGCACAAGGCTCTTAGATACGCGCAAGACTTGCCCTAACATGCGTATCTTTGAAAAGTATGCGGTAAAAGTCGGCGGGGGAGTAAACCACCGCTATAACCTTTCTGACGGTATTTTGCTTAAGGATAACCATATAGGCGCGGCAGGTTCTGTTTCGGCGGCGGTCAAAATGGCGCGGGAATATGCACCGTTTGTCAGAAAAATAGAGGTTGAAGTTGAAAACCTCGATATGTGCCGCGAGGCGCTTGAAGCCGGTGCTGACATAATCATGCTGGATAATATGAGTACGGCGGACATGAAAGCCGCCGTAAAAATGATAGACGGGCGTGCGCTGACCGAGTGCAGCGGCAACGTGACTGCGGAAAATATAGAGCAGATAAAGAGTATAGGCGTAGATTACGTCTCATGCGGCGCACTGACTCATTCCGCGCCCGTGCTTGATTTCTCGTTGAAAAATTTGCACCCTGTGGAGTGATTTAAGGCGATGAAGGCGGAAGAGAGAAGAAAAGAAATACTCGCGCTTATAGGGAACAGCGACAATGCGCTCCCGGCCTCTTTTCTTGCGGAGAAGCTCGGGGTGTCAAGGCAGGTCATAGTCCAGGACATAGCTATTCTGCGCGCAAACGGATACGATATAATATCTACCAACCGGGGCTATATCCTCGGCACGCCCAACACGGCTGCGCGCGTTTTTAAGTGCCGTCATACCTTTGAGGAGATTCCCGAAGAGGGTTATATGATTATCAATCTGGGCGGCAGAGTAGAAGATGTGTTCGTAAACCACAGGCTGTTCGGCCGTATATCGGCGAGACTGGAGCTGTATAACGCAACGCATGTCGAGGAGCTGTACCGTTCTTTAAAAAGCGGCGCCTCCAAGCCGCTGATGTCTGTCACGGACGGGTATCATTATCACACGGTAGCGGCTCCCGATGAAGCTACCCTCGATAAAATAGGCAACGCGCTGAAAGAACGCGGCTTTTTGATCGAGATCTGACGGAACATTCTCAACGACAGAGGGGAAAATGGCTATACATCACGATAAACCCGCCTATGGCAAACTTGATTCGTTGCACGAAAATCTGACGGACGAGAAGCTTGCCGAAATGGCGAAAAAACTATCGTCCTATGCGGATAAAGATTTTAAACAGGATCACGTAATCGAAAACGCCTGTGAGGAAGAAGGGGAAGAAAAATATCCCGGCGGAAGAAATTAATCCGCAACTAAGAAGTTTGTATTTAGTCGCGGTGCGCCGAGAGTTAAACTTAAAAGATAAATACGCATAACGACAGCATCGCCGGGGCACTCTCGGCGTTTTTCAGTGGAGCGGCTGAAAAGAATAAAACACAAATCACGGCGCAATTTTCGGTTTTGAATTTGTAATGATGCCGAATCAATCCGAGAAATTAATCTGTTGAAAGCAGAAAGTAGAGCGGATGTCCGTTTTCCACCATAGAATCGGGAATCATAAACATGATAAGGGAAGAGGAATACAATAAACTGCTGGCAGAATTTAGTGCGGTCAAAGCGGAGAACGAAAAGCTTAAAACAGAGCTCTCCTTATACCGGGAACGTTTCGGGGGAATCTCGGCGGACGAGGCAAAGGTTCTGCTCACGGACGACGAAGACGGTGATGGTAATATAGGCAAACATGCGGTACAGGCCGACGGTATGGTGACCAATAACAGCTCCGCGCATGACAAGGTCACGCTTTTCCGTTCGCTTTTTAAGGGGCGTGATGATGTATACGCCAGGCGTTGGTACAGTAAAAAGACCGGAAAAAGCGGCTATATGCCCGTGTGTTTGAACGAATGGAAGAAGTGGTTGTGCGACAAAAAGAATATTAAGTGTGCAGACTGTAAAAATCGGGCTTTTGCTCCGCTTGATGACGGCGCGGTATACGGACACTTGCAGGGTAAAGAGCCTCATTCGACGGATGTAATAGGTGTGTACCCTATGACCGAGGATGACTGCTGTCATTTCCTCGCATTGGATTTTGACGAGAAAAACTGGCAGAAAGAAATAGCGGCGCTGCGCGATGTGTGCAAGCAATGCAACATTCCTATTCTGACAGAACGTTCACGTTCGGGACTCGGCGGCCATGTTTGGCTGTTTTTTGAAGAAAAGATAAAAGCGGCAGATGCGCGCAGGTTCGGCACCATGCTTTTAAACGCCGCAATGAGTGTATATCACCGCATTTCGTTTTCAGCATACGACAGGATGTTCCCGAGTCAAGATTATCTGCCCAAAGGCGGGCTCGGAAATCTCATAGCATTGCCGTTGCAGGGACTTGCGCGAAAAGAGGGCAACAGCGTGTTTGTCGATGAAAGTTTTACTCCCTATCCCGACCAGTGGTACGTACTCAGCCGTGTAGAAAAAATCAGCACAAAGCGCTTGAAATTATTCTCGGACGAATTATCGGAACGTTTTCGGTTTGCCGACAATGAAAGGCAGTCAAAAGAAGAGCAGCAGTCATTGATAAAGCCAAAGACCTATATTTCCGCCGATGATTTCCCGAAAGAGCTCGATGTCATACTGTCCGATATGGTCTACGTCGAAAAGTGCGGCATATCTGAGCGCGCTCTTGCCGAAATAAAGCGTATGGCTGCATATCTTAATCCAGATTTTTTTAAGGCACAGCGCATGCGGCTGCCTACGTATGACAAACCTCGGTTCATAGCGTCGCATGAAGAGAACGAAACGCATATAGCCATCCCTCGCGGCAGATTAGGCAAGCTTCGCGATATGTTAAAGCAATGCGGCGTGCAATTCAGAATATGTGATAGGCGTAATACGGGGACAAGAACGGATATATCCTTCAACGGAACGCTTCGGGAAGAACAGTACAGGGCCTTTTCTGCGTTAAACTCACACGACACGGGAGTGCTTTCGGCAACCACTGCCTTCGGGAAAACTGTTGTAGGTGCAAGATTGATTGCCGAAAAAAAGAGAAACACGCTCGTATTGGTGCATACATCAGCTCTGCTCAACCAGTGGAAGTCTGCTCTCATGAAGTTCCTCATCTTTAACTATGATCTGCCCGAAAGGCCGAAAGGCCGCGGGAAAAGACGTGAACCGGAATATATAGGTCAGCTCGGCGCCACGAAAAATACGCTCACCGGCAAATTAGATATTGCCATAATTCAATCGCTTGCAGGCAGAGAGGGTGTAAAAGATATAGTAAAAAGCTATGGGCTTGTCATAGTCGATGAATGCCATCATGTGCCTGCCGTCACATTCGAGCAAGTATTAAAATCCGTGACATCGAAATATGTATACGGACTCACCGCTACGCCTGTCCGGGCAGACGGCAGGCAGGATAGTATATTCATGCAGTGCGGCGATATCGTTTACAGAGTGGATGCTATAGAGCAGGCGAAAAGACAATTGTTTGCACATATCGCTCTTCCTCGTTTCACGCATTTCAGGATGCCGCTTTCGCCGGACGGCGGATTTAAAACGCTTAACCAAATTTTTGAACATATTTGCTTAAGCCATGAACGAAACGAACTTATAGCGGATGATGTCGCGAAAGCGGTAAGCGACGGACGGATGCCGATCGTAATCACGGAGAGAACAGAACACGCAAAGTTGCTCACAGACGCCATAGAACGAAGAGGAATAATCGCTGTACTTCTTATCGGTAAAGAATCGGCCAAAACGAAGCGCGAAAAACTGCACGCCGTGGCAACGGCAGATAGCGACGAGCGGTTCGCAATCGTCGCGGTAGGCAAATATGTTGGAGAAGGGTTTGATTTTGCAAGGCTGGATACGTTGTTTCTTGCTATGCCGGTTTCATGGAAAGGCAAGCTCGCACAATACGCAGGCAGGCTGCACCGCGATTATATCGGAAAGAAAGAAGTAATTGTTTACGATTATGTCGATATAAACGTCGCAATGCTTGAAAATATGTACCATAAACGACTTAAAGGTTATAAAGAACTCGGATATGAAATACGTCTGAATGAAAGAGAGAAAAAGAGAAGTATTTTGTTCAATGCGACTAATTTTAAAAGTATCTTCTATGAGGATTTATCTGCGGCGAAGGACAATATTTTGATCGTGAGTCCTACGCTTTCAGCGGGATGCGTAACGAAATTAATGCGAATATACGACGCGTTTATCTGTAAGCCGGAAACAAAAATAATAACGAAGACGAAATGTAACGACGAACAGATCTTGAGGCTAAAGAAATCGGGTATAAATATCGAAGAAGTTGCCGACCTGCATACGCATTGCGTAGTAATAGATGATAGTTTGGTTTGGTACGGAAGCATAAGCCCGTTGGGATATGCCGGTGAAAACGATAGCATGCTTCGCTTCGACGATAAAGAAACTGCGGCATTACTTAAAAATATTTTCGGGCTGTAATTAAAGCAAAAAATTCTGAGCAAAAAACACCCTGCGGGGTGTTTTTTGTGAGTATAAATTTATAGCCGCCCTTATTGACTTACATCCGGTCGTTTGTTATAATTGATTCGCGACAAACAAATTATATTCACGGCGGAAGTCTGCCAAATAAGTACGGCTAACGGGTATCGGGCGTCCTTTTTTATCGGCGCATCGATAGCCTTGTGTTTATTATATATCGAAGCGTCGATATTGTCAAGACTTCTTTGTCGGAAAAAGCCATTCC
>CAYLIO010000069.1:0-6899 GCA_964383655.1 uncultured Clostridia bacterium | reverse complement strand
CTTGTGAATTTGCCTGCATAGGCAACATTAATAAGCATCCGCCTTATTGTATGGTGAGTTGACTTGATTTTTGAGCTATATCAACGAAGTATGGCTTGCTATATAAAAATCTTGACGGGATAAAGGAGAAACTGTTAAAGACAGGTCGATAAAAAACGCATTTGATAGATGTTTCAGCCTGTAAAAATAAGTTAGGCTTCCATCACATACTTTATCTCTTAACGGACATTTTCTTTCTCTTCTTCGGTTGACTTTATTTTTTGTTTAATCTATACTTTTGGTGTGAATTCGAATAAGGCGGACACGGTGTCAGTCTGCCGGGTTTTCAAATATGAACTGTGTTACAAAACTTGACAAAGCGGCGCAGAAAGTGCTGTCAAAAAGCTTATTTTTATGTTTTATATGCGCCTTTATATTGGGCGTATTTTTAATTTTTTTATGGGGTTTATTGTGCCTTATAGACGATGAGCCGGATATATTGCTTTTCGTCGTCGCGTTTGCGCCTATTCTTTTCGGAATAATAGTGCTCGTGCATTATATAAAGACCATTAAGTCGGCTGACGGTGAAAAGTCATACAATACATACGATTTCGGCGAGCGTGTTGTAAACGTACGCGCGGTGCGTGGCGGAGTGTTTAGGGGATCGGCGGATATCGATTACGTCGAAATAAAGAAAGTTAAAAGATGCGGCCGGTTTCTTCTGCTTTACGTGAATAAAATGGGCGCGTTCATCGTGGATACCGACGGGCTTGGAACGGAGAATACGGCTAAACTTGTGGATAATATCTCTTTAGCAAAAACTAAACAAGTGGCATAAGATATTGCACGAGGCAAAGAATTCAGATTTTGCCGTAGAGAAAAAAGGTAACACAACGAAACAAAAATTTATGTGCGGGCAGTATAAACCTGCCTGAGGTAAACGGTTAAAAGATAACCGCAGATAAAAAGGCTAAGGTTTTTATGAAAAGTCAAAGTGTTGTAACCGATTTAAGGCGCATGATTTTCGCCGAAGTGTCAAAGGTGGCGTATAAGGATCGTGTCACGGGCGGAGATATCGAGGCCATACCGTATATAATAACTCCGGATGAGGAGCCGAGATATAGAGAGAATATCTACAGAGAGCGTCAGATAGCGGCGGAGAGGGTACGTCTTGCAATGGGGCTTTCGCTTCGGCCGGCGAATAAACCGGTACATATAACCGAGGGGCTCGATGCGAGCAATATTGCCGACAAGTACTATGAACCGCCGCTCATGCAGGTTATTCCGTCCGCATGCGACAAGTGTCCGGATAACGAGTATGTCGTGAGCGATCAGTGCCGCAACTGCGTATCGCACGCCTGCATAAAAGCCTGTCCTAAAGGCGCCGTATCCATAGTAAACGGGCATGCGTTTATAGACCAGGCAAAATGTATAAAATGCGGCAGGTGCAAAGCAGCATGTCCATATGACGCTATAGCGCATCACGCACGCCCCTGCGCTTCGGCGTGCGGGATAAAGTGCATATCATCGGATGAGTACGGCAGGGCGAAGATAGATAACGAAAAATGTGTGGCGTGCGGTCAGTGTATGGCTGCCTGTCCGTTCGGTGCAATTGCGGATAAATCGCAGATATTCCAGCTCATACGTGCAATAAAAAAAGGCGACAAGGTGGTGGCAGCCATAGCTCCCGCCATAATCGGTCAGTTCGGACCGAAAGCGACTTTAGGCAAAATAAAGACGGCTCTTATAAAGCTCGGGTTCAACGAGATATACGAAGTGGCCTACGGTGCAGACATGGGCTGTATCACGGAAGCGCATCACTATGTAAACTCAGTGAAGACCGGCAAGCTTCCTTTTCTTTTTACCAGTTGCTGTCCCGCATGGGTGGAGCTTACGCGCAGGCAGTTTCCGGATCTTGTTGGCGAAATATCGCAGGAGCTGACGCCTATGGTGGCAACGGCGCGGCATATAAAGGAACACGATGAAGAGGCGCGAGTTGTATTCATCGGGCCGTGTGCAGCGAAAAAGCTGGAGGCGTCAAGGACATATATAAGAAGCTATGTGGATTTTGTTATAACCTTTGAAGAGCTCGCCGGAATGTTTGATGCGCGTCAAATCAAGCCTGAGGAACTTGAGGAAAGTCCGGTATCGGATATAGCGACGGGTGCCGGCAGAGGGTATGCCATAAGCGGCGGCGTCTCCAACGCTATCGAAAAATGTATAGAGGAATACTATCCCGGTACCGAGGTGAAAATTCATCATTCAGAGGGGCTTGCCGATTGCAAAAAGGTACTTATACAGTGTAAAGCGGGCAAGCTCGACGGATACATGATAGAGGGTATGGGCTGTCCCGGCGGATGCGTGGCCGGTGTCGGAACGATAATTCCCGCCGAAAAGGGGAAGGTGAATGTCGAACAGGCCGTAGTTAGAAGCAGCCGCGCGGTGCCTGACAAGGAGCTGGAGAAAGAGGGTAAGAGGCTTACCAAGATGTCGCCGTTCGAACAGCCCCGCGATCAGCTTGTGTAAAGAATAAGCGCACCGCAGGCATAGCGGATTTTTTTGGCGGTGTAGATTTTATTCGGTAAAAAATTCGAGGGTAAAGCAAAAGTGGTATACGACTGTGCCGTAATAGGCGGCGGTCCTGCGGGAGTGTCGGCTGCAATCAATCTCAAAATCCTCAATAAAGAGTTTATCTGGTTTACTTGCGGTGTCTCAAAAAAGGCGGCTGCCGCTGAGATCGTGCGCAATTATCCGGGGTTTTTGAACGTGACCGGACAAGAGCTCGTCGAGGCGTTTTCACGTCATGCTGAGGATATGGGTATAGAGAGCAGAGATGAATTGGTAACGGCCGTGTACGACCTTGGCGGCAGGTTTGCTGTTGCTGCCGGACAGAACACCTATGAGTGCCGTACCATAATTCTATGCACCGGCGCATCTGTCTCAAAGCCTATTGAAGGCGAGGAATTCTTTTTAGGTCGCGGCGTAAGTTACTGTGCGACGTGCGACGGGTTTTTGTATAAGGATAAGACCATAGCCGTGCTCAGCACTGACAAGAGGTTTGAGCATGAGATAAAATACCTATGCTCGCTTGCAGGGAAGGTATATCTTATGCCCATGTACAAAGATTGCGAAGTAGACTTAAAAAACTGTGAGATTGTTAAAAGGATGCCCAAAGAGATAAAGGGCGGCATGAAGATGGAGAAAATTATCTTTCAGGACGGCGAGCTTGATGCGGACGGGTTCTTTATTCTGCGTTCGTTTGTCTCGCCGTCTATACTTCTTCGAGGTCTCGATACAGACGGCGGGCATATTGCGGTAGACAGGCAGTGCCGTACCGGTATAGAGGGTGTGTTTGCAGCCGGCGATTGTACGGGCAGACCGTACCAGTACGCAAAAGCGGTTGGTGAGGGGAATGTGGCCGCGCATGCCGCAGTTGAATACATTTCCGGGGAAAAGATCTGATTAAGCAAAACGCCAAACTCAGGTGTTGCGACGCGGGAACTCCCGTCTCTTGATAAAAATAAACAAGACAAAGTGAAAAGCAATGAATTTTACCGAAGTGACTGTACATACCTCGTCTGAGGGAAGCGAACTTATTGCGGATATACTGTGGTGCTACTCGACATACGGAGTGGCTATATCCGACGTCAAGGATATAATAGCGCTTAAGCGTGACGATGCCGCGCATTGGGACTATATGGACGACGAGCTCACAAAGGATATCGGCGAGGTACTCGTCAAGGCTTTCGTAGCGGAAGGCGATACGGCCTCAGTCTTGCCGAGAATAAGAGAAGATATAGATAAAATGCAGTCCGACTGCTGTGGATGCATGCCCTTGGGCTCGCTAGAGATTACGACGCGGACAGTAGACGGAGACGACTGGATTGAGATATGGCGCAGGCATTTCAGGCCGATTCATATAGGCGGGAGAGCAGTCGTCGTACCCGAATGGATAGAATATGAAAAGAAACCCGGCGAGGTTGTCATAAAACTGGACAGCAATATGGCGTTCGGTACAGGTGAACACGAGACAACCGCGATGAGTCTTGAGCTCTTGCAGGAGTACCTGACGCCGGACAGTGTCTGTCTCGACATAGGTTGCGGCAGCGGTATTTTAGGCATCTCAGCCGTGCTTTTAGGTGCAAAAAGCGCTTATCTTACCGACATTGACGCCGTTGCAATAGATAGCACAATGCATAACTGTAAGCTTAACAAAACGGAAAATAGGTGTACGGTTCTTCGCACCGACCTTGTAGACGAAGTAATACCCGGAGCAGATATCGCGCTTGCCAACATTACGGCGGATGTGCTGGTTCGGCTCGCCCCTTTAGTGTCGCCTCGCTTAAAAAAAGGCGGAACGCTGATACTTTCCGGGATTATCAAAGAAAAGACGGATGAAGTTATCGCTACGTATAGGGCATCGGGGTTTGAGCAGAAAAAGATATGTTCGCGCGGCGAGTGGATTGCCGTCGCGTTTAATAAAACGGTTTAAAAGGGTAGAAATGGCAGCGCCGAAGAGATTTCTAACCGAAAACTTCATAAATTATCCGAAGGAGTCGGAGATAGAGCTTACCGGCGAGCAGTTCAACCACGCAAAAAATGTTCTGCGTTTGTTCGTCGGCAGTGAAATCACGCTTTTAGACGGCAGCGGAAGTGAATATGATGCGGTGGTTTGCAAAATAAGCAAATGCGGGATAACGGCGCATATAACAGGCAGCCGCGTCGGGGATAAGGAGCCTGCAACGGATGTACGTCTTCTCTGCGGTGCACTCAAGGGCGACAAGACCGAGCTTGTGGTACAAAAGGCCGTCGAGCTCGGCGTGAGCAGTATAGGAATATTCTCGTCGAAGTATTGCTCTGCGTACATGAACTCGCCGGCTAAAATAGAGCGGCTTTGCAAAGTGGCGCGTGAGGCGACGAAGCAGTGTATGAGGTCGGTTGCGCCAAAGGTGGAGTTTTTCGACACGCTTGAAGGCGCCCTCGCTTCTGCAGACGGGTATAAGAACAAACTCTTCGCTTATGAGTTTGCGGAGCGTTCGGATACGGATATACGCAACCTGAATGGATCTACTGTCATAGCGGTAGGCAGTGAGGGCGGTTTTTCGGACGACGAGTTTGATACTGCCGTGCACGGGTACGGATTTTCGGCCATAAGTCTCGGCAGGCGAATACTCCGTGCGGAAACGGCTGCCGTGGCTCTTACGGCCGTTGTCATGTTCGAACTCGGTGAGTTAAGATGAAGGCGTGTATTTTTACTCTCGGCTGTAAGGTCAATGAAGTGGAGAGCGCGTCTGTCGCAGCCGCGCTAGAAAGTTGGGGTGTGGAGATTAGCGACAAACTGTGCCCCGCAGACGTCTATATCCTCAACACCTGCGCCGTGACGCGCGAAGCGGAAAAAAAGAGCAGACAGCTGGTTTCGCGTGCAAGAAAATTTAATCCGAAAGCCGAGGTATATGTCATAGGCTGTGCCTCCGAAAAGGACGCCGCCGTATTTTCCGAGAAGGGCGTGACGTATGTGGGCGGAGCAAGGAACAAGAACGCGCTCATTGAAACCTTAGCCGAAAAACTTGGCTTAAGCTATGTCTGCCGCTGCAACGAGCAAGGTTACGACATAATGCCCGCACCCAAAAGCTCGAGAACAAGGACTTTTATAAAGATAGAGGACGGGTGCAACAACTTCTGCTCGTATTGTATAATCCCCTATTTGAGAGGCCGCATAAGAAGCCGTGCTCCGGGTGAGATAAAGGCAGAAATTCTGGAGAGCAAATGCCCCGAGGCGGTGCTCACGGGTATAAATATTTCAGCCTATTCGTATGAAGGCATCGACCTTGCAAGACTCATTTCCTCGCTTTCCGGAGTAAAACAACGGATACGGCTCGGCTCTTTAGAGTGCGGGGTCATAGACGTGAATCTGCTGAACGCATGTAAGAAGCTCGAGAACTTTGCGCCACAGTTTCATTTATCGCTTCAGAGCGGAAGCAACGATGTTTTAAGAAAGATGAATAGACGTTACACTCGCGAGAAATACCTCGAGAAGTGTGAACTGATCTACAGCGCCTTTCCGGACGCCGCCATAACCACGGACATTATCGCGGGTTTCCCCTCTGAGACGGATTTGGACTTTGAAAAAAGCCTCTCAATAATAAGCGAAGCGCGGCTGGCAAGGGTGCACGCTTTTTGTTTTTCGCCGAGAGAAGGCACGGCAGCATTCAAAATGAAAGATTTACCCGCATCGGTAAAGGAGATGCGTCTCAAAAAACTGCTTGACGCGAGCGCCGAAGCCGAGGATGCGTTCATAAAAAGGAACGAAGGCAGTATACAGACGGTAATATTCGAAGATTTCGACGGCGAGTACACGAGCGGTTATACAGGAAACTATATAAAGGTATACCTCGGCGAAAACGTTGAAGGTAAGACAATAGACGTAAAAATAGGGAAGAGGTTTTCAGGCGGCGCCGTCTGCACACGCGCAGACGCCGGTGTTGCGTCGAAAATGAGATGACGGCTTCAGCCTGACATAAACATAAAAAAATCTAAAGGAGAGTATTTGAATCATGCTTGATGATAAGTGTCTTTTCTGTAAAATAATCGAAGGGGAAGTGCCCTCTGCAAAGGTGTATGAGGACGATAAAATGTTAGTATTCAAAGACATTGCACCCAAAGCAAAAGTGCACCTTCTGGCCATACCTAAAGACCACTTCAAACTTCTTTCAGATATGGATGACGCCGGTGCCGAACTTTTAAAACACATGCTGACAAAAATTCCCTGCATTGCTGCAGAAAACGGATGCGGCAACGGCTATCGCTTAGTCATAAATCAGGGCGCGGATGCAGGTCAGACCGTGTTTCACTTGCACATCCATATCCTCGGCGGCGAAACTCTGCCTTGGGACTGATAAAATTTTTATATATCCTGCACA
>CAYLIO010000068.1:0-7039 GCA_964383655.1 uncultured Clostridia bacterium | reverse complement strand
TTAAACTCTCGTTATCAAACCCGAAAAAAAGGAAGACGCTCGGGGCGATATAAAGCAAGAGAAACATCACAAACGGGCGGGAAGACAAGGCTCCGTCCGTTGATTTTTTAAGGAGAGAGAGGAAAAAAACAAACAGTAAAATCGCGCGGCGAAAAAAAGCGGCCGGAGCACAAGGGCGCGTGCCGTGCGGCGGAGACGGGCAATGACGGACTATCGCATTTACGAACAGATTAAGCAGGGCGTGAAAAGGCATATAAGCTTCCACACGCCGGGACACAAGGGCGGGCGTATGCTGAAGAGTTTTATACCCTTCTCCTGCCTGGACGTGACGGAACTTTCGTATACGGACGATCTCGACAATCCCACGGGCGCGATCGCGGCCGCACAGGCGGATATAGCCAAAATCGCGGGCGCGAAGCACGCATACATCACGACGGACGGAGCGACGAGCGGTATTTTCGCCATGATGTATGCCGCAAGGACGATGGGCGGGAAGATAATAGTTCCGCGCAACAGTCATAAGAGCATATGGAACGCATGTAAAGCCTTGAATTTCGAGCCGGTTATAGTCCAGGGCGAAGAGAGGGACGGGGTGTTGATGCCGCCGCCGGCGGACGTTGCGGCAAGGCTCGTTCAGAGAGATGGCGATATCTGCGGCATGATAGTCGCCTCGCCGGACTATTACGGCAACGTTGCACCGCTTTCGGCGTACGCCGAGGCCATGCATTCAGCGGGCGCGCTTTTGCTCGCGGACGGTGCGCACGGCGCACACCTTGCCTTTGAAAAAGACAGGAAGGGCTATGCCGGCGTGTTCGCGGATATGTGGACGGACGGCGCACACAAGACGTTGCCCGTCCTTACGCAAGGAGCTGCGGTGTTTTTGAATAATGAGAGCATGAAGGATAAACTGGAGGCCGGGTTGTCGATATTCCGCACCACCTCGCCGAGTTTTCCGGTTATGGCTTCCGTGGAGATAGGGTATAAATATCTCGCCGAAAACCCGGAGCTTACGCAGAGCGCGCGCAAGGCGGCGAGAGAGTTCAAAGAGAATAATGTCGGGTTTACATTCTTCCCTTCCGGCGATTGGACCAAACTCTGCATAGATTTTGCGCCGCTCGGGATAAACTCGTCGCTTGCGGCAAAGGTGCTCGAAAGCAGGGGGATATACCCCGAGTTTACGGACGGAAGATACCTTGTTTTCTATCTCTCCGCAATGACTGCGGCTTCAGACTTAAAGGCGCTCTCCAAGGCGCTCGCTTTCATCCTGAGACAAAAGAGGCTCAGAGGGACATATGTCGCAAGACGCGCATACCCCGTAAACGACAGGACGTACAGCTACCTGTATGCGCTTCGCCGGCCGGCCGAGTATGTATCGCTTGCGGCGAGTTTGGGAAGGATGTGTGCCTGCAATGCGGGCATAGCTCCGCCATGCATACCCGTGGTGGCGGCCGGGGAGGTTGTAACGGACAGTGCGATAAAGCTTCTGCAAGAAGCGGAGCATACCTTTGGTCTGAGCAACGGAAAAATCAAGGTGGTCAAGACGTATGAAAGGCAAATTCATAACTTTTGAGGGGTGCGAAGGCTCGGGCAAGAGCACCCAGATCCGGCTCCTGTCTGAGCGGCTCACGGAAGAGAAAAAGGAGCATATCGTCACACGCGAGCCGGGCGGAAGCGAAATAGCCGAGCAGATACGCGAAATAATTCTGAACGGGAAAAACACGGCGATGACGGACGAGTGTGAGGCCTTGCTTTACGCTGCGGCGCGAGCGCAGCATCTGCGCGAGAAGGTGGCGCCGGCGCTTGAGGCGGGGAAGATAGTGCTTTGCGACAGGTGTGCAGACTCGTCCCTCGCGTACCAGGGCTATGCAAGGGGGCTGGGCCTTGAATTTATAGAGCAGATCAACCGGTTTGCGCTGGAGAAGTTTTGTCCGGACATCACACTCTTTTTAGATATCTCGCCGAAGGATGCTTTTGAAAGAAAACACGGCGCGGATAAAGGCGACAGAATAGAAGCGCTCGGGCTTGAGTTTCATACGAAGGTCTATAACGGGTACTTAAAGCTTGCAGAGCGCTTCCCGAGGATCGTAAAGGTTGATTGCGGCGGAAGCAAACAGCAGACGGCCGAAGAGATATATAAAATACTCAAAGACAGGGGAATAATATAAAGTACGGAGAAGCGGCGTGGAAAAGCTCATAAGGTCAACTTCGGCGTATAGAATATTCTGCCGCGAGGCAGAGGCCGGCAGGCTGGCGCATGCATATATGCTCACGCTTGGCGATCCGGACAATCTTCGAAGCGCGTTGAAAATTTTCGCTGCTCGCTTTTTTGGCGCTGAAGAGGGCGGAGAAGATGAGGCGAGGGTTATGCGCGAGACTTTTCCGGATATGCGCGTGTACCCCGAACCGGGTAAAAAGTTCAACGCCGAGGAGGCGTCGGGGCTGACCGAGGACAGCGCGATGCGGCCTTCGGCCGGGGACAGGAAGCTCTATGTCATATCCGGGATTGACGAGTGCTCGGCCATTGTACAGAACAAACTTCTTAAAGTCATAGAGGAGCCCATGGACGGGGTATTCTTTATCCTGGGCGCATGCTCGCAGGTCTCCGTCCTGCCCACGGTAATCTCAAGGGTGCGCGTGCTGGAGATACCGCCCTTCACGACCGCCGAAATTTTCGGCGCGCTCGAGCGCATGCGGCCGGGCGGAGCGCTGAATATGCGCGCGGCGGAAACTTGCGCGGGGGTTTTGGGTACGGCGCAGCGCCTTTCGGGCGGAGGGCTCGAGGAGATAACGGGCGCGGCGGCGGACATTCTTGCGGCAAGCGATACGGGGGAAGCGGGCGAGGTGTCCTTAAAATACGCAAACGCGGAAGAGAAGCGTCAGATACTGGCGGAGTGCCGGCGGATGCTGCTTTCTGCCGCCAAAGCAAAGCAAAAGGGGCTTGATGACGAGTACGGGCTCACGGAGAGATACAGCCTGCCTGCGCTCATACGCGGGTCGGAGATTTTCGGCGAGGCTATGCGCGATCTTAAGTTCAACGCGTATTTTCCCGCGCTTTTATACGACGTTTTGCTTAAGTTAGCAGAGGAGAACGATAAATGGCGAAAATTATCGGAGTGAAATTCAAGGGGAACGGCAAGGTATACTATTTTTCTCCCGAAGGCGAAGAATACACCGTCGGCCGGGGCGTCATCGTAGAGACGTCGCGCGGCGAGGAATACGGCACGGTAGTAGTTGCAAACAAAGAAGTAAACGAAGAGGATCTCGCGGCGCCGCTTAAACCCGTCCTGCGCGCGGCAACGGAGAAGGACGAGGAGACCGTGCGGCAAAACGAAGAGAGACGTGCCGCCGCGCTGGAGATCGCGGCCGAAAAGATAGCTGCGCGCAAGTTAGAGATGAAGCCGGTGGACTGCGAGTTCGCTTTTGACGGGAGTAAGGTAATATTCTACTTCTCGGCGGAGAAGAGAGTGGATTTCAGGGAGCTCGTTAAGGACCTGTCGGCAGTGTTCAGAATAAGAATAGAGTTGAGACAGATAGGCATTCGCGACGAGACGAGGATGCTGGGCGGACTCGGTCCGTGCGGCAGAGAATGCTGCTGTTCGAGCTGTATGCCGGAATTTAAGAAAGTGTCCATAAAAATGGCGAAAAACCAGGGGCTTTCGCTCAACCCCGGCAAGATCTCGGGGCTGTGCGGCAGGCTCATGTGCTGCCTCGCGTACGAGAACGACTACTACGCCGAGGCGTGTAAAAAGGTGCCCAAGGCAGGCAGCGAAGTGGGTACGCCCGAGGGGAACGGCATCGTCATCAACGTCAATATGCTGAAGATGGAGGCGAAGGTGCGTATAGAAAACGGCGATGTCACGGCGTACAGGGATTTCAAGATAGAAGACCTTAAAATCAAAAAAAGGGGCGCGGACAATAAAAAAGAGGAAGAAGAGCCCGAAGACGAGGAGTTAAGGAATATACTCGATTGAAGAGAAAGAGTCGCGAACTTTTCACATGGCTTTCGGCTCGGGCCCGGATGGCAGGGGAGATAAGGTTTAAGAAAAAAATTTTTTTGTATATGTTTACATTGAAAGAGGCAAGTGGTATAATGGGAGCGAGGAAAAGAAACGTATTAATTTAACAGGAGGTTGGCAAAACATGGCACACGTTATCAATGATGATTGCGTAATGTGCGGAGCTTGCGCGGCTGTTTGCCCCGTAACCGCTATATCTGAAGGTGATTCCAAGTATGTAATCGATCAGGAAGCATGTATCGATTGTTGCGCTTGCGAAGAGGGTTGTCCCACCGGCGCTATCGAAGCGACCGACTGAGGAAGGGAAAGCAGAAGGCGGAACGGTTCCACCGTTCCGCTTTTTCTTCGAGAAGGGGAAAAGCAGGCGGCGGGAAGGTGTATATGACGGCGTTAAAAGAAGGCGAGGTGCTGGAAGAGCTCTTTGAGGACAAGAAAATAATACAAAACACGAAGCTTTATCGCTTCACTTCGGACAGCGTGCTCCTTTCAAGGTTTGTAAGAGGCAAAAAGGACGACGTCGTTGCCGACTTCTGCTCAGGCAGCGGTATCGTGGGGCTGCATTTTATGTGCCTGAACACGCATATAAAGAGCGTGACGCTCTACGAGATGCAGCCTGCGCTCTCGGATATGTGTGCACGGACCATCGAGCATAACGGATTCTCGAATGCGGTTGCCGTGTGCGGGCGCATACAGGATATAGACCGGAGCGCGGACGGAAAGTTCTCGCTCATTCTGTGCAATCCGCCTTACGAGAAGAGCGGGTTTGAAAAGGAGAGCTTCGAAAAGGCTGTTTGCCGTAAGGAGATAACGATAACGCTTGCCGAGATTATAGCCATAGCCAAACGTACGCTGAAGTTCGGCGGCAGGCTGGGCATAATAAACCGCGCCGACAGGCTGGCGGAGCTTATATGGCTCTTAAAACAAAACGGGCTGGAGCCTAAACGCATACAGCTGGTCAGCGGAACGCATGGCGGCAAGCCCTATATGGTGATGGCGGAAGCCGTAAAAGGGGGAAAGGAAGGGCTGGATGTTCTGCCGCTTGCCGTCAACCGGCAAACGGGGAGCTGAAGATCCGGTTTTTAAGTTGCGGTATGGTCAGTTTCGTTGCAACGCCTATAGGCAATCTCAAGGATATATCGCTGCGCGCGCTGGACGTGCTGCGCGGCGCGGACGTCATATACTGCGAGGATACAAGGCACTCGCTGAAGCTTCTCGGCGCGTACGGCATAAAGAAACCGCTCATAAGCTGCCATAAATTCAACGAGCGCAGTGCGGCGGAAAGAATAGTCGCCGATGCAGAAAGCGGGAAAGAGGTCGCCGTAATCTCGGACGCGGGTATGCCCGGCATATCAGACCCGGGCAGAATTGTCTGCGCGGTTTTAAAAGAGAGAGAAATAGAGTATACCGTAATTCCGGGCGCGAATGCGGCGCTCTCTGCTCTCGTTCTCTCGGCGTATCCGTCGGAAAGATTCGTCTTTCTCGGTTTTCTTCCGGACAAGAAGGGCGAACGGCTGGATCTGCTTGAAAGGTATAAGGACCTTGACATGACTCTGCTTATCCATGCGGCGCCTCAGGATGTAGACAGATATATAGCCGACATGTACGCCGTGTTCGGCGATCGCGAGGCCTGTGCCGTCCGCGAGATAACCAAGGTGCATGAACAGGCGGTGCGATTCAGGCTTAAAGACGGTCTCCCCGGCGAAAAGCGCGGGGAGTACGTTCTCGTCGTGCAAGGGGCGGAAAAGAAGCAAAACGCGCTCTGTGCGCTCTCGGAGAAAGAGCATATAGAGTATTACACGGCGCAGGGGCTGGATAAAAAAGAGGCGCTGAGGCGCACGGCTAAAGACAGAGGGGTGAAGAAAAGCGAGCTGTATAAATTCACCATTGAAAAGGGATCGGAATAACAAGCGGCGCACGGCGTCCGTAATTTAAAATAAAGCGTGCATATATATGCCCGGGAGACGAAAAAGATATGAATGACGAAGAAAAAAAAGGAAATAAAGAACGCATCGAAAAAAAAGAGCCGGAGAAGATGACCATTTACGAATACGAGGATAAATACGTAAAGCGTCAGAACACGAAGGGAGCAAGACTCATCCTGTTCTTCTTCGCGGCGATAATAGGCGTATTCCTTGCATGGTGTCTTATATCGGCCACCATCCGGCTTTGGGAGATACACGAATACGCAGGCTATGCCGCGACAGCGGTTTCGGTAGCTTTGTATATATTCGTGTACATCGTTCCGATAGCGAAGATCTACCGCACCGATTATTTTCAGACGAATGTCAATTCAAAACATGCCGCGAGCGCGAAACGGCACAACAGGCGCGTGCGCCGCAACATTGCCGAAAAGATGGTCGAGTTCAACGCGCAGGTAGACGGAGCGGGGTGGTATGACGATAAGCTTGTCGCCGAGCTGGAGTTCGGGCTCAGGACAAATGACGACGAGCGCATAAAGAGGACGCTCTCGGCGCTGTATTCGGGCAAGGTTAAAAAGACGGCGAGGGAAATAATCTTCAAGAGCGCGTTAAGGTCGGCGGCCTATTCCGCGATATCGCAAAGCACGACGGCAGACGCCGCGCTTGTTGCCGTAGTCAACCTGCAGATGATAAAAGACCTCGTCTTCGTCTACGGATTCCGTCCGTCGGATGCGAGACTGGTCAGAATCTTCGGTGCCGTCATACGCAATTCGCTGATAGCCTACGGCTTAGGCTCTATAAGAATAGGCAGCAGCATAGCAAGGACGGTGGGCGATGCCGCAAAGAGCATACCCATTCTCGGGACTGCCATATCCGTGCTGGTCGACAGTTCTGTTCAGGGCCTTACGAACGGCACGCTTACGACGGTCATAGGCTACCAGACCATACGCTACCTCAACAAGGAATACAAGCTCCAGAACATCCTCGACGGAATAGAAGTGGACGAGACGGCCGAGGTTATTCAAGAGGAATGCAAGAAACTCGAACAAGAGCTCAAAGCGCGCCCTCGCGGAGCGGCTGCAGGAGCTGCAATCTGATAAAAAG
>CAYLIO010000067.1:0-7302 GCA_964383655.1 uncultured Clostridia bacterium | reverse complement strand
TAATATTCGGCGGAAGGCACAAACAAAAGCGACGCACCGACATGTTTTGGTGACAATTCAAAAAATTTTAAATACCGGGAGAGGATAGTAAATGAAATTAAAGCTCAGAAAGCAGTACATTTATGTACTCATTGTAACGCTTATTGCGTGCATTGCGGCGGTGATGTGTTTGAACTTTTCATCTGCCGCCCGTGCGGACGAAGGGAGCGGAGACAATAGCTATAATATTGAACAAATTACCGCAATAAATTCCGATGGAGAGACAGGAGAAACATATTCTACGGTCGCCGATGCTGTCGGCGGGGGGATTG
The DNA here is from genome assembly GCA_964383655.1 of uncultured Clostridia bacterium. GTDB lineage: Bacteria > Bacillota > Clostridia > Christensenellales > Borkfalkiaceae > Coproplasma. The sequence continues at coordinate 6,991 of CAYLIO010000067.1, read as the reverse complement.
TCGTTATTGTTTCTACCGGCACGGATGGTTATTACAACGGTTACACTGCTTTGCAGGATGCTTTCGATGCTGCGACAGACGGCGCCACAATTATACTTATAGATGATAATATTGAACTTTCAGATTATGTAACTATAAACTGGGATTCCGATGTTTGGTCGGCAAAGTCGGATTGTATTACATTAACGCTTGACCTCAACGGCAAGACTATAACTCTTGCAAGCGAGTTTGATAGTTTATTGCCTACAAATTCTGAGGGCGTTGCAATCCGTGTATACAATGCAAACCTCACTATAATAGATAGCGCAGGTAACGGCGGCATAGACGGTTCTTCTGTTACAAATGCAGGTAATAGTACCGGCGAGATTAACCTGCTTTCCGTTCAGGCCGACGGTACGCTTATTATCGAAGCCGGCACGTATACGATATCCAATGCATCAGGTGCCTGCGTATATGCATTCAAAGATGGTTCTATCATCATAAACGGCGGCACGTTTATAAATAGCTATGACGGTAATTATCCCTATAGTGACGGCGGCGAGCCGCTTGTTGTAAATCAGGCTAACGTTTCAGATCAGCTTGTCACTATAAATGGCGGCACATTTATAGGGCGTAACCCCGCTTTTGGTGACGATTCATCGTCAGGGGCTTCCACGTTTATCAGCGAAGATGTTACTTTGTACGAGGGCAGAGACGACAGCGACAACACAGCCTACTATGTCGGCAATGATGAGTCGGTTGTACCCACAGATGTGACGATAGTTGCCTCGTACTCTGTAAACGATGATGGAAGCGTGGTTACCGCCAATTATGCATACAGTGCAGATGAGATCGCGAGTCAATTAGAAGCGGGTGCAGAATACATAATTATCGGCGCTGATATTGAGCTCACTTCAGCGCTCAATATAAGCAATTCCGTCACGATTGACCTGAATGGAAACAGCATATACAAAGAGTCAGGCGATTCTTATGTAGTGATAATAAATTCAGGTTTGGATGTTGCAATTATAAATGGTGCAGAATCTGAAAGCAAAATCACAAACGGTACATCGGTCGTTTATTCCAAGGGCTCAAATCTTACGATTGAAAATGTAACAATCGAGAGTGGTTTCCATGGCATAGTTTTTTTAGGTATGTATGCCCCTGCAGAATGCCCTACCGACGACACTTCTGGTTATTATACACTTAATCTTAATAATGTCAAAGTAACAGCCTATGCTATAGCTGTAAGCGGTAATGGTGGTGAAGAGCATAGCGGAACTATAATAAATATAAGTGACAGCACTATAACAGGTGAGTTGGGTATCGGCATATATCATCCGCAGTACGGTATACTCAATATCCTTGGCGATGGAAATGTTATAAGCGGCAGTTCAGGTATTGAAATTCGCGCAGGTATACTCAATGTGTATGGCGGCACTATAACCGGGACATGGTCTGAATTTACAACATATCCTGACAGCGCAAGTACAGGCACAAGCGTTGACGGCGTGGCGGTAGTTATTTCGCAGCACTCGACACATCTGCCCATAGAAGTGAATATATATGGCGGCACATTAAGTGCCACGGCTGCAGACGGCTATGCTCTGTATGAGGACTATATTATACCCGCTGAGTATACACCCACAAACATAACGATTTCCATAACGGGTGGAACGTTCAAGAGTGCAATATTCAGTGACAATGTAACAACAAGCTTTATTTACGGCGGTACGTTCAGCGAAGATGTAGCTAAGGAATATATTGCAGCGGTTGCATATATCGACAATACATACTATGCAACTCTGCAGGATGCTATCGACGCTGCCGGCGAAACCGTGACGAAGATAATTTTATTTTCTGATGTTCAGGTAACAGACTATATAATCATTGACACAGATCAGGAAATCACCCTCGACCTCAACGGCAAAACGATCAGCTCAGGTTCGGGAACCAGTTCGCTTATCGCCGCTCTGGCAAATACGATCGGAAGCGACTACCTGATTGTCAATTACGGCACATTGGGTATAACCGACAATAGCACTGAAAGTAACGGCTTAATCGAAGGCAATAACATTATTTATAGTAGTGGCATACTCACGGTAGATAACGTCACAATTACAACCGAAAATAACGGAACGGCTCTGTATGTGGCCGCAGGCTTTGCAACCATTGCAGGCGGCACGGTTGAAAGTCTTACCGTTGAAGAGGGCGGCTCCGCAACCATTTCAGGCGGCACAGTTGAAAGTCTTACCGTTGAAGAGGGCGGCTCCGCAACCGTTGGAGGAGGCACGGTTGAAAGCCTCAGCGTTGATGAGGGCGCCGACGTGACTATAACAGGCGGTTCATTCGGCGAAGACATCACAGAGATTGTTGAGGAATATCTGGCACCGGGCTATATACTTAGTTATGATAGAATAACCGGTACTTACTATGCATACTTGGAATGTGCTACAGAAATAGCAAATGCGCAGGCAGATGTCCGCACATATATGTCCGCCAACGGCTGGAATTGGTCTTATATCCTAGAGCTTGCCGCAAATGAGGAATCTAAGCTGTATAGTGCGGCGAGTGCGGTAGTAGCCGCATATGAAGCTATATCCGAAGTTATAACATCAGAGGGCGTTGTCTCCAGCCGCCTTGAGGCAATGGATGCGGTTGACGAACTCGTTAATGCATTCAATGGCCTCAAAGAAGGGGCAATCAAAAAGATAGAAGAGACAATTAAAGAGATAGAAGAGGAGACGTCAGACGTCGTAACCGTTCCCACGGCAACTTATGCGGCAATCTACAGCGCAACCACGGAATCCGATGTGGAATATTTACTTGAGGCCGCACTTAGGGAAATTGATGCTATCCACACTTACCTCAACGAAATCAGCGAGCAGACGACAAAACTTGAAAAACTTGCTGAGGCGTTGAATGAACTCAGCGACGATTTGTTTAACGATGAATCCGGCGCGATTGCGAGTGCGGTTGAAAGTATCCTGAGTGAAATTAATTATGCGCTTGCAGCAATCGTAGGTACAGACGGTAGCGCCGATTCGGTGTCGCTTGCCGAAATCTATGAATACCTGAGCGAGAGCATCTATGAGTTGCTTGATGAGATTGAAGATGATACAAATCTTGCGGAAGCTATCGCAAATATGAGCGTAGCTATTAATAGCGTTCTTTCCAAACTTTCAGATATGGAAGAAACGGTAGGCGGCATAGTTGCAGCCGCTGCCGAATCGGCGGAAAACGATGCAGAATTGCAGACGTCCGTCAACGATGTACAGTCTGATATCGCAGGCGTAGTGGTTATGTTGGCGGTAGTCGTGGTATTGCTATTAGCGATATTGGTAGTGTCAAGTGTAAGACGCAAAAGCAGCAGGTTGTAATAATATGGATGATATTGAAACGACGGCATCTTCTACTATATGTATCAGCAGGTGATGATATTATAAAGTATCACTACTGTATGGAGATAGCTTAATTAAGGTGTTCTGATTTATCTGATTACGTTCAAATATTGAAGCTGATCGGGAGGGGGAAGCCTCTCCCGATTTATGATTTTTAAGTTTTTATGCTTTTTTTGTTAAAATCGGCCCAGGTTTTGCTTTTACGAACTTCGTCCTTTTTATCTCAAGCGGCAAACTCTGGTTATCTAACACAATTCGTTTGATTTTTAATTGTTATAAATGTTAAAATTTTTATATGAACAACCTTGTTTTGATTGACGGTAATAGCCTTTTAAACCGAGCGTTTTATGCGACTCCCATGTTTACGACAAGTTCGGGACAGCCTACCAACGCGATATTTGGATTTACTAAGCTGCTTTTGAAGATATTATCGGACAAAAAACCTGATTATATTATTGTTGCTTTTGATCTCAAGGCGCCGACTTTCCGTCATAAAATCTATGACGAATACAAAGCTACACGCAAAGGCATGCCTGATGAACTTGCTATACAGGTTGAGCCTTTAAAGAGTCTGCTTTCTGAAATGAAAGTAGCAATGTGTTCCTTAGAGGGCTACGAGGCGGATGATATTATCGGAACTCTTTCTGCAAAATACGACGTTCATTCATATATTTATACGGGAGATCGCGACACTTACCAGCTTGTTGATGATAAAACGGATGTATGTTTTACAAAGCGCGGGGTAAGTGATATCCTTAATTTAAACAGATCAAATTTTTCTGAATTTACCGATTTAGATAACCCTCTGCAAGTAGTGGATCTTAAATCACTCATGGGTGACAAGTCTGATAATATTCCCGGTGTCGCGGGAATAGGAGAAAAGACTGCGTACGAGCTTATAAAAAAGTATGGGTCGCTTGATTCGATTTATGAAAACATCGACGAAATCAAGGGAGCTTTAAAAGATAAGCTGATTGCAGGCAAGGAAATTGCCTATTTGTCCTATAAACTTGCAAAAATTGATAGAAGTTGTCCTTTACTGCTTGATATTAATGATTGTAAGGTTCCGGATAAATTCTCAAACGAAGTCAAGAGGCTGTTTGAAGAATTTGAATTTAAAAGTTTGATCAGAGAAGATCTTTTCGAACAGTCTGTTGTTGAAGTTGTTAAGTCCGCAACGGTCTATCCGGATAAAATTTCTGTATCAAATCCGGGTGAAATTATTCCCCGAATTAAAGTGTGCAAATCTTTTGCCGCAGCGCTTGCGGTAAATAAGCTCAATCTTTTCTTCGACAACAAAGAGTATGAGCTCGAACTGCGCGCCGATTTGCTCTCTAATGGCCTTTCCGCCGAAGAATATACAGAAATTCTCGACCTTGTCTTCGGATGTGATGAAAATTCTGTTATCATGTTCGATAGCAAAAGCTCAATGCATATCTTAAGCAGCATGGGTATACAATGCCGCTGTAAATATGATGATCTTTGCATCGCTGAATATCTGAGCAGCGGCTCGAAGCCGGCCGCAACATTGAATGAGTTATGCGAGTCAAATATACTTGATATTAGTTTTCCTGCTTTTGTTACGCAAAAACTTTTTAATGAATATATCGAAAAGATAAAAAGCATTGATTGCTTCGATTTATATAACGATATAGAATTGCCGCTTGTAAATGTTTTATTTTCAATGGAAACAAACGGAGTAAAGGTGAGCAGGGACGAGCTTAGCGCACTCGGCAAACAGTACTTTGAAACAGTCAGCAATTTACAGAAAGAAATTTATAACGAATGCGGACAGGAATTCAATATAAATTCTCCGACTCAGCTCGGCGATGTTTTGTTCAATAAACTTGAGTTAAAGTCTGGCAAAAAAGGCAAAAACGGCAAGTATTCCACGAATGCTGAAGTGCTGGAGGGGCTTGTTGACGTACATCCTGTCGCAGGTAAAATTCTTAAGTACAGATTTTATCAAAAGATGCTGTCTACATATATAGATGGTCTCAGGCCGTATATTGACAAAGATAACCTTATTCACACGACTTACAATCAGACAATAACGGCAACCGGTCGTCTTTCAAGCGCAAATCCTAACCTGCAAAACATACCGATACGCGAGGAAGAGGGGCGCGATCTTCGTAAAGTATTTGTTCCCAGAAAAGGCAATATATTTATCGATGCTGACTATTCCCAAATTGAATTGAGACTTTTAGCGCACTTTTCCGGATGCAAAGAACTAATTCAGGCTTACAACGAGGGGCGTGATATCCACGCATTGACAGCATCGCAAGTTTTCGGTGTTCCGATAGATGATGTCACGCCTAAAATGCGAAGAGAAGCTAAAGCTGTTAATTTCGGAATTATTTACGGGATAAGTGAGTTTGGTCTTTCGCGTAACTTAAAAATTCCGTATGCTACGTCTAAAGAATATATTGAAAAATATTTCAAGACATACAGCGATGTTAAGAATTATATGAATTCCAATGTCGAATTTGCACGCGAGCATGGTTACATAAGTACATTAACCGGCAGAAGAAGAGCTATTCCCGAAATCAAGTCTTCCAATATAAATATGAGGCAATTCGGCGAACGCGCTGCTATGAATATGCCGCTCCAAGGTTCAAGCGCAGATATTATCAAAATAGCGATGATACGCGTGCAAAACAGACTGAAATCGGAGGGGCTAAAAACTAAACTGATACTTCAGGTGCATGATGAGCTGGTCTTGGACGCACCGCTTGAAGAAAAGGATCGCGCCGCTGAGATATTAAAATATGAAATGGAGAACGCGGTTAAACTCTCCGTGCCGCTTACGGTTGATGTTCACAGCGGAATTAATTGGTATGACGCAAAGTAATGATAAAAAAATTTACGCAATAACGGGCGGAATAGGCAGCGGTAAAACAACAGTCTCGCAGATTATCCGAGAGAAGGGCTTTACCGTTTTCTCATGCGACGAAATATACTCAGATTTGCTTGCTGATTATTCTTTTCTCGCAAAAATAAATGAAGCTGTCGGGTTTGTTTCCTCAGACGGGAAAACTCTTGATAGAAAAGGACTGTCTGAAAAAATATTCTCAGACAATAACGCTAGAGAACGACTTAATAAGGTTACTCATCCCGTTATAATAAAAGAGCTGTTCCAACGCATCGAGAAATCACAGGATGAAGTTGTATTTTGTGAAGTGCCTCTTTTATTTGAAAACGGGTATGAGAAACTTTTTGACGGGGTTATAGTCATTATTTGCCCGCTTGAAAAAAGAATTCAAACCGTTATGAAACGCAGCAATCTTACCGAAGAGCAGATTAAATCGCGTATTGCAGCACAGTATGATTATAATAAATTAAGCGGTAACCACTATGCGCTTTATAATGATGGCGGGTTTGATTTACTGAGGGAAAATGTAACAAAAATTCTTCAAGAAGTAACATGATTTAGTTGACACTATTTAACGTTTATTATAAAATGATTAAGCTTGTTGAGCGAATCTACGCACTCATGGCGGAATTGGCAGACGCGCAAGACTAAGGATCTTGTGGAGCGATCCATGCAGGTTCAACTCCTGTTGAGTGCACCAAAAGGGGCAAATTTTGAGCGTTTGCCCTTTTTTCATGCT
>CAYLIO010000066.1:0-7339 GCA_964383655.1 uncultured Clostridia bacterium | reverse complement strand
GGTTACACCTTCACCTATTGTTATGCTTTTAAGTGAGGTGCAATTATAGAACGTCTGTTCACCGATAGAGGTTACGCCGTCTGGTATGATTATGTCTGTAAGCGCTGTACATAATCCGAACGCAGCCATACCAATGGTCGTAACACTGTCGGGTATAGTTATGCTTGTAAGGGAAGTGCAAAACGCAAATGCACCATCACCGATAGTTGTAACGCTGTCGGGTATGGTTATGCTTTTAACTGAGGTGCAACCCCAAAACGCGAAATCGCCGATAGTTGTAACGCTGTCGGGGATAACTACGCTCGTTATTGTTTCGCAATAAATAAAAGCAGCGCCATAGCCTTCATTATATAAATCGCCACCTTGAATTTCCTTTACGGGCAAACCTTCGTAAGTTGAAGCGATGACGATATCGGTATCGGTTGCCGTGCCGATGCCGCTTACTATGTAATACGTTCCGTCATCCGAAAGGGTATATTCAAGCCCTTCGGTGGGCGTCAAATCACTTTCCGGGCTGTCCTGTTCTTCCCCGTCGTCAGACGTTTGGCTTTCGCCGTTTTCCGAAGGGGTCTGTTCGGTAGCGGTGTCATCGCCATCGTTGCCACTTTCGCTTCCGACGGAGCAGGCTATGCCGAATACAAGGCAGAGCGAGGCGACGAGGGCAAGTAAGAATAACAACAATCGTCTTTTCATAAAAAAAACTCCTTGTAATATTTTTCAAAGCATTAAAAAAGTGCTCCCTCAACCGAAGACACGCCCTGCATTTGAAAGTATCTCCGATTGATGCCACTCAAACTCCCACTCATAAGGAAATAGGGATACGAAAATGCCTAGTTCATATCTTACAAATGGAATATTGAGTTTAAGTGCCAATTATGTTATATCACATGCGGGCACGTTTTGCAAGGGCAGGCTACTACAAAGGTGTTCCCGAGGCTACTACAATAAATTTAATGAAATGATATCGGGGTCAAAAGCATGTGTATATGATTGCGCCCTGTGCCTATATCGCCTAAAAACGGCATAAATATTCATATTTTTGAGGCGTTTTAACGAATTTTTCGGATTTTTTGCGGATATATCCGTATTTTTTATGACGTTGGGGCAAAAAAATCCTCTGCAGAAACTTTTGCCCCAACATCTTTTCATGTTAAAAATCTCCCGTTTTTTCGTGATGCGTTCGCCAAACCTTCACTTATTTTAACACACGAGATTTTTATACTAAAGTCTTTTTTTATATTCCCCCAGAAAAACTGGGGTTTATTTGTGCTGAAGCGCCAAGCAATAAGGCTTGCAATTTCAACTTGCAAGCCTTACGCGATTTATTATCTATGTTTTTTATTCATAATCTACAACGTCTATCCATTTCATTAGGAATTCCTTCTCTTCAACCGGCGCTTTTACCAGCCTCGACGCAGCAACTATGGGAATCCATTTCTGAACGTATTGAATAGCGGTGTCAGACTTTTTACAGAACAATCTCAAGTACTTTTCCGCAAGCTTCTCTTTATTTTGCAAATAGAAGAGAAGATACGTACGCGCCACGTCGGCAGCCGCATTGCCCTGCGTGACATGCGCCCAGTCAATTATATAGGGCGTACCGTCCCCTGCAATAATAATGTTGCTGGGGTTAAAGTCTCCGTGGCATAACTTTACATGCCTCTTCATTCCCGAAAGCCTCGTATGAAGCTCATACCGCGTCGTGGCATCCAAATCTGCCGCGCTTATCTTTCTGTTCATCTTTTCGATGAGCATATTGAGAAGAGGCACGCGCATGGTATGTACCTTGAGCTGCAAATCGACAAACATCTCGAAATACTCGTCTGTTTTGCCGGGATTATTTGCAATGAGCTGTTCAAGGGTGGTACCCTCAATGTAGTCCATTTCTATAGCCCAGCAACCATCCACAACGCTAACCGCATGAATTTTAGGTATTTTGAGATCGGTCTCCTCCACGCGCGCCTGATTCAGCGCTTCGTTTAAAATATCCGCCTTGGAATAGCCTTTATCAAAAAGTTTGATAAGCTTGTCGCCTTCCCTGTATATTTTTTTGCCCGGTCTGAGCGCTACAATTTTATCGCTTTTCATGATAAATTCTCCTTATTTCTTACCGTAATATGCATTGAGGTACATTTGTTTAATCTCGCTCATAAGCGGATAACGGGGATTGGCTCCCGTGCACTGATCGTCGAAGGCCTGCTCGGTCATCTCATCGAGCCTGTCGAGGAAGTTCTTCTCATCGATGCCGTAGTCCTTGATGGTTTTCTTGATTCCTACTTTCTCCTTGAGCTCATCCAATGCCTTAATGAGATTATCCAGCTTCTCGTTATCGTTCTTTCCGCCGATTCCGAGCGCTTCGGCAACCTCTGCATAGCGCCTTAAAGTCTTCGGATGATCATACTGGCTGAAGGTACCCATCTTGACCGGTGCTTCCGCGGCGTTAAACCGCAGCACCTCGTCAATCATAAGTGCATTTGCTATGCCGTGAGGCAGGTGATGGAATGCACCCAGCTTGTGCGCCATGGAATGACATACACCGAGGAACGCATTGGCAAACGCCATGCCGGCAATAGTCGCCGCGTTGGCCATCTTCTCCCTTGCCTCCACGTCAGTCTGACCGTTATCATAGGCGCGAGGCAGATACTTGAATATGATTTTAAGCGCCTGTAAAGCAAGCCCGTCCGTGTAATCGGTTGCCATGACGGACGCATACGACTCTAAAGCATGCGTCACCGCATCGATGCCGGACGCAGCCGTCAGGCTCTTAGGTGCAGTCATGTGCAAATCTGTATCTATAATCGCCATGTTAGGCAAAAGCTCATAATCAGCCAGAGGATACTTGATACCGCTCTTTTCATCGGTAATTACCGCAAACGGCGTAACTTCTGAACCGGTTCCCGCCGATGTGGGAATGGCGATAAAGTACGCCTTTTCTCCCATCTTCGGGAAGGTGTAAACCCTCTTGCGTATATCCACAAAGCGCATTGCCATATCATGGAAATCCGCATCGGGATGCTCGTAGAGAACCCACATTATCTTAGCTGCATCCATCGCGCTTCCGCCGCCCAATGCTATTATCGCATCCGGTTTAAAACTGCGCATCCTGGCAACACCCTCCTCGGCACAAGCGAGCGTAGGATCGGGAGCAACATCAAAGAACGTGTCATGATCGATACCCATCTCGTCCAGCTTGGACGTAATGCACTTGGTAAATCCGCTCTCATAGAGGAAGCTGTCCGTAACTATGAACGCGCGTTTCTTGCCCATAACCGTTTTGAGCTCATCGAGCGCGACAGGCAGACAACCCTTCTTTATATATACCTTCTGAGGTGCTCTGAACCACAGCATGTTTTCCCTCCTTTCAGCAACGGTTTTAATGTTCAGAAGATGCTTTACTCCAACATTCTCCGATACGGAGTTACCGCCCCAGGAACCGCATCCGAGAGTAAGCGAGGGCGTAAGCTTGAAGTTGTAGAGATCGCCAATACCGCCGTGCGATGACGGTGTGTTTAAAAGTATTCTGCACGTCTTCATGCGCTCGCAGAATTTTTCATACCTGTCTTTTGCAACAGTTTCATCGAGATAGATGGACGACGTATGTCCGTAACCGCCGTCTGCAATGAGCCTTTCGGCCTTTTCAAGCGCTTCGTCAAAGCTTTTTGCCCTGTACATGGCAAGCACGGGCGAAAGTTTTTCATGTGCAAACTCCTCGGATATATCTACGGATTCCACTTCGCCTATTAAAATTTTCGTACTCTCGGGAACCTTAACCCCGGAAAGCTCGGCTATCGTGTGTGCCTTCTGCCCTACTATTTTGGCATTGAGCGCACCGTTTATGATTATAGTTTTTCTTACCTTTTCAATCTCATCGGCACTTAAAAAATAGCAACCGCGGTACGCAAACTCCTTCTTTACTTTATTATAAATCTTGTCCGCTACGATTACTGACTGTTCGGACGCGCAGATCATGCCGTTATCGAACGTCTTGGAATGAATTATAGAGCTTACGGCAAGCTGAATATCGGCGCTCTCATCAATAATTGCGGGTGTATTCCCTGCTCCGACTCCGAGTGCCGGTTTGCCGCTCGAGTAAGCCGATTTGACCATTCCGGGTCCGCCGGTAGCGAGTATAGTGTCGCTTTCCGTCATAAGCAGATTGGACATGTCGAGCGAGGGCTTGTCTATCCAGCCTATGATCCCCTCGGGCGCACCTGCCTCGACCGCCGCTTCATAAACCACTTTCGCTGCCGCAATGGTGCACTCCTTTGCGCGCGGATGCGGGCTTATTATAACGCCGTTTCGCGTCTTTAAACATATAAGCGTCTTGAAAATAGCCGTCGACGTGGGGTTTGTAGTAGGAATTATGGCGGAGATAAGTCCTATGGGCTCGGCAATTCTCTTGCAGCCGAACTCAGCATCCTCCTCAATAACGCCGCATGTTTTAGTATTTTTATATTTGTTATAGATATACTCTGCGGCATAGTTGTTCTTTATGACCTTGTCCTCAACTACGCCCATACCCGTCTCTTTTACCGCAAGCTTTGCAAGCGGAATACGAGCCTTGTTTGCGGCGATAGCGCAAGCTTTGAAAATCTTATCTACCTGCTCCTGGGAATAGGTCGCAAAGATTTTTTGTGCCTTTTTTACTTTTTTGATTTGCTCTTCAAGCTTTTCGACGCTGTCGCAAATATCGTAAGTAAATTTGAACTCCATTTCCTACTCTCCTTTATTTATTTCGAAACCGACACCAAAACAAATCGCGATTCTTTTATCGATAAAATTATATCAAAATAGATTTTCTCGTGCAAGCGTGATAAAACGACTTTTTAAAACGATTTTGTTTTGTTACTATTTACAAAAAACAGAACAAAATAAACATAACGAAATACCACATGCTGACCTATGAAATTCTTTTTGCAACAAGGCCTGTCGGCTTGACTTTAGTCATGTTAATCATTATAATAGCTATTGTTTTTGCGGATATGGCGGAATTGGCAGACGCGCAGGTTTCAGGTTCCTGTGGGCGACCGTGCAGGTTCAACTCCTGTTATCCGCACCAAACGATGCCCGATTTTGAGTAAAAAAATTACTCATTTTCGGGCGTTTTTCATTATAAAACATACACTCATCGTACGTATTTGTCAACGGGCAAAAAATATTTATTTCTGCGTATTCTGTATAGCGTAACTTCATATCTTTCAAACTATACAGCCGCATATTCGGGCCCTGCCTATTATTACGACAGGCTCTCAACTGAAGGAATAGAAATCTTTAAGACTGAAGAGATTATATGTTTCTCCGTCCGCATCCGCAGTAAATCCGTTTTTGGAGATAAAACCTAACTTATAAAATGTAAGCCCGACAGAAGTACGCTGATACTCCTCTTCATTTATAACCGAGGGGCCGACGGGCTTATCTGTATATTTGCACTCGTAAGAGATATAGCCGTTTTTATCGAGCGTAACCACATCGAACTGACGGTTAATTTTCTTCCTCGCGTCATCGAACGAATAGGTACCGACCTCGTATATAAGCGGAGATATTTTATGTGCCTTGTTTGCCCTTATAAGAAATTCCTTGCTTATGCTTTCAAACTTCTTTGGTAAATATACCCTCTTTAAGTCGTCAGCCACGATTTCCGCATAAAAATCGTCTGCCGAAAGTACGGAATTCATATTTTTGTTGCGGTAGATATAGCGATAATAAAACTCCATCAAATTATCGTGGAAGCGATAGAATATTTTTTTTCTGTTCTCCTTTTCGTTTATGGGCGCAACTTTTTCGATTATCTCCAAATCTATAAGTTTTTTTATCAGATAATCGGGATTGACCTTGGAGCCGTTTTTGTTTGAAAGCCCGTTTACTAAATCGGTATACTTCGTAACCCCCCTGCCTATCATTTCAACAACGCTGTTTACTTCGGGAATCTTGCTCGTTTCTGCGGCGATTGTATATTCTATCTCTAACTGTAAAATAGAATTTGGCTCGATAATCAACTTTTTTATGTTTTCTGACGCCGATTTACTGCTGTCTATAAGCGAATTGAAGAAAGCCACCCCGCCGAATACGGAATACATAAGCACCTTTTCTTCGTCACTGTAATCGGGGTAGAACATCGAAGAATCGTAATAATCAAATGCCTTCAACGCCATAATCCCCGTAAACCTGCCATAGGTTTCGCTGGCGCCGTCGTTGAGGCTCTTCATTACGTCTACATATGAACCCGACAGGATAAACTTCATATCCGTCTGCGATTTATATTCGTCAATCAAATCGCGGATATCCGATACCACGACGGGCAACCTTTCCCATAGATATGGGAATTCGTCAATTACAAGCAATACCCTGTTGTTCTTTGCATATTCAAACACATAGGCAAGCGCGTCCCTTATGGTCTGAAACGTGTAATTGATTTTAAGCACACGCTGCAACGTTGCGTTGAAGCCCTCGATATTATCTCCCAAAAGACTGCGCTTGCACTCGTAGTAGATATATGTGCCGTCAAAGCCCTTTGCCGCCTCCTTTATAAGTTCGGTCTTACCTATTCTTCTCCTGCCATAGAGCAATACCGACTCAAAGCGGTTGTTATTCAGCTTTTCTTTAAGCTCGCCCAATTCTTTCTGTCTGCCGATAAACATAACAAATCTCCTTGTCTACGGCAAGTATATCACTTAAATACATTTTAGTCAAATGAATTTTAGTAAAATAGCAAATCAGCACATCAATCGTGCTTGATTGTCAATATATACTCTTAAAAATTATTTCTTCCTTTGTATTATTCAAAGCCATTGCTTTTTGCAGGCGCGGTAGAGTTATTCTTTGACAGATGTTATTTTCGTTGTTGGTGATAAGTATAAATTTTCTTTCACCTCTGTTCTCAACGTTCAGTTCCATCACAGACGAGAGTTCGACAGTTAAATCTTTTCAAATATTCACTAAAGCCTTCACAGACTTTATTTTTCTGCCAAAATTTTATAATTTTTTTGAATAAATTATTATCTTTCAGACAAAAATCTAACAGCACCGTACTCAAATATTGACAAAAATACAAATATTGCAACGTCATCCCTATTGCTTGTCAGAAAAAAATTATAAAAATAAACATCAAGGAGAAAATTCCTACGTACTTACACCGGATAAGCAAGGTAGCCTATCAAGCAATTTTTCATTGCTCGGCGGGCTGCTTTATTTTAAAAAATCACAAGAATATTGCCATATACGATAGAATACAAACTATCCGCCCATTTACAGACAGGTTCTTAGGATGAACAATATATGATTTCTCTATCCCTCGTATTATATAGTAGCAGAGTTTATAGCCCTTTCCAAGGTCTATATG
>CAYLIO010000065.1:0-7360 GCA_964383655.1 uncultured Clostridia bacterium | reverse complement strand
GCCTGCCTTGCCATGGCTGAGTACCGGACCTCGAAACTCATATACCGAAATCCCGCCTCATTTCCGCTTCCACTTCAGCCGCCGAATATACTCTGCCTTCCCGTATATCAGCCATGCCTTTTTCCATCTCCGCGTCAAACTGTTCCTTCGTAAGGCTTCCATAGGCAAGCGGTTTTTCCTGCGGAAGTTTTACATCAAACGGAATGCCCTTCTGCAACACAACCTGACGCAGGAAGATACCTATGGCATTTGACATCGGGATTCCCAGCCGTTCCAGCACCTGCTCCGCCTGTTCCTTAATTTCAGGCTCTACACGCACAAATACATTGGATGTTCCGGCCATACTCATCACCTCCTCGTATTATATAGCTCATTTCCATTATACGCAAATCGCTTGCGAATTGCAAAAGCTCACAGAAAAGCTGCAAAGGAAAGAAATCGGATAAACAAAAGACCTCGGCTGTCATAAATCGAAGCGCCTGTATCGTTGCCGCAGCGGATCGCCCGGTCAAGCCCCGTGATGGCGGCAACCGCCCGTCAATCTTCTCCGTGGATTTCTCTTTGTCCGCCTTGATATTGCCCGCCGGGTCGGTGCGGATATAGATGTTATCCGTCATCCGGCGCAGCACCGGGTTTATTATGAAGGACTCGGAACAACAGGAAGCTATCACCCCGGCAACGATCCTTCTGTTTGGCAAGGACTCAACCATCCTATCCGTACTGCCGCGACATAAAACAGACGCCGTTTTACGAGCGGAAAACTTGGATCGCTGCGGTGACAGATATGTTATCATCACCAACCTGCCGGAGAGTTATGACCGGCTGATTGCTTTATGCATTATAGATTTGGATGGCCTGCATATAAAAACAGGGACACTTTAAATGTCGGCAGATGAGGCTGATATTTTTTATTGCATACGTTTTATCGTCTCCACGGCCGATTGTGCCAGCTCGCGTGCAGCTTTGTCTACGCCGACGAGCGTCTCATAGCCGTCTGCGGGCCTGTTTTTTATGGCCGCCGTCGTCTTTTCTGCAATTTTTGCGATATCCGTAAAGGTTATTTTGTCTTCAAGGAACGCCTTTACCGCCACCTCATCCGCAGCGTTCAGCGCACACGGCATTACGCCGCCGGCGCGGGCGCAGCTTATGGCAAGGTCATAGCACGGAAACTTTTTTCTGTCCAAAGGATAGAATTCAAGCGGTGAGAGGGCTGTAAGATCGAGCTCCTTTGCACCGCAAGGGAAGCGTTCCGGGTACGTGAGCGCCATCTGAATAGGTATTTTCATCGTGGGCACGGACATCTGCGCGATGCAGGCCCCGTCGTGAAAGCGGACTAAAGAGTGTACTACACTCTGCGGATGAATGACCGTCTCTATGTCCTCATACGCCGCGCCGAACAGATGGTGCGCCTCTATCACCTCAAATCCCTTATTCATGAGCGTGGCGCTGTCTATGGTCACCTTGGGCCCCATCTGCCATGTGGGATGGCTGAGCGCAGCTTCAGGCGTCACTTTTTTAAGCATATCCTCGGTATAATTTCTCAGCGGTCCGCCGCTTGCCGTTATGATAAGCTTCTTAAGCGGTCTTTCTTTATCGAACGCCAGACATTGCCATATTGCGGAGTGTTCGCTGTCCACAGGCAAAATTTCCGCGCCCATCTTTTTTGCGAAAGGTATTATAAAGTCGCCGCCGCACACGAGCGTCTCCTTATTCGCCAGCGCGACCGTTTTACCCGCCTCTAAAGCCGTCAAGGTATACTCAAGCCCCGCAAACCCCGATGCAGCAACTACCGTGATATCTGCCTCGGCATACGCCGCAACGTCTAAAGCCGCTCTCTTCCCGAAGCGGAGCGTCACTCCTGAAGGCACTTCTGTCACCTTCTTCGCCGCCTGCTCGTCATACAGAGCGCAAAACGCGGGTTTAACTTTCGCCATCTGCCGCTGAAACAGCTCATATGCACTTCCTGCGGCCATCGCAACGATACGCATTTTGTCCGGCGAGGACAGAGCCACCTCTATCGTCTGCCTGCCTATACTGCCCGTGCTGCCTATAACGGCGATATTTTTCATTGCCTGTCTCCGTCCTTGAAAAAAATTATACGGCTTTTCATTCGGCGACCATGCCGCGAACATTTTTCCCTCTCTTATAAAAAAATATCCCGCGCCTTTGAAAGCGGGGAAAAATTTTTTTCTGTTTCGCAAGCGCCTTATGCCGCGTTGTTGTTTTTTGTCACGCCATGAGCATAAAGGCGATGAGCACTATCATCCCCGCAAACAGCGTACCGTCGAAGCGATCCATTACGCCGCCGTGGCCGGGCAGAATTTTGCCCATATCCTTTATATTGCACTCTCTTTTTAACGCGCTTTCGAAAAGGTCGCCGAACTGCGCCGCAACCGAAACGGCGGCTCCTATGAAAATCATGGCAAGAACTTCCGGAATATACACGGAGAGCTCATACGCCCCTCCGAGCGCCAAGAATATGTAGTACGCCGCAACTGCTCCGCCTATGCCGCCTATAAGACCGCCCACAGCGCCTATAATCGTCTTTTTCGGACTTAGCTGCGGCGCAAGTTTAAACGGAACGTACCTTGCAAATGCAACCCCGAAGATATAGGCGAAAGCGTCTGTCAGCATTACGCTTACGAAAAGAACTATTACGGCGAGCATGGAATTCGTTTCGATGTGGTTTATAACCGAGAGCAGCCCGGTCAGAAGCCCCGCGTACATCAGAGTAAAAAGTGCGCCGAGCGTGCTCTTGAGCGTCGATTGCGCGTGGTCCGTCACGAACAGAACGCATATAACGATTGCTCCGACGACCAGAGTATCGACGAGACCGAACACGCCGTTGTCCGTCAGCATCTCCATAAGTACGTACATGGGCACGGTGAGTGCGCTGAAGGTTATGGTTGCTGCTTTTTGAAGAACGGATATACACCCTAGCGCGCGCACGATCTCAAGCGAGCCCAAGACGGCGATCGCACAGAAAACGGCGTCGAAGAATATGGCGCCGTATCCGTCATCTATAAGCCATTTGGCAGCGATAAGACCGCACAATACGGCGACGTATACCGCGCTCGTTATAATTCTTTTCCACGCGTCGCTCTTCCCCTCGGACGCTTTTTCCTGTATCTCTGATTGATTTACCATATTTCTTTACACCTTACCGAACCGCCGTATCCTTTCGGAAAACTCCTTAAGAGCCGCGTCAAATTCAGCAGCTCCGAAATCGGGGAACATGACGTCCGTAAAATAAAGTTCGGCATATGCGCCCTGCCAGAGAAGAAAGTTTGAAAGCCTCTTCTCCCTGCCCGTTCTTATAATTAAATCCGGATCGGGTATGCCGTCCGTGTACAAAAGTTGCGAAAAACTCTCCTCGGTGATCTCTGTGCCGCGTTTTGCCGCTAAGTCAGCTGCGCGGACAATCTCCGCCCGACTTCCGTAATTGACAGCGAAAACAAGGGTGAACGGCTTATTTTCACCGGACAGAGCGCATACGCTCTCCATCCTCTCCCTGACATCCGCCGGCAGCGCCGATATATCGCCGATGACGCGTATGGCCACATCCTGCCCCGCAAGCTCCGGCGCATACTCGTCGAAATACCTGTTAAACAACCCAAACAGATCTTCCAGCTCATCTTTCGGCCTTGACAGATTTTCAGTCGACAACGCATAGAGAATGAGGCATTTGACCCCCGTCTCGCGCACATGCGGCACAAGCTCTAAAAGACGCTTCATACCCGCATTGTGCCCCGCACTGCGCGGCATGAGCCGTTTTCTTGCCCACCTGCCGTTGCCGTCCATTATTATGCCCACACACTCGGGCACCGCACCTTTCTTCCCGTCCATTTTTTAAACGGTCATTATTTCTTTCTCTTTCTCTGCGACGATGTTATCCGTCTTGGTTACGAAATCGGATACCGTCTTCTCCACATCCTTCTCGCATGCGGCGAACTCGTCCTCGGAGAGCACTTTCTCGTTCTTGAGCTTTTTGAGCGATTCCATGGCCTCTCTGCGCACGTTGCGCTCGGCCACCTTCGTCTCCTCGCCCGTCTTCTTTATCTGCTTTACGAGCTCCTTGCGGCGCTCCTCGGTAACCTCGGGAAAGACGAGACGGATAGCCTTGCCGTCGTTTGTCGGAGTAATGCCTATGTTGGACACTAAAACAGCCTTTTCTATATTCTTTAAGGCGGACACGTCCCACGGCGAGACAACCAGGCATCTGCCCTCCTGAACGGAGATGTTTGCCATTTGGTTTATGGGCGTGGGCACACCGTAATAGTCCACGACGATCTTATCGAGTATATGCGGATTGGCCCTGCCCGCGCGAATGACGGCAAACTCCTCCTTAAGTACGCTGACCGTCTTGGAAAGCTTGTCCTCAAGTACAAGCATAATCTCCTGAACCTGTTCTTTGTCTACCATATAAAGCTCCTTATTTGTTGTCTATGAGCGTACCGAGTTTTTCCCCGCATACCACCCTTACTATGGATTTTTCTTCGCTGAGCCCGAACGCTATTGCCGGAATGTTGTTTTCCATGCACATCGTGGCAGCAGTAGCGTCCATTGCCTTTATCCCGTTTTTTATTATGTCCATATAACTTATATGGTCGTATCTCTTTGCGTTTGCACAGGTCCTCGGATCGCTGTCGTAAATCGCGTCGATATTCTTTGCCATAAGCAGCACACTCGCCTGGATTTCGCACGCGCGCTGGACAGCTGCGGTATCCGTAGAACAGTATGGATTCCCCGTGCCGCAAGCCATTATCACCACTCTTCCCTTCTCAAAATGATGGAGCGCTTTGCGCAAAATATACGGCTCGGCCACCGACGTCATTATAAGCGCCGTCTGAACGCGGGTGGGTATACCGCGCCGTTCTATGGCGTCCATCATGGCGAGAGCGTTCATTACCGTTGCCAGCATTCCCATCTGGTCGGCCGTGGTACGATCCATGTTCATCCCGTCTCTGCCGCGCCAGAAGTTGCCTCCGCCGATGACGAGCGCAACCTCGACACCCATCTGCTTTATCTCGGCTATCTGATCGACGACGCTTGCGATGACATCCTCATCCAGCCCGTGCCCCTTGCTGCCGGCAAGGGCTTCGCCCGAAAGTTTTATGAGTACTCTTTTGTATTTCGGCCGCATATGAACACCCGCCCTCCGAAAAAACTATCTGCATGAAAAAATTATACCATACTATATGAGAAAAGACAATACCGCCGTACCACAAAATGCACGAGACTTTTGCATTGGTTTTTTAGTTCCGGCTATCTGTTCATTTGCCCGAATTTTTTTCGCTCGACGCCCGATCCGCACGTCTTGCGCCGCTGTTGAAACGGCGCGGTTGTTTTATTCCCCCGCGCCGTATATCGTATTATTTTCGAACCGAAATCAGTCTTTTTTCATAGCGGCAACCTGCTTTGCCACTTCCTCGGAGAGATCCTCGCTCCTCTTTTCTATTCCTTCGCCCATCTCGTAGCGCGCAAATCTCGCCACTTTAAACTTGCTGCCTATTACCTCTCCCACTGTTTTAGAGTCGTCCTTGACAAAGGCTTGAAGCATGAGACAATTTTCCGAATAATACTTGCCGAGCTTGCCGGCCACTATTTTTTCGAGTATCTCCCTCGGCTTCTTCGCATTCTTCTCGTCGTTCTGCATCTGTGCGAGAAGTATCTCTTTTTCTTTATCTAAAACGGCGGCGGGAACATCGTCTTTGGTGATGTATGAGGGCCGCGATGCGGCTATTTGAAGCGCCACGTCGTGGAGCGTCTCCTCACACCCGGCGGCGGTATCCGCAGCCTCTACCATAACGCCGACTTTTCCGCCCATGTGGATATACGTCTCGATCTTGCCGTTGGTCTCATATATCTCGAATCTGCGGATAGATATCTTTTCGCCGATTACGGCCGTCTGTCCGGTGATATAATCTCTCACCGTACCGCCTTCTGCGGGGCAGTCATACAGCGCGTCTGTATTTGCGGGCTTGTTCTTCGCCGCAATTTTCGCGACGGTATCCACGATCTCGTGGAACTTCTCACCCTTGGCCACGAAATCAGACTCGCAGTTTATCTCTATAAGCACGCCTACACCGCCGTCCACATATGCGCCCACGACGCCCTCGGCGGCAATACGGCCCTCTTTCTTGACGGCCTTCGCTATGCCGCGCTCTCTCAGGAGCTCGGCTGCCTTCTCCATATCGCCGTCCGCATCCTGCAATGCCTTCTTGCAGTCAAGCATGCCGGCGCCGCTCTTTTCACGTAGAGTCATAACGTCCTTAGCTGTGAATGCCATAATTTATTTTTACCTCATAACTATTTTTTATGTATGCTGTTTTTACTCCGCCTTCTCTTCCTCAAGGGCTTCGGCGGCCTCTTCCGTCACCTGCATCATCTCCTCGATTCCTGAGGTTTCGGCGGCGGCTTCCCCTTCGGCAGTCTCTTCCGCCACGGGTGTTTCGCCCTGATTTGCCTCGATTACGGCGTTTGCCATAACCGAAGCGATGAGTTTTATGGCGCGGATGGCGTCGTCGTTGCCGGGGATTACGTAGTCTATAACATCGGGGTCGCTGTTGGTATCCGTTATAGCCACGATGGGAATGCCGAGTTTGCGCGCCTCGGCCACGGCTATGTCCTCTTTATTGGGATCTACTATAAACATAACTCCGGGGAGCTTGTTCATGTTTCGTATGCCGTTAAGGTTTACCTGAAGTTTCCCCATCTCGTCCTTGAGCTTGGCAACTTCTTTTTTCGGCAGAAGATCGAACTCGCCGCTCTCTTCCATCTTTTCGAGCTTCATCATGCGATCGATGCGCGAACGGATTGTCTTGAAGTTGGTGAGCGTTCCGCCCAGCCAGCGTGAATTTACATAAAACTGACCGCAACGCTCCGCCTCTTCCTTGATAGCTTCCTGTGCCTGCTTTTTCGTGCCGACAAAGAGGACACTCTTGCCCTCCTTTACGCTTTCAACCACGAAGTTGTACGCCTGCTCGATGAGCGATACGGTGAGCTGAAGGTCTATGATGTGAATGTCGTTGCGCGCAGCATAGATGTAGCGGCTCATTTTCGGATTCCACTTTCTTGTCTGGTGGCCGAAATGAACGCCCGCTTCCAAAAGCTGCTTCATTGTAATAACTGCCATAATTCTTTCCTCCGTTTTACCTCCCCGCAGGCGAATTTTTTTACTTGCGCTTACGACGTCGGCCGTCGACCGGCCCGTGCCGCCACGGAGCGCGATGCCCTGCGGGTGTGAATTTTTTTACAGCTTTGCCATTTTATCATATTTTTTTTACGCTTGCAACTTATTTACCCGTACAGCGCGACAAAATTGCGGCCGAAGTTGCGGAGAAGCGGGATTTAAAATTTT
>CAYLIO010000064.1:0-7441 GCA_964383655.1 uncultured Clostridia bacterium | reverse complement strand
TTTTTCCTGCCGAAGCGCTGACGCACGAACGACCTTGCGATAATGCGGCAAAGCCGTTTTACATCCTCTGCGAAATGCTTGTGCCCCTAGACAGCGACATGAGGAAGGCCGCGGGACAGCCGCATATGTATACGGGAGAACACCCGCCACAGAACCGGCCGGCAAGCACGATTTCCGGCGCTGTCCGGCTTAAACAGATATGGGACGAACACGGTTAAAAGTTTGACTATGGTTTTGCTCGTGCCCGGATAAGCCCCGAATACCGGTCCGCCGTTGCCGTGGCCGCATGAGAACAGGTATTCTATATCGTTCGGCTCGAACACAGAAAGCACC
Organism: uncultured Clostridia bacterium; assembly: GCA_964383655.1. GTDB lineage: Bacteria > Bacillota > Clostridia > Christensenellales > Borkfalkiaceae > Coproplasma. The sequence goes on along the minus strand of CAYLIO010000064.1, from coordinate 7,108 downwards.
GCTTCGTTTACGACGATGACGGTAAGGACGAGAAGATAAACGATAGGCACGAGTCCTATGCGCCTGTAATTGAGCTTATGCCTTCCCGGCACTACCGTCATAAGCGGAACGGTCCATATAATTACGTGACAAACATAGCAGCGTATGGTATCAAAATCGAACGGACCGCAACCCTCTATAAATATCGGAATAACCCGTCTTCGACACTTCGATGAGAAAAACGAGCCGAGAACCCTTTATTCTTAAGGTGATTCGGCTCGAATTATCGATAACAGATGTCGTATGTGTATTTATTCCAAATGTTTTCTTATAAATCTGTTCAGCTCCTCGGGTCTATAGTGAAGTCTATCCTGCGGGAGAGTAGTCAACATCGTCGGAGCATCGAGAGTCTTACCGTCATCATACAATGCCATATATTCAACATCGTGTACATTGGCGATATTCATGTTTTTTAAGGCGGTAATGAGGCCGCCGCGAGTATCGGATACATCCGAATAGTATAGATTGGTCAGACTAAGCTTCATTTTTCAACTCATGCGTTCTGCTCCCCGCCCGGGCAGAACAAGCTCGGCCGCAAGAGCGTCAAGCACGGCAAAGTATTCAGGGAACGTCTTTTTGCACACCTCGGCATTGTCTATGACTATACCCTCGCTCCTGAGTCCGGTCACGGCAAAACTCATCGCAACGCGGTGATCGCCGAACGTCTCTATATGTGCGCCGCGAATCTTGCCCGGGAATATCTCGACCCCGTCTTCATATTCGCGGCACTCGACACCCATCCTCTTCAGGTTGGTGCATATCGCGTTTATCCTGTCGCATTCCTGCCCGCGTATATGCGCGATGCCGCTTATTTTGGTAGGCTTGGAAAAGTATGGCGCTATCGCGGCAAGCGTAAGCGCCTGGTCGGAGAACGCGGACATATCCGCCTCGCCCCCGTCGAACCCGCTATTTAACAGCTCTATAAACTTGATATCGCCCTGAATGCTCTGCGGCGTCACTCCGGCTACGGAAATCCGGGTATCCAGTATACGATTCATCGCGTAGAAGTAACACGCGGCGGATATATCCGGCTCTATGGCATATTCGCGGGCACGATAACCCCCTTTGACGCTGAATATTCCGTTCTTTCTCTCAACAGACGCGCCGAAGCACCGCATAATATCCGCAGTCATCTGCACGTATTTCATGCCGTGCGCGCCTTTAACTTCTATCTCAAGCCCGTCTTTTAAACATACGGCCGCCATCAAGAGCGCCGACAGGAACTGACTGCTCTGCGCTATATCCACCGTAATTTTATTTACAGATGCGGCACAACCGCGCACTATAAACGGGAAGCAGTCCTCTTTCTCCAAAAACTCGAAATTCGCCCCGGCGTCTCTTAAAGCATGTATGAGCGGCGAGACCGGCCTTTTTTTCATCTGTTCGGACGCCCTGAGCAAAAACTTGCCGTCGGAAAGCGCGAGAAGCGCCGTCATGAACCTTGCCGCAGTTCCCGCGCTGCCCACATACACCTCGCCGCTGCTTACGGGTATCCTGCCGCCACATCCGTGCACGGTGAGCGTAGTGCCGCTCAAAGACCGGTCTATCCCCACGCTCTTTAAGCAGTTTAAGAAAGTGGCGCAGTCATCCGAGTTCTGTATGCCGTACAATACGGACGTTCCGTCTGCGAGTGCAGAAATGAGCGCCGCGCGCGCGGTTATACTCTTCGAACCGGGCACTTTTACCTCAGCATCTCTGTTTATTATTTTTCCGCTGATACACGGCACTTCATAATCCATAACCCCTCCCGCAAAGCCAAAACGATATCCTTTTTTCACTCTTTTCTTCGGCGCAAAATATCCCCGGGCGAAAGCGTGTACGGGCATCTCACCTTATAAATTTCCTGCACCAGCTTGCAGTCATCTGTCCTTTGACCTAAGCTTTCGTACATCTCCTCCGCAACAAAGCTTTTACCGAAATTGTCCGAAGGCGACAACACCTCTAATCTGTCCCCCGCGCGGAATCTGCTGCGCATCTCGACATACACAAAGTCGCCGTCGGACTTCACTGCGTTCCCTATATAGTCGCATTCGCCCTTTGCCTGGCTATCCGCATAGTTTATCGTTTTGCTGTTCGGTCCGAACGCATAGGCGACAGTGTAGGCGCGGTGAGCGGCAGCGGCGAGCTCGCGGTCTATCTCTTCCGAGTATCCGTCGTCTATACATCTTCTGTATGCATTGACGACCGTTGCAAGATAATACTCGCTCTTCATCCGCCCTTCTATCTTGAACGAGCATACACCCGCCGCTTCAAGATCTTTAAGATGCGCAGCCATATTCAGATCTTTGGAATTGAGAATATAGGCGCCTCTGCCGTCCTCCTCCAGCGTGAGAGCGGCCGATGCGTCTTCTCCGCCTTTGAGCAGTCTATACTCCCAGCGGCAGGCCTGAACGCATTCGCCGCGATTGGACGGCCTGCCGGCAAGATAATCTGAAAGGAGACATCTCCCCGAATAAGATATGCACATCGCCCCGTGCACAAACGCCTCGAGCTGCATATCCGGGACATAGTCATGAATCTCTTTAATCTCGTCTACGGAGAGCTCGCGCGCAAGCACCGTTCTGACCGCTCCCGCATCGCGCCAGAACTTCACCGCATATTTATTCGTGACGTTAGCCTGCGTGGATATATGCAGCGGCAGCTTGGGAGCCGCTTTAAGCGCGGCTCCTAATACCCCGCAGTCCGAAACGAGCGCCGCGTCCGCGCCTATGTGACAAAGGTACGCGAAATAATCCTCCACGGGCTTAAGATCGCTGTTTTTAGCAAATATATTCACTGCTACGTACACCTTTTTCCCTAATGCGTGCGCATACTTTACGGCGTCCTCGAGATCGGCGTTCGAGAAGTTATCCGCAAACGAGCGCAGCGAAAAATTCTTGCCGCCGCAATAGACCGCATCCGCGCCGAAATAAAATGCCGTATTAAGTTTTGCCCGATTTCCCGCAGGCGCAAGCAGTTCAACGTTCATGCTTAAGGCGTATCGTCTTCCCCTTTTTCTTTATATCTTCAAATTTTTTTTAATCAAATTTCTTCACGCTTACGGCGCACCCGTCGCCGACTTTAAGAACACAGGTCATAAACTCGTCATCGCATGACACGGCTTCCAGGTACTCCTCTATATGCCTTGCGAGCATCCTGCGTTTTTCAGGCACATCCGCCTCGCCGCTCGCCCAGCCGTACAAAAGCACGTCATCCGCAACGAGCACCCCGCCGTGCGCAAGAATGCGCTTCAGCCCGGGCAGAAGTTTAATATACTGCGCTTTCGCGCAGTCCATAAAAATAAAGTCAAAGGGCGTCGTCTGCCGGCTTATGACATCCTCCGCCTCGCCGAATACTACAGTTATGCTGTCCTTTGCACCGCATTTTTCTATGTTCATGCAAGCCTCGCGGTAAAATGCGGCATCGTGCTCTGCCGTTATAATCTCGGCCGAGGGACAAGCAGAGTGCATAGCGAGCGACGAGCAGCCGACGGCCGTTCCCAGCTCCAGTATACGCGCGGGCCGCAAGGCCGCAACCTCGCACATCAGAAAGGCGAGCGTCTCATCACTCGCGGTCGGGATCTCCCTTTTTGCGCAGCTTTCGCGTATCTCTTCCACGTCAGGCGGCAGCCTGAGACTTACAAAGCGCGAGAGCCCGTCCTTTTTACGCGTATCTCTGTGCGCATAATTAAACCCGTCCGTCACAATTCCACCACCACGGGAACAATCATGGGCGATTGTTTTGTCTTTTTATACAGATAATTCTTGAGCGTGCGTTTTATGGCGCGCTTGAGTTCGTCCACACTTCCCACGGAGAGGTCGTAGCCCTCTATGGCATTCTTTATTACCGACCTTATCTCGTTTATGTAATCCTTATGGAACCCGAAAATAAAACCTCGGCTGTTTACCGCCGGCTCGCCTATGACCTCGCCGCCGGAAACGACGACTGAGACTATAAACAGTCCGTCGGCAGCCAGTTGAAGCCTGTCCTTCATGACCGTACTCGTCTTCTCGTCCTCAATACCCTCTCCGTCTATAAGCCTCGACCCTGAAGGTACGCTTTCGCCCTGTTTCATCCGATCGGATGTAAGCAGTGCCTGACTTCCTATATCCGGCAGAAATATATTACTCTCTTTCATCCCGAGCTCACGCGCAAGCTGCGCATGCTTTTTCAAGTGTCTGTATTCGCCGTGCACGGGAATAAAGAATTTCGGCTTTAAAAGCGTATGCATTATCTTATGCTCTTCTCTGCAGGCATGGCCCGAGACATGTATGTTTTCCAAGCTCTCGTATATGACGTTGGCACCCTTGCGGTACAGATTGTTTATGACGCGGTTTATACCTTTTTCGTTGCCGGGAATAGGCGACGCAGAGATTATTATGGTATCATTCTCGCCGACGCTCACTGCGGAATTCTCGCCGTTCGCCATGCGCGTCAGCGCACTCATGGGCTCGCCCTGGCTTCCCGTCGAGACTATAAGGATCTCGTTATCCGGCATATTTTTTATGCGCGACACGTCAACCAGCACTCCCTCGGGTATATTGAGGTCGCCTAAATTCTCGGCCGCATCCACTACGTTTTGCATGCTTCTGCCGGAGAGCGCCACCTTGCGCCTGTACTTTACGGCAAGATCGACTATCTGCTGCAGTCTGTGCACGTTTGAGGCGAACGTGGCTATAATAATTCTTCTGCTTAAATTCTCGGCGATAAGCCTGTCAAGCGTAGTCCCTACGACCGTCTCGCTCATGGTATAGCCCGGCCGCTCGATGTTTGTGCTCTCGCCCATATAAAGCAGGACTCCTTTAGCCCCAAGATCGGCTATAGTTCTCAGATCTATCGGCTCACCCGCGACGGGCGTCAAATCGATTTTGAAGTCGCCGCTGTGGAATATAAGCCCGCGCGGCGTGTTTATCGCAAGCGCCAGCGCACCGGCTATGGAGTGGTTTACATTGACGAAAAGCACTTCAAAGCAGCCGAGCTTAAGTTTGTCTCCCGGCGATACCACCGTCTCTTTTACGTTGTTTATTTTATGCTCGCGCAGTTTATTGTCGACAAGCGCTATCGTAAGCCGCGTCCCTATAACCTGCGTCTCTATCTCGCGCAGAAGATAGGGTATGCCGCCTATATGGTCCTCGTGGCCGTGCGTCAGCAGAACGCCGCGTATCTTAGACCGGTTTGCAACAAGGTATGAGATATCCGGCGCAACCAGATCTATGCCCGGCATCTCCTCGGATGGGAATGTTATGCCCGCGTCGATGATTATTATATCGTCCCCGTACTCCACGGCCGTCATGTTTTTGCCTATCTCGCCCACTCCGCCGAGAAATACTATTTTGACGGGCTCTTCTTTTTCTTTCTTTACCCCGGGCTTTTTACCGCGCACCTTGACGCTGTCTGCAAGCACCGCTCTCCCTGCCGCAGAAAGCATGGACGTACCGTCGCTATGGCGCAGCATTCGGCTTTTCGTCTTTTTTGCGGCTTGTTCGGGCTGCGCGGCCTTTTTTTTGGCTGTGCGCGGTTTTTTTGCCGGCATGGGCTTCATGCCTTTTTTTCGCGCGGTGATTTCGGATGCGGTCTCTTGCATGTATAAAAGCTCGGTCGCACCGCGCCCGGAATTCATCGGAGTCCCCTCGAACGGATTTTCATTCTTCTTAATGCGCACCTTCCTTGCGCCGGATGTCTTTGTTTTTTCCTCTTTCAATACTTCTTCTCCCGTCGGCCCGTATATAAGGGCCGGTTTATTTTGTCCAGTTTTTTTAATATGCCTATATAATTATTCGGGGGTTGATAAAAACACATATCAACCCCCTCGATACAATTAAAGATTATGCGATATTTTATTTCTTGCTTACATCTTTTACGAGCCCGTCTTCTATGAGCTCTTCAATGGACTCGTAGGGATACATGGCGGCGTAATCCCTCTCCTGGATGGCGCGCTTTACCCCGTCTCGCTTTGCAAGCATTTGGTCTATAAGCCGTATGGCTTTTCTTGCTCCGAGCGGGCTCTTGATCTTTACCATCATCGGGGTACCGTGCATCGACTTGTTGCCGGATACGTCCACATGGTGATACACCGTAGTCGCGTACTCTTTGGGATCGAGATTGAGATACAGACAGAGCGTTTTACCCCTTATTTTGAGTTTTGCGATCGTCTCTCTGCCTTTACTGAACCGCTCTGCGCCCCATGAGATATTGGAGTTTACTTTCTTATACGCGAGCATTGCGTTCTTCACCTGGCCGTAATAGCGCTTAACGTCGTCGCTGCTCTGAATAATCCTCGCTATAAAGCTGCGATTATACTTCATCATGCCGGCGAAGTCGACGCCGTTGCTTATGCCGGGTAATCCGTCCGGCTGCGCTTCGCCCTCCGCCAACTCCTCGGCCACGTCCGCCATAATGGTTTCCATTACCTCGTCCGGCGCTTCATCGCTTTTCGTATCGTTTTCGTCGATTATATCGCTGACTTTGACTAAACTCTCTTCGCCGGCAGACGCATTCTCCTGCTCGTAATACTCCTCATTCGGGCGCCTGTCCGCAGCGGGCGTATATCCGTTCGAAAGACCCCCGTCTATCTTATCGCTTATTCTGTCAAGCTTGTCGTTGAGCTTTTTAAACTCATCGTCTACTTCGTCATCATAGACGTAGCCGTCGTCATCTTCCTCGCCATGCTCGCCTTCGCCGTCGTCTGCGCCGAAAAGATCATTCAGCCTTGCAGAGATCCCGTCGAGTTTAGCCTTTATTTCATCAAGCTCGGCTCCGTATTCGTCCACATACTCGGGCTCGTCTCCCTCTTCGCCCTCGTGCACTTTATCGTCCGCGCCGAAAAGATCATCCAATCTGCTTACAACGGCGTCAAGCCTGCTCTTTATCCCGTCAAGATCGACCCCGTATTCTTCCGCGTACTCGGGCGCGTCTCCCTCTTCACCGTCGTGCTCGCCGTCGTCCGTACCGAAAAGATCGTTCAGCCTTGCAGAGATTCCGTCGAGTTTAGCCTTTACCTCGTCAAATTCGGCTTTGTATTCATCTGCATACTCAGGCTCGTCTCCCTCTTCGCCCTCGTGCACTTTATCGTCCGCGCCGAAAAGATCAT
>CAYLIO010000063.1:0-7469 GCA_964383655.1 uncultured Clostridia bacterium | reverse complement strand
TCGGATGATTTCATCATTGATAATCATTGAAAAACCCGGTCGTTTGACCCTCTTTGTAACTTAAGTGCCGGTTGTAGCCTTTCAGCAATGATGCTCTTGTAATCCAACGCAGAGCATTCGTACCATTTATCGATACAACCGGTCGTAATCATTATAAGACTTGCACAGTCCTCGAAAGCCGCAGCTTAAGCCCGCTCTTCTTCTGCGTCCGTCGGATTTCGCGTATTGAGCATACGCCTGTCAGTTAACCCATCTTTAATATTTTGATAAATATATCTTTAATTGACAGATAAAACGATACACGATTGTGCACTACGTCACACGTATTACATCGCATATAGTGAAATTATTTTAAAATAACAGCACCCTTTCTTCTTTATGATTGGCCTGTAATCAGATCAATATACTCGTCGTATGTTATATTCTTGTCGAATTTTTTAGTTTCGTTTATTTCTATTATTCTGTCGGCAACAGTGTTCATAAGTTCTTGGTCATGCGATGTCAAGAGCATGCATCCTCTGAAATTTTTCATTCCATTATTCAGCGATGTTATACTCTCAAGATCCAAGTGGTTGGTAGGTTCATCAAATATAAGGAAGTTGCCCCCCTCCAACATCATTTTGGCAAGCATACAACGCACCTTCTCTCCGCCGCTCAACACCTTTGCCTTTTTTAAAGCCTCTTCACCGGAGAACAACATTCGTCCGAGCCATCCTCTTAAATATTCTTCGTAGTGATCGTTGGAAAATTGACTTAACCATTCTACTAAAGTCAGGTCACAATTTTGGAAAAAGTCGTTGTTGTTTTCGGGGAAATATGACAGATTGACTGTTTTACCCCATTTAATTGTGCCTGAGTCAGGTTCGGCATTGCCTGTCAAAACATCATAAAGCATTGTAATCGTTGTGCTTTTATCGCTCACTATACCTATTTTATCGCCGCGTTGCACTATAAATGAGATGTCCTCAAAATATCCTTTTTTTGTAAGGTTTTCAACAATCAAAATGTCATTGCCAAGATCTTTATCAAACTTGAAGTCTATATACGGGTATTTTCTGAGCGAAGGTTTAAAATCTGACAAAGTCAGTTTTTCAAGCTCTTTTTTTCTTGATGTGGCTTGACGAGATTTTGATGCATTGGCCGAGAAACGCGCTATGAAATCCTGGAGTTCTTTTGCGCGCTGCTCATTCTTTTTGTTTTGGTCTCTCTGCTGACGGGCTATCAGCTGACTTGTCTCATACCAAAAGTCGTAGTTCCCGACCATCATGTTTATCTTGCCATAGTCTATATCAAGGACATGTGTACATACTTTATTCAAAAAATGCCTGTTATGCGATACCAGAATAATTGTATTTTCAAAGTCGAGAAGATAGTTTTCAAGCCACCTGACCGTCTTTATGTCCAGGTTATTGGTAGGCTCATCCAATAAAAGAATATCCGGATTACCGAAAAGCGCCTGAGCAAGAAGCACCTTTACTTTTTGCTTTGCGTCGAGATTGGCCATTAGTTCGTTATGATATTTCTCATGAATATCGAGCTCGTTCAATAGCGTCTGAGCTTCGTATTCTGCATCCCAACCCCCAAGCTCAGCGAATTCGGACTCGAGTTCGCTTGCGCGTATTCCGTCCTTTTCTGAAAAATCCTCCTTTGAATACAGTGCATCCTTTTCATCCATTATACGCACAAGCCGCTTGTGTCCAAGCATCACGGCACGCAAAACTGTAACATCATCGAACGCATTCTGGTTTTGCATAAGAACAGACATTCTCTCAGTCCTGTCCATGGAAACATCACCCTTGTTTGGTTCAATTTCACCGCTCAATATTTTCAGGAATGTTGACTTGCCTGCTCCGTTTGCACCTATTATTCCGTAGCAGTTTCCTTTCGTAAATTTGAGGTTGACATCCTCAAACAGTTTTTTGCTGCCGTATTGCAGCGATACATTTGTTACCTGAAGCATTATTCTCTCCGTTAAAATTATTTTATCTGCGCCGTTTTACACGGCAAACTGACTGCTGTACAGTTTATTATAAAAGCCGTTAAGAAGAAGCAGTTCTTCATGCCTGCCTTGTTCTATAATTTTGCCATCTTTCATAACCAAAATCAGATCGGCTTCCTTTATTGTAGATAACCTGTGCGCCACGATAAAGCTTGTTCTTCCTTCCATCATGTGTACAAACGCACGCTGAATATTCATTTCTGTTCTGGTATCTATCGACGACGTCGCCTCGTCTAAAATCAGCATCGGCGGCAACGAGAGCATTATCCTGGTTATACACAAAAGTTGTTTTTGGCCCTGTGAAAGGCTGCCCCCATCCTCAGAAATTACTGTGTCGTACCCGTTTTCAAGCTGTACGATAAACTTGTGCGCGCGTGCATTTTTTGCCGCTTCTATTATTTCATCGTCAGTCGCGTCGGGCTTACCCATAAGTATATTTTGCTTTATTGTTCCGCTTTTCAGCCAAGTATCCTGCAATACCATCCCGTAATTATGCCTGAGCGATTTGCGTGTCACTCCTTTTATATCCTGTCCGTCAACGGAAATCCTGCCTTCGTCCACATCATAAAAACGCATTAAAAGATTTATAAGCGTTGTTTTACCGCAGCCCGTGGGACCGACGATAGCTATTCTTTGGCCTGCCGTAACGTTTATATTGAGATGTTCGATGAGCTCTCTGTCTTCGGAGTACGAGAAGCTGACATCATCAAAGTAAACATCGCCGTGAACGTCTTTAAGCTCTTTCGCATCTATTGCATCCGGCACCTGCGGCGGCTCATCTATAATTTCATATACTCGTCCCGCGCAGGCGATAGCGTTTTGAAGCTCCGTTATAACACCCGTAATTTCGTTAAAAGGTTTTGTGTACTGATTGGTATAACTCAAAAGGGTGCTCAGTTTTCCGATATCGAATGCAACAGGCAATACCGGGTATATTATCGTAAGAGCTCCTGCAAGCGCAACCACTGCATATACAAGCGAGTTTACGAATCTTGTTGTGGGATTGGGCAACGAAGAATAGAACGTGGAATCGAGCGAAGCTTTTGTAAGCCGTTCGTTTATCTCGTCAAATCTGTGCATATTATCTTCTTCGTGCGAAAATGCCTGCACAACCTTTATATTGCCGACCATTTCGTCTATAAACGAGGTCTGCTCTCCTCGTATTTCAGATGTTTTCTTGAACATCTTATATGTTCTCGTTGAAATGAATTTGGCAATAAAAAGCGAAAGAGGCGTAAGCACGACAACGGCAAGAGCTATTATCCAGTTATATACAAACATGAGAACAAGTGTTCCTAAAATGGTGAGCATGCCTGTAAAGAATTGCGTAAACCCCATCAGCAATCCGTCTGCGACCTGATCCACGTCGGATATATTTCTGCTCACTATATCGCCGTAAGGATGTCCGTCAATATATTTGAGCGGCAGTCTCTGAATATTTTCAAAGATCTGTTTCCTCATATCACGGCACACCGAGTATGTAATTTTGTTATTTATTACATTCATCAGCCACTGCGATACAAATGTAATAAGGATAATCGCAATGATTATAGCGGTATTTATAAATATTGCTTGAAAGTCCGTACCATCTTTAATCATCAAATTGATTATCTTGCCGAAGAATATGGGCACAATCAGATTCCCTGCAACGGTAAGGACGGCCATAAAGAGAGAAAGCGTTATATAGACCGCATAACCCTTCAGCTGTCTAAGCACGCGCTTTATAATCTGTTTTTGGGAGAGAGCATTCTTCATAACTTAAGCCTCCCCCTTATTATCATACTGCGAATAATGGATCTCGCGGTAGAGCGAGCAGTTTTCGATAAGATCCTCGTGGGTTCCGACTCCTGCCACTATTCCATGGTCAAGTACTATAATTTTATCGGCACCTCTTATGGAAGATGTACGCTGAGACACTATGAATGTTGTAGGTTTATAGTCGAGTGATTTTAAAGCTTTTCTTAAATTGGCATCAGTTGCATAATCCAGCGCAGATGCGCTGTCATCAAGTATCAAAATCTCCGGCTTTCTTACGAGCGCTCTGGCAATGGTAAGCCTTTGCTTCTGTCCGCCTGAGAAGTTCAGTCCGCCCTGCTCCACCATCTCGTCAAGCCCTTTTTCTCTAGCTTTTATAACGTCTTCGGCCTGAGCGTACTTTACGGCCTGTATAAGATCATCGTCCGTCGCATCCGGATTCCCCCAGCGCAGATTCTCGGCTATGGTACCGTTGAACAGTACAGCCTTTTGCGGAACAACACCGCATTTTCGACGCAATGCCTCGTCCCCGTAACAACTTACCTTTATACCATCGATATAGATCTCGCCTTCGCTTGCGTCATAAAAATGAGGAATGAGGTTTACCAGTGTGCTTTTTCCCGAACCTGTACCGCCTATTATCCCTATTGTCTCGCCGCGTTCGGCCGTGAAGCTCACATCGGTGAGAGCGTTGCCTGCATCGGGTGAATATCTCATGCAGACACCGTCAAACTTAATATACGGCATATTTTCTGTTTTTGAGCAGTCGCCATGCTTCAACGAGGGTCGCATATCGACAACTTCTGCCAGCCTGTCGGCGCAAGCAAACGATCTGGTTACTGTGACGATAAGGTTTGCAAGTTTAATAAGTTCGACGAGAATCTGGGACATGTAGTTATAAAGCGCCACCACCTTGCCGCTAATCAGCGATCCCGAATCTACGTTGATTGCTCCGACATAGAGCAGGAGAATAATTCCGATATTTATAATTGCGTATGTGAGAGGGTTCATGAGCGCCGAAATTCTTCCGACAACAGTTTGTCGGTGTTTAAGCTTTTCATTCCGGATATTATATTCCTCTACTTCCCTATCTTCGCTGCAAAACGCGCGAATGACTCTTGCGCCTGTAAGCGACTCACGTGTGAGCGTAGTGACACCGTCGAGTGTCTCCTGCACTTTTTTATGCTGCGGAATAGTAAGAAAAAGTATAGCAAAAACCACTATGCAGAGAACGACGATAGTTATAGCGAAAATAACGCCGGCCGCAGTACTTATGACAAAAGCCATAATCATTGCGCCGAATACGATAACCGGTGAACGCATAAACAGTCGCAAGACCATGTTTACGCCGTTCTGCACCTGGTTTACGTCGCTTGTCATTCTCGTGATCATGCGCGAAGTGCCGAGTTTGTCTATCTCATAATATGACAGGCTCTGTATCTTAGCGAACAAGTCATGTCTCAAGTTCTTTGCAAAACCGACGGCAGCCTTTGCCGCAAAGTACTGTGCTATAATCGAACACACCAAACCGACGACTCCGAGAGCAACGAGCACAAGACACATTTCTATGATATAGACATACCCTTTACCATTCTCAATGCCGTTATCTATTATCATGGAAACTATAACGGGAACGACCAGTTCGAAACACGCCTCAAAAAACTTGAAAAGCGGTGCTAAAACACTCTCCTTTTTATAGCTCGCCAGGTACTTCAGCAGCTTTTTCATACAACCGAAATTTTATCATTTATATAACGAAAAATCAAATATATTTGTTTTGCATGTTGTCTTTTGTATGCATCAGATAGACGTAAAACCATTTTCCCAAATTATCTTTCATAAAATCAGACTCTTCGGCAAGCTTTGTATTAAAAATTCCATTGATAATATCCACCATTTAAGCGTGATATTAGATTTTTAGGAGCCATAAAAAGCTTCCGCTTAGAATTAAATTTTATATACTTAAACTCATCTTGTAAAAAATATAACAATATCTTGACCTTTTTACAATTTCTTTCACATGATAAAGCAGGCCAATTTTAAAACTGTTACAGACATAAAACAACCCACCGAGCCGGTGGGTTGTTTTATGTCTTATTAAATCTTGTGTATAATGATTTTACTTATTTGCTTCTGTTCCTTCTTGCTGTACAGTCATCATTTCATTTGCAGGATCACGTTTCCCTTCCGTAAAATTTGCAACTATAAGCACGACAGTTACGGCAAGAAAAATAATCCCGAATACAATTGCGGCCTGCTGATTTCCGCCTATAAATACAATGTTGTTCCATAAGTCGGAAATGGAGGGCAATGCTTCATACAAATGAAACCCTATACCGACAGAATACAGTATTACGGCAAACCACAACGCGATACCGTCCAAGAAGCTCTTAAAAAAATCAGATAAAGCCACTAAACTGCCCAGTAGAACGCAGACAAAGCATCCTATAGTAAAGGTTTGGTCAGAGCCATCAACTATTAAAAATATGATATCCGCCACAAAACCAACCAATGCCGCTGCATATGCAATGTATTGCATAACTGTTTTAGAGGCCAACTTATTTTTAATCACGTTCATTTTTTGACCTCCTTAATGACAATTTTTCTTTTTTTGTGCATGTCAGATATAGGTATGTGCCTATGCCGGCAATCGTTATTACAGCGAGAACACCGTCACCTACCCATAGCGCTATCTTCCACCACGGCTCGCTATTGGAAACAACAACGTCAGCAGTCAGGCCATTGACTAAGTTAGAACGCAAGTATGTATAGTAGTAACGCTTATTTGTATTTATAAGTGCTTCGATAAGGTATTCATCTCCCGCCTTTGCGTCCGCAGCAACCGTTCGGTTAATCGAAGATGTAAGACAGAATTCATCGATACCCGATAGAACAGCAAGTGAAGGAGTATCAACACTGTCATTAGCATCGGTGTCGACAAAGCCTCTGAATCCCCATTCGTTACGTAATACATCAGTCAATAATGCATAATTCCTTGCGGCATTACATGCGCCGATGCAGTTAAATGAAGCCATGACACTCATTGCTCCACCTATGGTAAGCCCGCCTTCAAAACCTTTAAGTGAACTTTCACGTAGAGCCTGCTCTGTCATAAACTCATAAACACCACGTCGATTTGCCTCCTGGTCGTTTGCTGCCATATGTTTGAGCATGGCAATGACCCCCTTTTCCTGCATGGCCTGCGTCTGCACAGAACACATCAGATAAGATAAAACGCCATCTTCAGAATAATATTCAAAATTTCTGCCGCTAAACGGTGTGCGATGAATATTTACTCCGGGAGCCATTACGAGATTTACATTTGAATACAAAGCATCCTCCGCCATAAAATCACCGCGCTGACGCAGCAACTCTTTATTCCATGAACATGCGAGCGTGCCTTCATTTACATATGTTGTATTGTTCCCTTTGTCTCCATATCGATATGAAGTATGACCCCCATCAGGACCATCTGCCTGATAATTCTGAGGTTTATTAATCGTGCTCAGAGCTTTTTGTCCATACGAATCTTCTAAAATCAGACACAACTCATCGATAGATAGCTGGCATAAAAACTCAAGCCAAGCTTCATCATTCTCCCACTCTACATCTATCATATCGATAAACATGATTCCCTTACTGACTTCCAAAGTATATGTTTCCGGTTCATCAAGCATTTCTACCAGTTCATCATAGAAATCACCGCTGTGGATCT